>CAMYMN010000014.1:2054-5593 GCA_947259395.1 uncultured Gammaproteobacteria bacterium | reverse complement strand
GCTGGTTCCGATCATCATATTGTTGCTCGCGCTCGGACTAATCAGTTGGCGTCTGCTCCATCCACCTATAACAGTCCGACTGGAAAACTTCCTTATTAGCGCAAACAAATCTATGGATTTTGGAAACTACAAAATGGCGCACTTGAATTATAGACGCGCCCTTACCTTGGATGGTATTAACCAGGAAGCGCGAAAGGGATTATTTAAAAGTTCGATACCAAAGTTCATCGCTAAGAATTACAACAGTTCGCCATCGGCTCGTAATATTGAGATTTGGTTGCAGAGAAATAAAAATGACCCCCATAGTTATCTTTTGTTAGGTGATTTAGCGCGACATTCAAAAAAATACGATAGTGCATTAAGTTACTACAAAACTGCAGTAGCCATGAATCCAAACTACGCTCACGGATGGTTTAAGCTTGGAAAACTAAATCAACGACAAGGACTGCTAGATTCCTCTATTTCTATGTATAAGAACGCCTCTTCTTTGGCACCAAAACAACTCTGTTATCTTTCAGCATTGGCGTCTGCATACGAAGACCAGGGCCTATATGAAGAGATGATCGATGTTCGAAAGACACTGGCCAGTCTTAATCGTTATTTATTGCCTAATCTTAACAAACTGGCTTTAGCCGTTAGAAGCTCGGGGGACCTAAAGGCGGCGCTTCACTATCACACAATGCTTAGCACTAACCTCAAGGTTGAGGATATCTTTGAAATGCGAGGGAACCCTCCACCGTGGACATTCGGGGTCACTGGGCAACGGGTAATTCTTGACGATATAGAGTCAATATCTTCTTATCTCAACGTTAGTTATCTATCAACAAAGTTCCTTTTCCATTGGCCATACTCAGAGCCGAGCCTGCCAACGATTCCTGACTCCAAAGTTCAATTATTGCTCAACAACGATATTGTTTACCTGAGACAAGCGCGACCGGAGTTCAGTGACCGAATAGCGCTTTTCTTAGAGAAGAGCGACCTCACAAGTCTAGATCCCACTTCTTCGGTCGCGGTGCCGGTTAATAAGAAATTGACATTCAATCCGCTCAAAACCCAAGAGTGCCCGTGATTGAGGGATGTGACCACAGCGCCAAACCTATGGGTAAGCCTAGAAACCATACGGTGCCTTGCAGTTTATTTACTTTTTTTGTAGACAAAAGCAATAACGGCACCACAAAGGGAAGAAATAAATCCGCGTACAGAAGTAAACGCTCAAATGGAACTTCATACTTGAGCAGTAAACTGCTCAGCGCTACCATGTACGCATAAGAAAACAGCATTCTGTTTTCTCTCGACTCGCATCTGGTACCGATCAATACAAAAAGCCATGCGATCGCATAGGCAACAACAAACTTTTCGTAATGAAACACTCCCTCATGGTAATGCGCATACCGAATAAATGTATCTAGATTAACGTCCACCTGATCTAGGAGATAAAACAACACGAAACTACCTAGCGGCGCGAATAGTAAAGTATATCTAACAACAACTGGTGGTAACTTGCCTAGTAAAACAGCACTTGCGACGAGCAAAGAGGTTTGATGAAAAAAAAATGAGATGGCTGTACATAGAATAAAACCCCACTTTTTATCTTTGTATAGCCATGCGGTCCCGTAGAGCACAATGGCCGCGGCCAATCCTTGTCGAACGGCGTTCCCAAAAAGGAGGAAAAAAGCAGGGACCAATACTAATATATACAGGCCAATAACAGTCAGAGACAGGGCCTTTCCTTTAAAAAATAATATAATCGCACCACACATTATCGATACCGCGATCATAGACAGTATCTTTACAGGCCATGGATCCAAGACCAGAGTATGTAGCGAGTACCCAGCAATCCAGAACAGCTGTTCTCCTTTAAATACGAAGGGATTAGGATCAAAACCACTAAGATATCGCCAAGCGTCAACAGAATATCCTCCCCATGCAATCCAAAACAAAATCACGAGGCACACTTGAAAGGTTATGACATAACGATACAGTTCTAAGTTATTTTTAATTGTGCGTATCAGCACAATCGCTGGAAGACACTGTAAGAGAACGAGATACAAGATTAAATCTAAGGGCTGAGACACTATTACTTTTCTGACTGCATGGTGCTAGGTTGATCTTAATACCGTTACATACAGCCGTCGTCTAATTGATTTAGGGAGCAATCGAAACGGTGCTCTAATAAGAAGAAACCGTAATGAGTCTGACCATGTGTGGAACCCAATATGTCGAAATACTTTAGTTAGAAGTATTTCTTGCCGAAAATAACTTAACCCACCTCTTCGCTCAAAATACTGGTCATCGGCGCGCGCCTGAACAAATGCCTGTGGCAAATTCGCTAATAAATATCCCCCGACCAGCATGCGTGCAAATAAATGGTAGTCTTCCAGCAATGGAAATGGTTTATAGTTTCCTGAATCAATAACGTCTTTTTTTCTAAACATGATCGTTGGATGATTCAGCGGATTGCGATGCTTTGCCACCGCAGCTATTTCACGTGGTGATTCCGGCAGGCTACGCTTGACGGTAATTTCGTCCGTTCCAATCGTGTACTTCTCGATTAACTGACCTCCAACCAAACTAACGTGCTCATTCTCGCGAAGATAGTCACGTTGCATCTTAAACCGGCCTGCCACGCATATATCGTCAGTATCCATCCGCGCCACGATGTCGTATTTGCATTTACATAGTCCGTCTCTTAATGCAGAACCAAGTCCCCGATTTATTGGATTTCTAATTAGATTTAAATTGGCTACTTTACTCTGTGTCGCGATATACGCTTCAACAGCCTCAGATACAGGACCATCAAAAACGATTACCATCTCTTGCGGGGCAACATCTTGTGCCTCAACACTTTCTAGACATGCCTCGAGCTCACCTGCATTTGTTCCCCTGTAAACCGACATTAGTAGCGAAAAGTTCACCGTTCTATCAATCTCCCAATTGCTCTATTAGCCTAAGCTGAATCGATAAGCTTGCAGAGTTTTTGTGCCGCCTTGTTGCAATTGCCATATTTCTGCTTAAACTTTTCAAGCTCATTGCTATATGCGGAACTATCAAATGTCGCGAGTCGCGAATATCCTTCCTGTATAGATGCTACGTCGGTACCATCTACCACTATGCCCATGGCCCCTGCGTGCTCCGCGCACACAGTGCCGCTTGAGACTAGAACCGGTTTGTTCGTAGTTATTGCCTCAATAACCGGAATGCCATACCCCGCGTAGAGCGAGGGAAAAACAACGGCGTCGGCATGATTCAACAGGAAATCATATCGCTCTCGAGGAACATATCCCTCGACATTGATACCATCACCCATAATAGGTCCATAGACCTCGCGGAGCTTGTTCAGATAGCTTTGTGAATACGATCCAACAACGATGAGTTGCACCAATGAGGTCGCTTGTTCGGTAAAAGAGACGAACGCCTCAATAGCTCTCCATATATTCTTATTTCTTCTTTCAGCACCCACTAGCAAAAAGAATCGTCGCTGCTCTTTCTCGCCCGAGATATCATCTCCCCTATATCCCTTAATAGTTACTTTGCTTTTT
>CAMYMN010000014.1:0-2001 GCA_947259395.1 uncultured Gammaproteobacteria bacterium | reverse complement strand
CCTTTTTGAAAACTCCGAAACGGTAATCACTTTGTGTGTGACTTTGAGTTGAAGTGATATTAAAGTTTTAAAATACATTTGCCATAACCGACTACCCTCGTACCGCTCGGAAGCGAACCAGACGTCATGAATAACGACTATACGTTTTTGTCCAGCCTGTCCGAATAATGGACCAAAGTTATTTACTGATAATACTGACGTGCATCGAAATAACTTGACGGACAATAGAAACATTTCCGTGAGTATCCGACTGATGGTATTTATGGCTGGTAAGCGTACTATCTCGACATTCTTATTCTGTTCAAAAAACTCTTTCCCAAGCATCTGCTCTGGTTTCGCCTGTCGACGGAGAACAACTATAGTGCGGTAATTCTTGGCAAGGCGCAGGTTACCAATGACATTTCTCGTAAAACCCTCCACGCCAACCTGTTGCGCGGTTCTCACCGCGAGCAGATTCAAGCCCAGCCTCCGCATACTCAAATAGTTATCTCCGGTGCAGCACTAATAATAAATTATCTTCTGACCCTATGCTGAGATCACGGTGATCCTGCACGGCCGCAACTGATCGAACCGATCAGTCAATGCATTCACGGTCGGTAGTCGGAAATGGACCCCAACACCTGGACAGCATGGTAGCTGATATAAGGCGAAACTTGCTGTTCTTGTTTGAGGCTGACGAAGTTATGCGTCGAATTCCGGCGTAAAGCTCACCGGGGGGAGAGATCTTTCAGACTGGAATGTGGTCGCTCTTCATTAAGAGCAATGGGAACGACACACAGGTTGGCGAAGGCTTACCGATTCACGTAGTCGCATTTCAGTGATCACAACAAGCGTCCGATGAAAACGTTGTCGGCCCAGTGGCCTTTTGCCGTCCATAGAAATGCGGATTTCTTAAAACAGAAATTCGACAAGGTCGTATCCAGGCTTGCCCAACGTCGACACAAAGAAATACCGATAGACTTGCAGCGTATTTTGCTGCTGAGTCGCTATCTTTGTTCTGCGCAGATATGAGGATTCGAATAAGGTTCGTGTCGCGTAATAATAGCCATATTACTGATATAAACAACACTTACGTTTCTTTCGCTCGCAAACCGCTCGACACCCTCCGCGGCACGGTATCCGTCAAATTTTGTTTGAATCTTGTTACAGTCATCAACTGCAATAATTCCATCCGTATGTAACCGCTCATGTATCTTCAATAGTGCCGTGTAAGTGGGAGTAGACAAATCGACGTCTACTAATGCAGCGCTGATTCCCTTAGGGAAATCGTTTTGCTGAACTATATCGCCCTAATGATTTCTGAACCTTATATTCAAGCCCCGCTTTAATTCCTCTTCTACTTGCTTTTCGACGAATCCTTCAAACGTATCGTATGCGTAGGAATTTTTCTCTGAACCCAGTCTCTTGAGCAACTTTTTCGCTAGTATTGCTGTCCCACCATGCATCACACCGACCTCAACGACATCACCCTCAACATCAAGGGTTTTACATAGAATGTCCATCCACAAATAAAGTCTTTCTGCAGCGAGTGTGATCGGATACCCCCGAAACAGAAGTGGTGCTAAAACCGTCTTAATCCCCGCTTTGAGCTTGTAATTCAAATTCATTTTCCACTTCCACACATGCCGTTTACGTTATAAAGCGCTTGCCTTCGCAGCATCCTATTGGCCTACTATTTATATTGTTTCTACCAAAGAGTTCGACAAGCCATTAATACTCATACTCGAAATTCAATGCACTGCTCAGGCGTACGCGACCCTAATTCTCCCATCAACACGTGTTTGATTTCAGTGTTTGACCCTCTGACAGTAACAACTTCTCTTCCAGGAAACTCTTCCACTGATGACAAATCACCCTTTGTGAATAATGCTTTGAGTTTTCTCTGGCACTATTCCCAAAGCTTACCCGCAATGCCTTATCATGCATAAGCTCCAAGGTCTTCCCCACCATCTCATCGAGATCAAATGTTTCTATTAAGAAACCGTTATTTCCATTTTGAAC
>CAMYMN010000013.1 GCA_947259395.1 uncultured Gammaproteobacteria bacterium | reverse complement strand
GGAATCGCGGAGCACGCGCCGATCTGGTGCGTACCCTCTCGCAGACATGGGATGAGCGCGAGAGTTTCTCAGCATGTTGTATCCACCCGGATACAGGGCGTGAATCGAAACCATGCGGCCAAAATATTGAAACCTGGGAGACGGCGCTTGACAGAGAACATCAGGGCCCAGGGTACGCTGGCCCTTTTGATTTCAAAGTTACGATATATCCCAACGACGGTAACTGGCCGGTCAGAGACGAAGTGTAAATCAACCCGAATTTTTCCAAGATGAAAATGGTACTTGGTCTCTAGTCAACCCGGTCTGGACCCTCAAGGTACAAATGCTTCATGCAAAGCACAGAAAGCTGACGCCTTCCCCGGAAGACCGTAAAGCTCATCACCGGTATCCAAGACGTTGTAATTATCAATAGGATTCTCGATCATCATACCAAAGGGCTGCCTGACACTGTGTAATCCGGGAGGGTTTGCACCAACGATAAGTTCACGATCCACACGACGCCCCGGATGGCCGTCTACGAACGTGTTTCTGCCATCCGGGGACAGTTTACTTATCTGTGCACAAATTCGACGACGGTCTCCTCACCCATCACCGACGACATCAAAAAAGATTAGTTCTAACAAATGACCACTTAGCATATCTAAAGATAAGTAAACTGTTGCGATGAATACCTCCCTTATAATGATGCGCGAGGGTCCATTCGCCGCTCTTGTGTGCACCATGTACGCCTAACAGTAAACCGTTTTCTTCGCTAATCATCAGTCTTTTCGCGAGGAAGGCTGGAGGGCTTAGTGATGATATACGACGCGCCATACACCATCACCAGGGTGATGAGAGTCTTCAGCCACAGGTCAAGCTCGGTGAAGAACGCTAAGTACACGAAACTAATTACCATGGTACCCACCGACAGCGCTTTCGCCTTGCGCGAGATGATCCGATGGTCACGCCATTGTTGCAGCGGCGGACCGAAAAATCGATGCGTGTACAACCAGTCATGGAATCGCTTCGAGCTTTTTGCGAAAGCCCACAACGCGAGCAGCATGAACGGTGTTGTCGGTAACCCCGGCACCGCGGTTCCAACAGCACCCAAGCCGAAAAAACACCAAGCCAGTATAAAGTAGACGGGTTTCACGTCATCGAACGCTCAGCAGCGACAGAGCTTAGCAAGCCAGAAAAGTTACAGAACCCTGTTGTATCAAATAACGCCGACTTTTTCCTGTCTTCGACGCTACTTTATGCTTGCACCACCGCAACGTCGCTTCCGATCTTCGCATCCTGACTCCTAAAGCTGACAATTCGGAATTCGGGGGACAGTTTACCTAATTGTGAATATCCCTCAGTCAACGCACCAAATGACTAAACCGGTTGATACGTATTGAGACGCAGTTAAAAGGTGCGTACGAGCCGGTCCGTCAATCCTAGACTTTATCTTTTGTTGGAGTTGGGAAAGCTCACCGGGAGTCACGAATGCCGACGTGGGTCGCCCCCCTGTACCGGAAATTCATTGATCCACAATTAAGTTAACCTCCGGAATTCTGACGCTCGATCCGTTTCAGCGTATTTTTACAGGAAAACGTACCGGCGGTGACACGATCCCAAATTCCCCGTAACGTGAGCACCGCTCCGGTGGCCACGCCACCGGCCGGCGTTGCAACCAGCAACGCAGCGGTGGAACTGAGAAGGTAACTCTCCAACAGGCCCTTCATGCTGAGCCCGGCCTCCGCCATATCCAGCTTTCCGGAAATCTTGAAACCTCCGGTCAGCATCGCCGCACTGATCCCGAGCCCCTTGCGCGCCCGCGGACGCAATTCGAGATGGATCGTGCCTTTGTTCAAATCGACCTGCCCGCTGCCCCCTACGTTGAACCGCTTCGATTGCAGCGCGATGCTGCGGCGCATGGTAACGATTCCATCTTTGAAGTTGAATCCGAACACACCGCATTGATAATCCGTGTATGGCTCTCCGTCTTCGGTTTGTGACACGCCACTCAGCATGCCTCCCAACAGGGCGCTCGACGCGCTCGCCAACCCGGCCTCCACGATGCGCGCCTCACCCATGCGCAGCAGAACATAACCATTGAGATTCGACATGATCTCCGCCGGGGATGAGCCGGTACTGAATAACTCCACTGTGCCCGTGGTCTTGCCCCCGGTGATCACCCCTGAAGGCAGGTTCAGTAGGCTACCGATGTCGATATCCTTCGCCTCATTGCGGTAATGAAACGTGGGCGGTGATTGATTGGCGTCGATGCCCACGTTCAACGACAGCTCGCCGTCGTTGAGCTTCATTCGCATGGTCGGGACATACAGGATGCCGGGCTTGAGCTGCACCTGAACTACGACATCATCAAATGTGTCAACGTCCTGTATCATTTGGTCGACGCGCACATCGACGAGCCCCTGCCATAGTTCGAGCCAGGACAGGTTCAACGGCTCGGTGGGCAGCCACGGTTGTTCTTCGCTGTCCGGTCTCGCACTCTGCGCGGTCTCAGCTTCATTTACGTCTGTTTTCTCCTGACTGTTTTTGGTCTGCTCCCGCTCCGCATCCGATTGCGCCGGCGTGTCCAACAGTTGATCCAGATTCAACACGCGGGAAGACAATTTCGCGGTCAGTGGAGTCGGTCTCTGTTTGCGATTCAGCGATACCTGGCCGGAGAGATCGCTGCCGCCAACCTGAAGCTGGAGCTCACTCGCGCGTACCTGATCCGAATCCAGGACCAGCTTGGACTTGAGGCTCACTGGACCCACCGCGGGTAATTCCCGCTGGCTGAGCGCCGACAAGGCTTCCAGGCTGTCGGCCTGGAGTTCCAGTTGCATAGCCATCGTGGGGGTCGGCAACACACTCGCCTCGTTCCCGGTGACCGTGGCACGCACGCCCGGTTGCTCCCACACGGCATCGAAGTTTTGGATTTGATACTCACCTTCGCTGCGTTGGAGAATACCTTTCGCTTGAATTGGTCCCACCGGCGGCAGGTTGGTCTCGAGCCCGAACACGGCCGATACCTGAGACAGGTCGCTGATACGCGTGGTCACATCGAATCGTGCTTCGGGCTCACCATC
Organism: uncultured Gammaproteobacteria bacterium; assembly: GCA_947259395.1. Lineage (GTDB taxonomy): Bacteria > Pseudomonadota > Gammaproteobacteria > Arenicellales > JAANXG01 > CALZGZ01. The sequence continues at coordinate 43,194 of CAMYMN010000013.1, read as the reverse complement.
TAAGTCGGTCACGGTCCCGGCAACCTGAACGTCCAGAGCGTCAGTCTCGAGGCGGGCACGCAGATCATCGATGCGAAAACTTCCTTGGCTGCCGCGCAAGCGTCCGTTCGCCTGGACCGATCCGATTTGTGGAAACGCAATTTTGGGGAGCGCCGGGACCTGAGACAGCTTGGTCAGTGTCTCGGCAGTGGCGGATAACGCCAGGTCCAGCTCATTGGCACCACCCAAATCCGAGACTGTGCCCGTGGTCATCAGCGCTAGGCCGTCTGGGGTCCACTTTGCGTCTACGTCTTTGAGGTGATACGCACCGCGCTTCAACTGCAGACGTGTTCTGACCGCGACTGGACCCAGTTGTGTCCACGCACCGGATTTAACACCAAGAACTTTCGTCAGTGGTAGCAGGGTCTGCATGCGACCGTCCACGGCAAGGTCAAATGCCGGGTCCTGATCTAGTCTCGATACGGTGCCTGACGCGGTGAGGTGAAGCGTGGCGGGCGCATTGCGATCTGCACTCGCACCTGGACCATACGCGTCGATCGTCAACTCGGCCCGCAGCGGCTCATCAGCAGCCGGATCGCGCAACGTACCGTTGATTGAATACTGAGTGTCTTGATACGCACCGAGAAACCCCAGGGTGGCCAGTCCGGCTGCGCGATCATGTTGGAGTTCGAAGGTTGCAAGCGTCACCTCGACGTTGGAATCATCACGCGCGTCCCGATACATCAGCCGGCCGTCAAAGATCTCAACGTGGTCGATAACCAGATCCCAGCCGCTGTCTGTGCCGGTTTCGCCGCGCGGTGATTCACTGACCTCGCCCACTTGCCAGTTACGCCGGCCGGTGGCATTCACTTGCAGACGGATCTGCGGTTGCTCCATGGTCACCGCAAAGCGCAAGTCACCTCGCAACAGCGGAATCAACTCGATCTGAAAGCGTAGGTGTTTGACACGGACGATCTCCGCTGCTGTTCCCATACCCGGATTAGATAAGCGCACGTCCTCGGCCACCAATCCGGGCCGCAGGGAACGTTCCACCTTGAACTGTCCGCTGATGTCTATAGTGAGGCCAGTGGAATCCTTCACGGCCTCCCGCACCATCTGCAAATAGAACCGATCGTCGACGACGTAGACTGCGACCACATAGATAGTCAATAACACGGCACCCATCGCCAGTGCGATGCCGCCGCCGACCTTGAGCGCTTTCTGCATTAATGAAGCGTGTACGTGTGCGTGTGGTTGCTGTAAAACTCCGGGGACAGTGTACTTAATTATCGCGTGTGAGGCCCAGATTAACTTTGCATAGGGGTCTTCCGGTTATATCTTTCAATTCCAACAAATTGGTGACCTTCAATCGGCCAACCGATCCATGCATACTTTCGAATCGTGGCTGACTCGAGTGCGCCGCTAAGAGAATTTCCACAATTAAGTAAACTGTCCCCCGAATTCCCCCGAATTCCGGTGCACAATTAAGTAAACTGTCCCCCGAATTCCGGTGAACACCATGCTCCGAATCTGTCTGTAGCTTGCCTATTTTTGTTCGCTGATTGACGCATCAATCGATTTCGTTGAGATCACCGGTGCAAGATTTTGGATAATCACGGGAATCGCGGGCGGAACACGGCTGCTTTGCGTGGAGATATTGCGGATCATTGACAAATGCGAGCCGCGCACTATGTGGTGGTCGATTCCGTCGAGGCGTGTCGATTCGACCGTCACCAATCCGTCGCCCAGGCCGTCGTTCATCGATTTTAAGAAGGACTCCAGATCTGCCAACATCTTTTGTCCCGCCGCAGGGGTGCGATCGCGGGCTGTGATTAGAAATTGGTCAATGCCGATTCCGTCCCAGGGAGTGACATTCCCAGCAATGCTCAGCATGTTGACGCCCGGGGGATGCGGCCGTTGATTCAAAGTTGTTAGAAACCGGCTCTCCGGGAGCAGATCAATTTTGGCCTCACCGGCACCGTCTACGATACCGCGCAGGATATGTCTCCGGCCTTGCACCCAGTTGGCCCATTGATCGCGGATTTCACCAAACACGCGAAACCGGGCGAGTTCAGAACCGTGATTGGGTGTACCCACCATAATGAGTCTGACGACTTGCGGCACCTGTTGGCGACGTGCCTTATCGATATACGCAATCCGCGGATTGGTCAGCATCTCGCGCGATACCAACCCACCCATGCTGTGCGCAACAATGCTGATCTTGCGAATCCGCAACTGGGTCAGCCGCTCGATTTCATCATAGAAAAAGCGGGCCGAATCTACGATTTGTTGATCGTTCGGGTATCGCATCTGCCACACGTTCAAGTTCTCCTCGAAAAGCGCTGGTGCAAGGTTCATCCATACCTTCCCGGGATCATCCAGACCGTGAATCAACACCACGGAAGACGCTGCTGCACGGTCTTGCGATGCGGCTGTGAATTCCCCGCCGTAGTGAAACAGGCCGAATGATTCTGCCACTTCCGCAGCCTGCTGCGGAAAAGTCGTTTCCACCGCGTTGCGAACCCGTGTGCGAAAAGCCTTCTCCTCTTCGGGAAAAAAATCCAACACCACCGTAAGTGCTATCGACAAGACAGCGGCGACGGCGAGATAAATCAACCATCGTCTTTTGCTATTCGGTTTACTGACGTTATGCATATTTATGCCGCATATTGCGCCAAGGCAGCGGAAACAAGAGCCAACATTATGGTTTGGCACACGCGATTCGATCAATGCTGGGAGTAACACGGTGTCCCCGCGTAGGTACCTATCCCGCCGCTGGCACGTTGTCATACGTCGAGCCCGTATCGCTCAATTCATCGGGTCGCTCGGGCCCCGGATAGCCGACACCGGGTGCGAAACGCAGCATCCAGCATCTATCCAATCGGCTGTCGCAAACAAACTGTTAGCGCTCGTCGTTATGTGTGTGACTGAACCATGCGCTCACTGGGCAGGCGTTTCCATCGTCGCTAATGTAGAAAGCGTGACCAGCCGATAGTCTCGTGCTTTCAGTTTTGGTAGCACGCGTTCGAGGGTGGCGATCGTACTCCCCCCGCGATCACCGCCATCATGCAACACCACAATCGAGCCCGGCTCCACCGACCACAGGATGTAGGATGCCGCCAGCGAGGGGACGTGGATGTGTGCGTCGATCGGGTACACCGATCCAAGCGCGAGTCGGTAAGCGTGTTGTTTTCGCGCGATCTCCACCATCGAGTCATTGAACCAGCCTGATCCGGGCCGAAACCAGCGCACGTTCGCGTGGCGGGACAGGATCTCGTGTGATTCATCGAGCGCGCGCGCGAATTCCTCGGGGCTGAGTCGTATGCTAGGCCGGTCGCGGGTCAGGTGATTGCCGATCTCATGTCCTGCTTCAACCATCCGGCGAAGTACGGCTTCGCGACCCGCGACCCGGTTGGATATAATAAAAAATGTGGCCTTTGCCCCGTGGGCATCGAGGAGATCGAGAATCCGCGGTGTCGTTTCCGTATCGGGCCCGTCGTCGATGGTCAATGCGATCACCCGCTGATCGGTGTTCACGTAATAGGTGACATCCGGTGGACTCCCTGGCAACAGATCAATCAGCCATCGTGGCTCACCCAGTGCCTGGGCCCAAGCGAGGCTAAGAGCGACGGCTACCGCTGAAGCCAGCCGGAATATCCATGATACGAAATGCGCCATCAACTCCCTCGCCAACTCATACAAGATCTTTTCTCAGATGTATACCCGAGATCCTCGGTGTAACATGCGGGTCAAGCGTTAGAATCAGGTTGAGGGTTCAAGCCCCAGCGTGAATTACAGCCAGATTGTACTTGGCCCCACCGCCACCGGCGCCGATATAAAACCCCGAGTTGGCAACCTGGGCCTGAGCGAACATGGATAACGGATTCAACGCCACGAACAACGCCGTCATTGCGGCAACCTTGTTGAATCTATTTTGCGAAATATAGCTCATCACCTTATCTCTCTTCAGGATTGTGGAAAATTATTGATCGGCAGTCACCGAAATTGTGACTGCGTGATTTTGTGTCGCTGCTGCGGGCGCGCTTGGATGCCACCCAGCAGTCCCAGTACGTACAGGCTTACCGCATCCCTGAATTCCTCGCGGCTGCAATCGATGGGATTGTTGATCGGATGACACTGCCCAGTAGACCCTTTGGTTCGGATGGTCGCGCTCGCACGCCGCTGTTTGGCAACCACGTAGGCGACCGCCGCGGCCACGTCTGCGTCACTCAAGTTTTGCAATCCGCCCTTTTGCGGCATGTGATTAAACCCACGCGTCGCATGTTGTATTAAATTGTCCAATTCGCGCTCGAGCTTTCCTTGCCAGGCCGCTGCATCACCAACTCGCGGCGCGCCATCCCTGCCTGGACCGTGGCAGGTACGGCAGGCGCGTTGGAACACCGACCTACCGCTTTTTGGCTCGGAGCTCGAGGTCGCGCCAACGTTAACGGTCGGCAGCACCACGGTGACGTTCGGATTTTCGCTGCGTACGGATCCGCTGCGAGGCGACTGTTGTTCAACAATCTCGGCTTTATCCTCACACCCAGCAAGCAGCGCCACTGCCATAAACAACATCGCCAAAATCAACGCGCCGGAAACAGACAGTAACGTCCGCTTCATGGCACCAAACCCATTTGCTTTCCGGCCTCTTCGAACGCGTCGAGAACTGTTTCGATGTGATCGATGGTATGTGTTGCCATGCAGCTCATACGAATTAGAGCCATGTGCGCGGGAACCGCGGGCGCGAGCACCGGACTGGTCAAGATGCCCCTATCGAAAAGCGCCCGCCACAAGTTCAACAACTTTTGCTCATCGCCAACAAACACCGGGATGATCGGCGTCTGAGTTTTTCCGGTGTCGAAGCCCAGCGCCTCCAGGCCCTCACGCAAGTAACGGGTATTGACCCACAGCCGTTGTCTGCGGTCAGGTTCGTTTTCCGTGATGTCCAACGCTGTCAACGCCGCAGCCGCGTCCGGCGCCGGCAGGCTTGCCGAAAAGATCAACGACCGCGCATGATGTTTGAGATAGTCGATGACATCTGCGGCCGCGGCGATGTACCCGCCGATGGTGGCCAGCGACTTGCTGAACGTTCCGACTACCACATCGACATCCGCTTCGAGTTCGAAATACTCCGCAGTACCTCGGCCGCTGACCCCAAGTACCCCCAAACCATGGGCGTCATCCACCATCAAACCGGCACCGAAACGCCGGCACAGCTCGACGATGCCGGGCAACTCCGCGATATCACCTTCCATACTGAACACACCGTCGACCACCACCAATGCACCGCGTCCGGCGGCATCTTGAAGGACGCGTTCTAGGTCATCGAGATCGTCGTGGCGGAATCTACCCACTTGGGCAAATGACAACCGGCAACCGTCAACGATGCTGGCATGGTTCAGCTTGTCGATGACGATGAACTCGTTCTTTGCGACGAGCGCGGAGATGGCGCCCAGATTGGCCTGAAAGCCGGTTGGGAAAACGAGCGCGGCTTCTTTGCGCAAGAACGATGCCAGGCGTTGCTCCAGTTCCTCGTGAATTGCCAACGTACCATTCAAGAACCGGGACCCCGCACACCCCGTTCCGTAACGGCACACTGCGTCTATTGCAGCTTCTTTGACCCGTGGATGACTGGCGAGGCCAAGATAGTTATTGGAACTCATCATAATCATTCGCCGCCCCTCACACACCACGTCCGGCCCCTGGGGAGACGTTAATGGCCTAAAATAGGGGTACAAGTCCGCTGTCCGCAGCTCCGCAGCGCGGGTAAAGCGCCGACACTTGTCAAACACCGGCGCGCGTTTTCGGTGCTCGGTAAACGATCCAGCTTGACGAACGTGGTTAATACGGTTCACGGTCCATTCCCAACTTGAGTGTGGATACGATATCGTGGCCAGTGCATTTTTTTATTATCATCTTGCGCCAACCGCTTATCTCTACTAGCGGGCGCGGGATCACCGCGAACTATGTCGTGACGCCGCGGGAGCCCGTCAGAGGTAATGAAGCCACCTACGAACCGTTGTATCTGGAAGCACAAACACCGTGTATGCCTCACAGCTTGCATCCTGTTCTTTAACAATCTGGAAGGCCTTGGAAGCCAGCGGAGTCGAAAGCCGAAAAGTATTCGAGCAGGCTGGTCTTGACCCCGAGAAACTCCATAAACCGGGGGCTCGTTTCAGTTACCGGGCCTTACGGCGGCTTTTTGACCTGGCGCTGGATCACACTCAGGATCCATGCCTGGGTCTCAAGATCGCCCGCTATTGGCACCCGAGTAATCTACATGCCTTGGGTTATGCGTGGCTGGCGAGCAGCGACCTGAAGGATGCACTGAAGCGTATCATCCGCTACTACCGCGTAGTGAGCACCGATAAAGAAGAGCTATCGCTCGTCGAAACAAAGCGCGGGTATCGATTTGCGCTAGACGTGTCGAAGGTGGTGTGGGAACCGATCGCCATGGAGTACGACGATTTCTTCGCTTCGATTTTGAACATGTGCCGGATCAGTTGGGGCGAGGATCTGGCACCGCTGGTACTAAAGATACAGCGTGCCCGCCCTCCGCAACGCTGCGTCGCAGAATTTGCTCGCTATTTCAAGGCCCCGGTCGAATTCGCATCGAATCAAAACAGCCTGTTATTTCGCAAGAACGATCTTGAAAAGACGCTGCCAACGGGCAATATCCAGGTCGCTCGCGCCTGTGACCGCATCGTGGATGAGTACCTGACCAGTCTCGAGGGAACCCAGATCATGGTCAAGGCGCGAGGAAAACTGGTCGAACGATTGCCTTCCGGCGAATTCAGCGAGCAAGGTATCGCCAAAGCGTTAAACGTCAGCGTGCGCAGTCTGCAGCGCAAACTCAAAGAGGAAGGGACAACCTTCAAAACACTGGTCGACGAAACCCGACGCGATCTGGCATTGCAATACATAAAGGATTCCACAGTATCGATCAACGAGATGGCCTATCTGCTGGGTTATTCCGAGCATGCCAATTTTTCCCGCGCCTTCAAGCGCTGGACCGGCGTAGCGCCGAGCGCGGCACGGTGATTTGTACCACGTATTTCAACATGCGGCCCCGGCTAATCCACCGTTGCATTCACGCCAACGGCGCTTGAATCTCAACCGGGAGACTTGCCGACCGGCAGACTCTTTAACAGGTCGACGAACATACGATTGAGTTCGGCCTCCGAGGCCTGGTAGTCGGTCTTGCGCCGGGAGGCGGTGAGCCGGTAGACCGGTTTTCTGGTCTTGAGGTCCACCACGTTCACCACCAGCATGTGATGCTGGCTGCTCTGCGGGCGGTAATATTCAAAGCTGTTGCCTTCGTCGGCCACCGGTTCCATTTTGAGATCCTTGGTGTCCTTGATGCCATAAATGTATTGCACGTCAATGTCCGGCGACGAACGGTCCTCGGTGAGGCCTTTCGCAGCGAGCGCGTGGATCAATGCTGCGGTAATGCGCTGCTCGGCGCCGGGGTTGTCGCGATCCACCCTCAACGGGAAGATCCGGAATGTGCCGTAGGTATCAAACGGCGCGTTTTCGGCAAGCGTATATTCGCTCTTGACGGGATAGTCCTTGTGCGAACCGGTACCTTCGAGCCGAAAACGCAGTGAGAGATTGTTGCGTGAGTCGGCGTGCCGCAGCGCCTCCTCCTCGGTGATCCGCCCGGCTTGGACCAGCTCGAACAGCGCCTGATCGAAGGTCTTGGAAACCCGGCCCTGGCTTTTCTCCATCGCCTCCTTGATCTCATCGATTTTGCCGCGCTCGATGAGCTGGGCGATGTAAGGGGTTCGCGACATGAATTCAACCGCAGCCACCCGTCGCTGGTCCCGGTCCACACACAATCGCTGCGCCACGATCGCTTGCAGGTTCAGTGACAGGTCCTGAAGAAGTTGCGTTCGCGCGTCCTCGGGAAAAAAGTTAATGATGCGAGTTAAAGTCTGGTTGGCGTTGTTCGCGTGCAGCGTGGATAGGCACAGGTGGCCGGTCTCGGCGTAGTTGATGGCATGCCTCATGGTTTCCCGGTCGCGAATCTCACCGACGAGAATGACATCCGGTGTCTCCCGCAGTGCGTTCTTCAGCGCCGCCTCATAGGAGAGGGTATCCATGCCGACCTCTCTTTGGTTCACCAGCGATTGCTTGTTCGTATGGATGAACTCGATCGGGTCTTCGATCGTGAGTATGTGGCCTGTGCGCTTACTGTTGCGATAATCGATCATCGCGGCGAGGGTGGTCGATTTACCGGTCCCGGTACCGCCGACGATAAGAATCAGGCCGCGTTCCATCATCGCAAACTCCTTGAGTTCGGCGGGCAGCTCGAGCTGGTCGATAGATGGGACGCTGCCCCTGACGTGACGCGCGACCATGGCGGGTTCTCCCCGTTGCCGAAACACATTGACGCGAAAGCGTCCGGTATCCGGCAGGTGCAGGGATTTGTTCAGTTCGTGGTGACTCTCAAACTCCTTGACATCCTTTTCGCTGAGCAGCGAATAGATGAGACTGCGGTTGCGATCCGCGTCAAGGTTTGTGTTCTCCAGGGGATGCATCTCGCCTTCAACCTTCACCACCGGTGGCGAATCTATGCTGATGAACAGGTCCGATGCATCGAGCTCCACCATTTTTTTGAGCAGCGTTGACAGATCCATGATGTATTCCTGTGTTGGTGTGAACGGCTGGTGACATTGTAATGGTAAAGCGTTACACACCATACGTAAAACTGACCTGTCCGGCAGACATCGTTGCATCGTTTCTTTTAAAAAACGATTTGTGTGCAAACCGATTGGTTCGCGACGCGATGGGGAAAACCGGTGTACTTGTAAGCGACGTGAATCCATGCCAATCTACCCGTCGGAATCGTGTTAGCATCGCGGCGGCGATGCGCTACCCTGCACCATATTCTTTCGCGGAGGATTGCGTCGATGAGACTTTTGTTTGTGAAGTGCTGTTTGAGCGCTGTTGCAGCGCTGTTCCTGGTCGCTTGCGCGGCAACTCAAAAAACCGCTGAGTGGCGTGACCCGAGTTATGCCGGACAGAAATTCGATGACATCCTAGTGATCGGGGTGGCCAAGAAGGCAACGGTGCGGCGCATGTTCGAGTCCAACCTGGTTGACGAGTTCACCAAGAGACAGCTCACCGCTATTCCCAGCTTCAGCATCATGGCCCAAGACGAGAAGATCTCCGAGGCAACGATCAAGGCAGCGATTGCCGGAAAAAACATCGACGCGGTGCTGGTTACGCAGCTGGTCGGCGTAGATCAGAAGGAGGTGTACCAACCGCCGATGTACTCGCCCGGGTTCGGGTATTACGGACATTACTCGGCCGCTTACAGACAGGTGTATCAACCGGGTTATTACCAGCGCTACGACGTGGTGAAGTTGGAGACGACTCTCTACGACGTGAAGACCGAGAAGCTGGTGTGGTCGATGCAGTCCGACACCATCGACCCCGAGGCCGATGAGAAATTGATCAAATCTGCAATCAACGCGGTAATCAAGGCGCTTACTGAACAGGCACTGATCTGACGCCCAAGTCAATTGTTGTCAGTCCGAGCATAACTCGTCATTCTGAGCGTAGCGCGTATCCCAGCGCAGCAGGGAGAAGAATCCGACCTGTTGTTGGTCGTGCCAAATCCTCGATGTCTTTCCGAGTGCAGCGAGGAATCTCAACGTATTGGATATTGGTGACACGGTGGTCGTGCCGAGCATCGTGAGGCATCCGACCTGTTGTTGGTCATTCCGAGCATCGGAGGGTATCCCCCATGGGGCGAGATCCTTCCTCGATTCACTCGTCAGGATGACAACGGTGAGATCTTTTCCTGATTAGTTTACGGCTTTCTTCTGCATCTGCTCTTTTGCCTTCTCGCGCCGGTTAAGTTTCTCGATAACCAGTTTGTAGGCGATAAAGTACTTGTAAATATTGCTCACGTACTGCACCGTCTCGCGGCCAATCCGCTTGGCGGCGATGATCTCGACATGGCCGAACCACACGTTTGGGTTCAGTCCCCTTTGTGCAGCCTCTTTGCGCAACCGCGCGACCCTCGCGGGACCGGCATTGTACGCGGCGAACGCCAGTAAGGTCTGGTTGACATCATCGATGCTCGGATCCTTGAAGTAGCGGTCACGCAGGAAGCGCAGATACTTCGTGCCGGCGTGGATATTGCTCTCCAGTTTTTCAATATTCGGTATACCGACGTTGGGATCCCCAGCGGTGGCGGGTAAAACCTGCATCACACCTATGGCGCCGGCCTTGCTGCGCTTGCTCTGATCGAGTTGCGACTCCTGGTAGGCCAGCGCGGTCAACATCGCCCAATCGAAGTCGTAGTCTCCGGCATATTTCTCAAACAAGTCGAGCATCGATTGGAACTTTTCCAAGTCGTGCTCGCTCAGTGAGTTCCGCACCCATTTGTTCTCCTTGAAATAGCGCTTGAGAATGATGTTCCCGTGTAAGGTCCCTTTCTTGTTCTTCGCCACGAACTGGTTGACCACCGCTTTTAAGGTCGGGCTGTTCTTGCGAAACGCCCACGCGATTTGCCCGCCTTCACGTACGGTGATATCCGAATGGACCTTGATGTTATCGAAGATGTCCTGCCAGAACTTCGCCTTGTGGCTGTCGACAATAATCATCGGCAGCAGGCCGGCGTTCACCATCTCCAGCAGATCGTTGTCCTCGAGATATTCGTCCGCCGGCACCAGCGCGATCGGTTTCAGCCCGCGCTTTCTAAAATCCCGGTTGAGTGCGCTCAGGCTTTCGAAGTAACTGCTGGATTTTCGTACATGAATCATCTGACCGGCGAGTTCGTCGCGGTGCTTAATCGGCGGCACGGCGGGACCGGTCACCAACACCTCGCTGACGTTGTCGTATACGGGGTCGGAAAAATCCACCTGTTGCAGGCGTTCCTTGGTAATGGTGAGATTGGCGGCAGCGATATCCCCGAGACCCTCTTGCAATGCAGGTAACAATCGATCCCGCGGCACGGGGATGAACACCACATGCAGCTTACGGGTCTTGAGCTTGTACTTCTCATTGACATACGCCTCGAATAGCTTGAGCCCATCGTAGCTCGCACCGCGCTGTGTCGCGCCATCGAGGAAGTACATCAGCTTGTTGTAGACCACCAGGACGCGAATCTTGCGGCGCTCCAGCATTTCCTTGAAATCGCCCTTCCACACCTTCTGGGAGATGCTGTCGAGCACCTCCTGTGCGGAGTACGCCGGAGTGCCGCTACCCAACATGAGGATCGCGAGGAAGCCGGCAATTATTGAACGGTGAAAACGTCTAAAATTTATACGCATCGTTTTCCTTTATGTCATCATCCGTAAAACGGCGTACGTAAAACGGGGACAGATTTATTTTTCAAAAAAATACGTCTGCCCCTTTTATACAGGCTTGTGGCGATGGCGTTTCTGTAAAATCTCAAAAGCGGTGCTTGAGACCAAGGGTAATGGAATTTGACGCGCCCTTAACATCGCTGCCGAACAATCCCTCGGCGCCGGAGCGGTGATGGATGCGCGTCACCAGGTCCCACTGCGGGATGCTCGGAGGACCGAAGGTCAACTCGAACATCATGTAGCCGAGCAACTTTTCACTGGCGCCCTCTGTCTCCACTTCGAACGGGGGCAATTCGGTGGCATAGGAGAGTCCGACACCGGCGGCGGCCGTGGTGTCCACAAAGGCGTCCCAGGGAAAACGTAGCCATCTCGCCGCAAACAGCCCATTGATTTCCCAGTGATCCTGTCCTGTAGTGTGCTTAGCGAGCTGCCCTTCGATCTCGATGGTGAGTTTCGGATTGACGGTCTTGAGCTTCCGCGCCACCGCCAGCACCCAGAACTTGTAATCGGAATCGTAGTCGGCTTGGAAGGTCAATACATCGCTCATTGTATCTCCTGTCAGCTTCCCATAATAAGCCGTCACTGCCCATTTGTACTCGCCGCGCGGCGTGACCGTCGCAGGCTCTTGCGCGTGAACAATGTTGGTAAAAAGTATTGCTAAAACAGGTAGGTAAACTATTTTCATTTTTTGACTTGAACGGTTGGTTATTTTACTTAGCGCGCAGTTTACAGGAGTGTTGTTGCGAGGACACAGGTAATTCGGGGGACAGTATACCTATTTGTGGAAAACCCCTCGCCGAGATCCTAATTCCAGGCACCGAGACCCGGGGACAGTCTACCTAATTTCCTAACTGGGTCCCGGTTTACGCCTGCGTAAGTATCCACTCGGCGACATTTTCAACTTAGCAAGAGAACTTATTCACAATTAAGTATACTGTCCCCCGAATTCAGATCGCTATCGCCAGTGGATGGGATTCAGCGCACCGAGCCAAAGCCTAGGAGTAGATATGCGAACGGCCCTTTGTACTCGTAATCCACGTCGGTTGCGGTCACGTTCTTATCGGTGACCTTCACGTCCGCATCAGTGTAGATGTAGCCCAGGCCCAGCCCCACGCTTTGCCACGGGCGGTACTCGACACTGCCGAAAAGATCCACGATTTCGCCATCGATATCACCGACGTCAAAATTGAAATAGCCGAAACGGCCGGTGATCAACCACTGCGGTGAGAAGGCGTGATTGAGATAGGCACCCAGCGTCGGCAACGGTTGGGTGGTGTCGTCATCCACCAGTACGACGGTCGGCGCGCCCGGCAAGGTGAAAGTCACCTTGTCCTCAATGGTGAGCACCTTAACTCCAATACGGGCACCAAGCTCCGTGGTCTCGTTACGCACGAACGAGTAGCCCAGGGCCGCATCAAAATTGCGCGTCGTGAAATCAATCTTGGCGCTGGAACCGGTGGGGATGCTGAGCCCACCGACTGGGATCGGTGCACTGGCAGTCAGGGTCTCGTCACGGGACAGCTCGGAAAAACCACCGCTCAGAATCAAGCGACTGGTGATACGCCAATCCAGCGCGATGGCGGCAGTGGTCTTGTCATCGTCTAACCGGTCTTCGAGGTCGAACTCCTGGCCCTGAACTCTAATCTTTGAGTCAATGCTGGCCAAGAACGGACCGCCGCGGATCGACACACGATCGTCCAAGGTCGGATTGAGCGAGGCGGCCTGGGAGGGTACATACACCGCCACGATAATGCAGGCGAAGATTGGGATGATAATCTTACTCGTGATCTTCATTTTTCGGTTCTCCACGAATGACCTGAACGAATGAAACATTGAAACTGGAAGTGCAATGTCAAAGGTTACAGATAATCAATACTATCGATGCGGCGGCTTACGACAACAATATCTGCCGCGGCCACCTGAGCTATCTTTTGCGGCCAGATGAACGATACCACTGGCAATAAGCGTGGTCCATGACTGTGATCAATTTTACATGGGACTGATCGTTGTTAAAGGATTCTTACGACTTACCCATCGCCTGGAGAGATTATAGGAGGTCTTCGTACCGCTTCACTTCGTGTATAGTATCGCCGCCTCCGATATCCAAAAAAGTGGGCGAATTGATCCGGCCCTGATCTGAGCCAATATTGAGTGAGAGTGACATGTCTAAACCGCGGTTCCTGTTGAGTACCCTGTTTGTTGCCACGTTATTCTGCGGCCCCCTGTGGGGACAGTCCTCAGCTTTCGATCGCGCGGACGTTAACGATGACGCGCGCGTCGACCGCGATGAGTTCGGCCGCATTATCATCGATCGCTTCGATTGTCGTGATCAAAATAACGACGGCGCCTGGTCGCTGCCAGAATGTCGCGGCCCCGGCCGAGTCACACTGGATGCTGCCGACACCAACAACGACAACACGATTTCCCGAGACGAGCTGACCGACTGGGGTGACCGCCGCTTCGACAGCCTCGATCGCAACCGCGACGGTCACCTCGGCATCCAGGAGTATAGGGAGTGGGGCCTGAGCGATATGTAGTTCCGAGTTCCGGGAGCTCTGGGGACAGTTCATTATAATTGTGGAAAATCCCTTGGCAGGATACTCAATTGAGTAGCGTTGTGTTATATGTATGAATCGCTAAAGGAATTACGACGCCAATGGAGCAAGGAGCAAACGTATGGCCAGGATCGCCAGGTTAGTCGTACCACTCTACCCGCACCACATCACACAACGCGGCAATCGCTGTCAGCAAACCTTCTTTTCTGCCGATGACTACCGCTACTATATCGATCTGCTGGCTGACGCCAAGGTCAAAGCGGGCGTTGAGATATGGGCATATTGCCTTATGCCAAACCATGTTCATCTGGTTGCAGTTCCCAAGTTCAAAGATAGCTTAGCGCGGTTGTTCAGGGACGTACACCGGACGTACACCCGCCGCGTGAACTTTCGTGAAGGTTGGCGAGGTCATTTGTGGCAAGAACGTTTTCATTCATTCGTCATGGACGAACGCTACCTGCTTGCGACGGTTAGATACACGGAACTTAACCCGGTTCGCGCGAGACTATGTGGTTGTCCTGGAAAGTGGAGATGGTCCAGCGTACATGCGCATTTGAATGAGACCGATGACAGTCTGGTGACAGTAAACCCCATGTTAGACCGAATTCCGGACTGGTCGAACTATCTTGCGTTAGCGACTAGTAAAGAGGAGTTGGACACGATTCGAAAGCATGCGCGGACAGGGCGACCGATCGAGGACGACAGTTTTCTATCGGAGCTGGAAAATATCACGGGGACGCGCTTGCGTAGACGTAAACCAGGTCCCAAAAACGATAATTAAGTAAACTGTCCTTGGAATATTGTTCGGAATTGTGGGAATTGTCTCACTTACCGGAGTGGTGCCACATATTGCCTTCGCCACGGCAAAACGACAGTCTGAATTTGCTTTGTTGCTTCTTGGCGCGGTTGACGATTTCAATCAACCGGCATTTTTCACCGTTGGCATTAGTGAAGGTTCTCACCGGCGTGATTGAGCCGGAATTCTGCGTTTTTGGATTGTCCCAGGATTCGACTTCGCCGTCCGCATTGTGATCAATCGCCGCATCGAACGCGGCGTCCGCCATTCGCCAATCTTCCTCCGTGAACTCCTTCATTGGATCTTCCCCCAAAAACTGTAGATTAAAGGCGAATATGGCCGCCGGAAAAAACGCCGTCACCATTAAACAAGCAGTAATACCACGTTTCAATTTCATCGCTTTTTGTATAACTTGACTACGAAAAAAAGAGATCTGGAAAGGATCTGGGGACAGTTTACTTAATTGTAGAGATTCCCCGAAACGGGTAATAATGTAATCCGTCCAACGAATTCTCACTCTAGAATTTCCACAATTAAGTAAACTGTCTCCCGAATTGTTCGAGCCTGACGCCGAGAAGGCTCAGTAGGAATCCAGAGGTAAGCGGATTTGACACTAACCCAACTCACGCCGCGGGCACAAGGAACAATACTAACGGCAAAGACGGTCGTGTAGCCAACCCGCCAGCTTTCTAGTATATCGTTGGCTAAACACTCATAATCTTGACGACATCGAGCTTACCTGCTCGAGTGCTAGTGTCGGTGCACGATCCATGTCCGAGACCCGGTAGGCATGATTTAATCACCCGAATTACAGTAACCGTCGGAGTACGTCATGCAACGTTCACGCACTTTTCTGATACTGATGCTGCTAACGATTATCATCGCTACAGGACGGGCCGAAGCCGGCGAAACAAAACTCCCGCAACGCCAGCTAGCGCCGCTGACTGATGCCCGAGTCATGGCCGCACCCTTTCCCATCGAAATCATGGGTGATCTCGGAGGGCTTGAGATTGCGGTAGAGGCAGGCCACACAGGTATCGACGCGTACGTAAAACTTACCAGCAGCCACGATGCGCCGGTTCGGTGTAACGTCCTTTTTAGGAATGGCCCCGAGTCACGGCAACGAAGCGCGCAACTTGCTCCGCATAAGCCCCGCATGGTAGTGGGTGGACTGCGACGCAAAGTCTTGCGGCTTAGGGTATCTTTGACGTGTGATCCCGATTCTCGAACCTGACGCGTTACAGACTCAGTGAATGGCTTTCACAGTGCCCCATAAGACGATTTGAAATTCGGGAGACAGTACTCGCAAGTGTCTGCATTAAAGATTGAATTAAACACACTGTCCCTGCGCGACCTTTACTGCTTAGTGACTTTCCACAATTAAGTAAACTGTCCCCGGAATTAGTGACTTTCCACAATTAAGTAAACTGTCCCCGGAATTCCCGGAATTCCGGAATTCCCGTCCCTTTTTGACTAGAAGTGGACGCTCTCGCGCACGAGCCAGTACCAACACAAAAGAACGAGAACGCCGAGGGTGAAGGGGTAAATCCAGATCGTGTAGTTGTCGATTCGTCTCGCCAGGTCTTCGCGCCCGGTAATTTCCATGCGCCGAAATAAAACATTGGCCACCACAACCATACCGGTGAACACAAAAAACGCCACTAAGATGGCGTCCATGAAAGTCAGGTAACCCAATCGAGGCAGATCGTTGGAAATGGTGAAATTGAAAGCGACGAAAATCAGCAGGTTTGCGCTCGCAATATCCACGCGCTTGCTGAAATCCTGCAGAAAGAACGTCAACCAGGACACCAGGATGATGATGATGAGGGGCACGAAAATCCGCAGCACATAGTAATTGAGATGGCGATCGGCCAAGAAGCCGAAAGAATAACGGGTGATGGGTTGGCCGCTGATACCCTTGCCCTCAGTGATTTCGGTCCAGTTGTCGTTGAAGATCCATTCTTCCTCACCAAGGCGGTCCCCCAGCCCGCTGAACCCATCGAGCAGCACGAACTTCATGAATCCCGTCGGATACAAGGCGTCAACATGGACAAAAAACTTCTGGGTGTCAAAGGGATACTGCACAAAATCGAAGTCCGGCGCCTGCAGCGTCACCGAAAAACGTTCGTAATAGACGGCTTGGCCGTTATCGAATACGACGACTTCAGCTTCCTGTACCCAACGGCGGCCCTGTTGGTTGTGAATCACAAAACCGGGACCAAACAGTCCGTTCTCGTCGATAAAGCGCGCGAATGCATCCCGGGAGTACACCCTCGCATCCTGACTGCCTTGTTTGGCATCGAACGCCAGTTTCGGATCGTTCCATTCCAGGCGCAGATTGGCCACGACGCCGAAGTTTTCTGCTTTTTGGTCGATGTGGGTGATCTGGTCCACCCACACTCCAATCTCCACTGCATAGGGTTGTTCCGGCATCACGGCCTGGAGCGCGGCCTGAAATCTCTGCTCCGTCTGGGCGAAGGCGAGCGTACTGCAACCGGCTGAGGCGCACAGAAGACCATACAGCACAGCTAGTACCCGGATGGTGTTGCGTTGAGGTTGCATACAGACCCGTCATTGATTGTTGTGGCGGATAGCCTATGCTAATCCGGCACAGCTTCCAAATCTATGCTCGGCGGCAAGCGCACGTCCGATAAGCCGTTTGCAGCCGACTCGAGCAGCCTCTATCTAACCCGCGCGTACCATCATATTGCAGCAACAACCCAGGATCATAGCGACGACCGCGAGCTTTTGGATGCTGATCAGTTGCGCACATGAAGAGTGGCGCAGTACGTGCATGTCGACATCGGGAATCGTTATGCCGCGATCACTTGTCGAGTTCTTGAATTAGGGCTTTAACTTCATTCAGGTCTACGTGCTTGTCAAACGCGACTCCCAGCGAATTGACTCCGATTGCGACCACGATTCCGGTGAATATCAGACCGACAAACGCGATCACGATGGACAGAAATTTGGACAGACGGCGGCGCGGCCGCATGTCGCCGTACCCGACCGTCGATGCGGTAATGAACGACCAGTATAATGCGTCGCCAGGGTTCCAAGATTCGCGTCGACCCACGAATAGTCCGATCACAACAACAATCAGTACCAGCATGAGCAAAACCGGAGCACTTAAATAAAGCCCAAACAATAACCGATAGAGGAACGTCAGTGTGAATTCCATTCAATTGCCGCTCAAATAACGCGGATCAAGCCGGAACAGCACAACACCATTTTATTCACGTTTGTATTCATGGGTGATTTGCGTCCAAATAATCAAGGAATTACAAAATCTTTGACTGATGCAAAGCGTCCTTCGGCATACAGATATACCGCCACTTAACGATCATGATGTGATTGATCAATAAATCAGAACAACAAGAATCGCATTTTTCGTTTTTCTTGCTCTTAGAATCCATTGCCGAATTATTCAGAGCATCCTTAACATAAAATATTGAAACAAAATTGTACAATAAACAATGTGTACAATGGCCTGTTGGGTTGTCTTTTTCGGTCAGCTGTCCACCGGTATCCAGCTGGCCGACGGTACAGCGGGAATCTCGCGGCGTTGCCTCGCGAGCAGCGCGGTGTGACTGAGTCAACGGGCGTCGCGCGCGTCGCCAACCGCCGGCGTATCCGGTGACAATCAGACAGTAACAGTTAATTGCGCGACCTCGACGATAGACTTGTTCGCTCTAGATTCAGGGTGGGGACTTAATGTCTTATATTCACTCGGGTAGCATGTGAAGCAATACACCGCCCCAACTTGGAGAAATACAATGCCGAACTTGCTCGACTTCTTGAAGGCCACGTTACGCGGTGGATTCTTCGTCGTGCTGCCCATTGTGATTGTTACTCTGCTGATCATCGAGGCCGTGGACTTGGTCATCGCTGTATTCGGTCCCATCACGGAGCTGTTGCCCGTCGATGAAATCGGTGGCATCGAGGTTGCCACCGCGGTCGCAGTACTCATACTGTTGTTGATCTGTTTCCTGATCGGCCTGGCGATGAAAATGCCGATGGGTGTTCGTTTCGGTTCCTGGTTGAACCACACGGTTTTCAACCGAATCCCGGGTTACACGATGGTAAAGGAACTCACACAAGGATTCTCCGGCGATGTGGACGCAGGGGGCCTGTTGCGGCCGGCGGTGGTGACCATGCCGCTGGATTCTTTAGTACTTGCATTCATCGTCGAGGAACACAATAACGGCGATTTCACGATTTTCATACCGGCAGTACCCACACCGAACATCGGCCGCATTGAGTATGTCCACGCAGACCGGGTACGCAAACTCGACGCCCCAGCATCCAGTGTGGCGAACTCGATTATGCAGTGGGGTGTGGGTTCGGGGGCGTTGTTTCGCCGGTCCCCTGACTAAGTTGCGGTTGTTGTGCGGTATGATCCGGCTACTGCTTAATTCTGGAGTCAGACATGGTTATGACGGTTTTTTTTTGCGCGGTGTTACGGACCAACACTAACGCGCGTGCGTACTGTTTCGCACGTGTATTAGCCAGCGCCATTCTGGCTGTAGTTTTAGCCACGGCGACGGGCGCCGGCGCAGTTTTAGCGGCCGAAACCGCTGAAGTCCAAACGGGCAAGCCTGTTGCGCCACGGGTAGAACTCACCGACGACCTCACGCGGGAAGAGATCCGTGACCTCATGTCGCGTCTGCCCGACGATCAGGTGCGGGCAATACTGCTGCAACAACTCGACCATAACGCGGCCGAACGTGATGCCGCGGGACAAGAGGACGCGATTGACGAAGTCTATGAGGAGGCACAGGATTTAAAAGCAGGACTCGCGGCAGCGTTACGGGCCGCCAAGACCCTGCCGCAAGTGCCCCGTCTGGTGTGGGCGGGCATCACTGAAGGGGGGACGGTGAGCACCGGCGCATTGTTGTTCGCGCTGGTGTTGATTTTCGGGCTTGGGTGGGGTGGCGAGTGGTTGTATCGGCGCGTGACCAAAACAAGTTCCAGGCACCGGGAGGATACCGAAAAACCGAGCCCCTTCGCACGGTTAGGCGTGCTGATCTTACGCGCCGTCATCGAATCGATCGGCATCGCCATATTCGCACTGACCGCATTCGGCGTGTCAATCCTCGTCTCGCCGGGAGGCGAAGCCAGCGCAGTCCTATCCGTCACTCTGATTACCGGGGTCGTCGCCGTGCGCGTGGTTTCGGTCATCGCCCGCCTGGTCTTCGTCCCCGACGTGTCCTGGTTGCGCGTGCTGCCGTTTAGCGACGACGCCGCGCGCGCGCTGTACAACAAGACTATGATCCTGACTGTCATCATGGTGACCTACCAACTCGCGGCCAGTTTATTGGAGGAATTAGCCATCGATTACTACGTCGTCGCTTTGGTTCTATTTGCGGGGAGTTTGATTTTCATTGTTGTGTTGAGTGCCATAGTGTGGAATGCGCGCCGGCCGGTGGCCGAGTTCTTTGGCGCCGTTACCGACGAGGATAGGCACTCTCGAACCCTGCTGCAGGGCCTGGCCGCCAACTGGCATGTACTCGTCATCGCCTATGTGCTTGGTATCTGGATCATCGCCATGGGTTCGCTCCTGAGCGGCGCAGGACGCGTCACGGCCCCGGGATTGATCAGCCTTCTGTTAGTCGTGGCGTTGCTGTTCATAGACCTTACGCTGCGGGAGTTCTTGCACGCCTACTTCGCCAAAGACGCGGGTCACGGTGAGCACGCGACCGAATCCAGTGTATCCGCTGCCGGTGCGATGCACCAAGACACCCACGCAACGCGGCGCGACAAAACAGGCTACGAGCAAGTCGTGCTTCGCAACCTGCGCATCGTACTGGGCATCGTGTTCGCGGTCCTGCTCGCTGAGGTCTGGGGGATAGAGATTGACACACTGGCCACGCACATCGTAGGCGGCCGGTTAGCGGCGGCACTGGTGGATATCGGTCTGGCCGTGGTGCTGGCCTATGCGGTGTGGAGTATCGTCAAGACAGCAATGCAGCGACACGTCGCACCAGAGGAGGACGAGGCCGAGTCCGGGAACGGAGAGATAGGCGGTGCCGGCCGGAGCCGGCTGGAAACGCTGTATCCGCTGTTCGCCAAGTTTATCCTGGTCACGCTGATCGTGATGGTGGCGCTGATCACCCTGTCGGAATTGGGCGTTGAGATCGGGCCGTTGATCGCCGGCGCCGGTGTCGTCGGTATCGCCATTGGATTTGGCGCCCAGTCGCTGGTGCGCGATGTCGTGTCCGGCCTGTTCTTTCTGCTCGACGATGCGTTTCGCATGGGTGAGTACGTGGAGATCGACGCCATCCGCGGAACCGTGCAAAAGATCTCCACGCGCTCACTACAACTGCGGCATCACAACGGCCCGGTGCACACGATCCCGTTCGGCACCATCAACCACATCACCAACTACAGTCGCGATTGGGCGATCATGAAGTTCGAGCTGCGGGTTCCCTTTGAGACCGACGTGGAAAAGGTGCGCAAGATCATCAAAAAGACCGGCCAAAAGATGATGGAGGATGAACAACTGGCACCGTTGATCCTGGCACCGTTAAAGTCCCAGGGCGTCAATCGCATGGACGATTCATGTTTGATCGTTCGCTGCAAGTTCACCGCCATCCCGGGTCAGCAGTTCTTCATACGCCGCGAGGCCTACACGCGCATCCAGAAGGCGTTTGAAGAGCAGGGCATTCAGTTCGCGCCACGGCGGGTGATTGTGGAAAGCGCATCCGGCGGCCCAGTGACGGAGGCCGAGGCCCAGGCAGCCGCCGGCGGAGCAATTGACAAAGAAGAAGAAAAACGCGCTTAACCCGCACCAGGAAGTTCTATGAAGCACTCATACAGAATTGGGTTGCCGACTACGCGACCGGGCGTAGTGTGGACTATGACCGATAGAGCGAAAGTCAGACGATGACGGATCTGTGGCTGACGCTCGGCCCGATCCTACTGAGCGATGTGGTCAATCCGGTGTTGTTCGCCTATCTCGTCTATGCCGCGGGTACCCGACGTCCAGTCGCCAACAGCAGCGCTGCGCTGCTCGGTCACACCGCCGCGTATATGGGCGCGGGAATCATCCTGGCGCTGGGTTTGGAGAAGATCTCGGCGCGTCTTGCTAATCCCAAACCGTTCGATTTCGTGATCGAACTCGTGCTGGGTGTGGTGCTCATTTGGCTTGCCGTCGCCAGCCGTAAGCCGCGCGACAACAGCCCGAAGGAACCGAGCGTTGAGTTGACCTGGATGAAGGCATTCGGTTACGGCGCGGTGATCAACTTCATCGGGATTCCGTTCGCCGTGCCCTACTTTGCCGCGCTAGATCAAATGCTCAAGGCCAACCTCTCCGTTACCCATACGCTGGGCGTTCTAGCGACATACAACATCGCCTACGCCCTGCCGTTTCTCATTGTCCCCGCACTGGTGTTGGCCCTGGGCGAGCGCAGCCGCCCGGTGTTGGCGCGCATCAATGACGTGCTGGATCGCGCCAGTAATTTCCTATTGCCGGTGCTGCTGGGCCTGGTCGGCGTGGCGCTGCTTTCAGACGCAATTACGTTTTTTGTTCGTGGCGAGTCGTTGTTCTGAGACTCGCGGCTATAAGCCGCTCCCACAGTCGATTGTCATACGCGGGCGAACCGTCGCGGCAACTTGGGTGCGAGCGCCTTGCAGGCGCGATTGTTTGTTCGCGACTGGGAAACTGCTCCCACAAAGCGTATTGCTGCTACCTAAGGATGTCATCCTGACGCCGCGCAGGCGGCGGAAGGATCTTCATCCGTTGCGATCGCTAACACAGTCAAAGACCTCAAGATTCTTCACGGCGTTCAGAATGACAGACAAACACAGCGGACACGGGTGCTCGCTCATTATGACATCTCGCTGTGGGAGCGGTTTTCACCGCGAAATACGTGCAGCACAAGCAACCGCGAAAGCGAGAATCATGCCTGTACGATACTCCCACACAGGCCGGTCAGCGGCCGGTGGACCTCAGCTCCTCGGACCCGAGTACATGATTGCGGTTCTTGTCGGCGGCACGAAAATCGGCACTGGTCGTATTGAGAAACTCCTTCAGATCCAACCGGCCGTCGCCGTTTCGATCTGCATCCGGTATCCGGTTCGCATTCAAGACCTTGAGCTCATCGCCTTTGAGCGCACCATCACGATTGCGATCGGCGCGGTAAAACGTGTTCACCATATGGCTGCGAAACTCTTCAAAATCGATTTTTCCATCACCGTTGGCATCCGCGCGCGCGAACCCCGGGTCGGCCATTGCGGCACCGGACAGAGCAACGAGTCCTAATAGGGTCAACGCTAAAACAGCCCGTATCCCTTTTATCAGCACACTCATCTTCATGATTACCCTCCCATAATTTTCCAACTGCCGTCCGGTTGCCGGCACGCGGTGCCATACGCCTGCTCCGTTTTTCCACCGACGGTGATGGTCTGCTGAAACTCCCGGCAATACTGGCCCGCGGCGTTCTGATAGGTGCGCACCGGTGCGACGCTGCCCGAGTTACCCGAGTCGGGATTCATCCAGCTCGTTTCCTCGCCGACCCGACCGTACTCGAGAGAGTTCTGGTAGGCCTGACTCATCTTCATACGGTCAACGTCATCCATCTTGGCACCGATAGAGGCGCCGACGAGCGCGCCGCCCACAGCGCCGGCAAACGTCGCAATCGCCCGCCCGCTGCCCCGGCCGATCTGATTTCCAAGAATGCCACCGGCCGCCGCGCCGAGCAGCGCTCCCCGGTCCTGATAGGTCGTTTCGCAGGCACTCAATAAAAGCGCAACCGCGACTATAACAACTGAAATTCTCATCGATGTGCTCCACGTCATTGCGCAGTGTCAGGCCATCCGGGCCTGCCCGTGGCCGTCGTAACCGAAAATTCTTGTGATGTAATACGCTACCATCAATGTAACCAAATTATCTACCGAAATTTTTGTGTCAGGTCTCTCTTCGATTAATGACTTGCTAGTTATCAAAACCTTGGCTACTTCCCTGGCGTTTCGTTTCCCGGGTTCATCTTCTCGGTCGAGTCGGTACAAACCGCTTCTTCTTTTACGTCATCCTGAGGCGCTCTTCTCTTCCGTCATCCTGAGGCGCTCTTCTCTTCCGTCATCCTGAGGCGGAACGCCGAAGGATCTTACACGTCCATTTCACCCCGGCATCCAAGATTGCGAGATTCTTCGCTGCACTCAGAATGGCAAGTCAGAGTCCGTTACGCAGCACACCCTTGGGTTTGTTTGTTAATGTTTTGAGACAGTTCGCACCACGGACTTGAATCCTCTGATATCATCCATGATCGTTCGCCCAGCAGTTACCAGATTTTTTATTTGCGCGCCGCATGGTTTCACAAGCCGCGTGCATCAAAAATATTAGCTTCAAAAACGTTGGATGACCGATGAGTATCTCATTACAACAGATTATCGTTTGGCTCGTTATCGGCGCGATTGCCGGCTCACTGGCGGGCATGATCGTAAAACGCAGCAAACAAGGTTTTGGGCGCTTTACCAATTTGGGCATCGGCCTGGTGGGGGCCGTCGTCGGCGGCTTCTTGTTCTGGCTACTGGGAATCGACCTTGGATTGGGCAACATCTCGGTAAGCCTCGAGGACATCGTCGCTGCGTTCGCCGGTTCCATTGTGTTTCTGGTGCTGCTCCGCTGGGTAAGAAAATCACGGTAATAATCGATACCAGATAACGTGGATACAAAGGCATAGGATGACGCGCTTTAAACGACGCATGCTGTTCGGCTCGGTACTCGTCGTGCTGATCGGAATCGTGCTCGGAGTCCTGCTCTACGTACCGACCCGCAATGCGCTGCTACGTGCCGAGGCGTTTGAATTCCGGCGCATGCTGGTAACACAGATCGAAAACGAAGCCTACCGATTCTTTTTTATCACCAATCGCATTGTTGAAGCTGACGAGGGGCCTCTCGAAGAGCGCTTCCGCAACGAACGCGGGGACGGACTCAAGTTCGGTTTGTTCGACACGCGCATCGAGCCGACACTCGGTGTAGGAATGATCATCAATCCGAGCGAGTGGTTTCAGGATGAAGAAATCAAGTTGTCAAATGTTCGCACTCTCGAGCAGGGTAACTTTGCAGAGCAACTCACCAAGCAGGTCCAGGCTTCGCCGTATCGATCGCTGTTGATCAATGTAAACGGCTTCAGGGAGCGCTTCCCATCAGCGTTGCGTAAGACCGCATTCCTCGGACACGTGCTGGACATCGACACGCCAATGCTGGTGTTCGACTGGCCCGGGGATCAGGGTTCCTCGCTACGTGGTTATCGACGTGCGCAACGGATCGCCACAGATTCAGGTAAAGACCTGGCTCGCGCCTTGCAGTTGATCATCCGGCAGGTGCGACCCGAGCGTTTGTGGTTGGTTGCCAACAGCATGGGTGGGCAGGTGATCGTTGATGCCTTCAGCAACTTATACCAGGAATCGGATCTGGCGGACGTCGAAACAGAGATCGAACATGTCGTGCTCACCGCACCGGATGTCGATCGCAACGATTTCAACGACCAGTTCAAGAATGAAATCACCGCACTAGCGATGAAGTTGACGGTTTATGTTTCCTCCAACGATCGCGCACTGCTGATGAGTCGCGTGCTCAATTTGGGGCGACGTCTGGGAGAAAGCACGGTGGACCCGTCGAATCCAGACCAAGCCGAAGAGGCCAACTCGCTGCTGCAGTTGATCGAACCCGATAAAGAACTTATCAATTTGGTGGACGTCACGCCCATCAACCGCACCCGTAATTTTCACAACTTCAGCCTGGAGACGCCTGAGTTTTTTGACGATTTGTATCTGCGTTTAATTAACGCCGACACACCGCGAAGCCGGCTACAGTACCCGCTTCGTCTGCCGGACAATCGGGTGTACTGGGTCCTGACCCGCGGCCGTTAGCGACCAAGCATGCGATTCATCGCTCGCATAATCGTCCGCCTCGTGCGGTATCTGACCATCGGCACGCTCGGCTTCGTCGTTGGCGCGCTCGCGCTATATATCTTCTGGGTACGCAGCGGTCCACCCCTACAGCTGTGGCATACCGAAACCCTGACCGAAGAATTCACAGTGGAGAGAACGAATTCGATCGCCACCTTCGAAGACTACCTGCGCCTGGAAGACAAGTTGTTCGCACAACTGGAAGATCAGATCTACGCACGCACCGAAACTGGGGCCGAATTCAGCCTTGCCCGCTACAGCACGGGCAGCGTTGCCGACCCGCACCACCGTAAGCCCAACTGGAACCGCAGCTTTGAACTCCCCGCCAACACCCCAGCCGGCGGTGTGTTGTTGTTACACGGCATGTCCGATTCGCCTTACAGCTTCCGCGCCCTGGCCGAGGCCCTTCATCAGCGCGGATACTGGGTGATCGGCCTGCGACTGCCCGGTCACGGTACTATCCCCTCCGGGCTCAAGCACGTCACATGGAAGGACATGGCCGCCGCGGTGCGCCTGAGCATGGAGCACCTGGCATCCAAAGTGAGGCAGTCACCGATCCACATCATGGGTTACTCCACCGGCGCGCCGTTGGCGCTGGACTATTCACTCAACCTGCTGGAAGGTGCCAACATACCGGCGCCGACCAGCCTGGTGCTGGTGTCTCCGGCGATCGCCATCACGCCGGCAGCCGTGCTAGCCAAGTGGAACATTCGGCTGTCCGCCCTGCCCGGCCTGGAAAAACTCGCCTGGACCCAGGTCCTGCCGGAATTCGATCCGTTCAAGTACAACTCGTTCACGAGCAATGCCGGCACCCAGGTGCATCTGTTGACGCGTGACGTGGCGCAGCGTGTCGAAGCCCTGTCTGCAGCGGGTCCCATCGAGAATTTCCCGCCGACCCTGGTATTCCTGTCGACCGTGGACGCCACTGTGTCGACGGATGCCGTGGTCGATAACCTGCTCGAACACTTGGCGCCCGGCCGCCACGAGCTGATCCTGTTCGACATCAACCGTAACAAGGTCAACTCGACGATTCTGGTCTCCGATCCGGGGCCGTTGACCACCCGGCTGATGGAGAACGATTCCCTACCATTTGCCCTTACCTTGATCGCCAACGAAAACAGCGAAAGCACGGCCGTGGTCAGCCGCCGCAAACCACCACTCTCCACCAAGACCGCAACAGAGGCATTGAATGTCGCCTGGCCGCGGGGTGTGATTTCGCTTTCCCACGTCGCGCTGCCGATTCCGCCGGACGATCCCCTATACGGACAGCGCACATCTCCCTACGCGGATCCCACGCTGCAACTCGGGCAGATCGACGTGCAGGGGGAACGCGGCCTGCTGAAGTTTCCTGCCGACTGGTTGCTGCGCCTTCGGTACAATCCATTCTACGACTTTCTCGAGTCCCGCGTGATTCAATGGCTGGATGGCGCCGGCAGATAGAACTTAAAGTTGTATTGTCACCGCAGCACAGTCACCCGTCTGTCGAACGTCGCGAGGCACGCCTATTTCTGCCACGCGCCGCTGTTTGCGTTTGCGGCACCACAAGATTGTGCGGTACGTCCGTTTCCAGTTCGCGATGCCCTGATTGCGGCCGCTTCACATTTTCTTCACATGGCTCCAATAAAGTAGGCTTATGCTAAACTAGCGCCGCCCACAGGGGTCGTTAGCCACCACAGAGCTCATAGTAGCGCGTGAGGTTGGGCGGTAACCCCACTATCACGGTCTGTGGTTTTAGCATGCGCGTAGCGTGGAAGAGCACCCTTGGTGACCCGCAGCCCTTACCACGACAAGATTGATAAAAGGAGATCACCCATGAATCTCGATCGTCTGTTCCAAGCCTCGGCCTGGGCCCTTACCTTGTTCGGTTTCTCGATAATGGTCAGTCCAGTCTCCGCCTCCCCGTACCCAACGGTGGAAAAAGAAGACCTTGCCGAGGAGCGGGTCTACTCGCCCTACGTTGGCCGCGCCTATCCGGACCAAGTGCTGTTCGGCGATACCCACTTCCACACTGATCTGTCTTTTGACGCCGGCCTGGTCGGCACCACCCTAGACATGCACGCCGGGTACCGATTCGCGCGCGGTGAAAAGGTTATCTCGAACACCGGGCAACCGGTGCAGCTCATCCGCCCGCTCGATTTTCTCGTAATCACTGATCACGCCGAATTGATCGGCCTGGCGCCGATGCTCCATGCGTCCGATCCGCTGCTGCTTGCCGATCCGTGGGGTAAGTGGGCACACGAGCGATTCAACGCGGGCCAGGACGGTCGCATGGAGTTGTTTCAGAACATCATCAAGCTGTCGACGATCGAGGGGACCAATCCGTTCAGCAGCGATGCCGTAGCGCGCAGCATCTGGCAGCGCTTTATCAAGGTGGCGGACACGTACAACGAGCCCGGCCGGTTCAGCGCAATGACCGGCTTCGAATGGACCTCGACACCCAAGGGTGACAACTTGCACCGTGTGGTCATGTTTGCCGATGGCGCGAACAAGACCAGCCAGATCCTGCCGTTTACGATGTTCGACAGTGAGGATCCGGAGGATCTGTGGAAATTCCTCGCCGCTTACGAGGCCAAGACCGGCGGCCGGGCGATCGCCCCGGCCCACAACGGCAACATCAGCAACGGTTTGATGTTCCTGGACAAGACCTTCAAGGGCGCGCCGCTGACGCGGGCCTACGCAGAGGCGCGCTTGCGCTGGGAGCCACTTTACGAGGTGACCCAGATCAAGGGCGACGGTGAGACGCACCCGCTGCTGTCACCGGAGGACGAATTCGCCGAATACGAGAACTGGGACGTAAGCAACCTTTCGGGATCCGCGCCGAAGAAGCCGGAGATGCTTCAATACGAATACGGGCGCTCTGCGCTCAAGCTGGGGCTCGAGCTCGGCAAGGAGCTCGGGGTCAACCCGTTCAAGTTTGGCCTGTTCGGCGCGTCGGACACGCATACCGCGCTCGCCACCACGCGCGAGGAGAACTATTTCGGCAAATACCAGCATACGGAGCCGTCGCCGAAGCGGCACGGACACGAAGTCATCCCCGCCGACAATCCCAAGCTGCGCATCCTCACCTCGCAGGAGGTCGCCTCGGGCCTAATGGCGGTGTGGGCGCGCGAGAACACCCGCGGGGATATCTTTGATGCCATGAAACGCAAGGAGGTTTACGCCACCACCGGCACCCGCATACGGGTGCGCGTATTCGCCGGCTGGGACTTCACGGCCGATGAGGTCTCGCGCCCTGATTTCATCGCCCAAGGCTATCGTCGCGGTGTGCCCATGGGCGGCGACCTTGCCGGTGCGCCGCAAGGCGGTGCGCCACGCTTCATGATCCGCGCGCTGCGCGATCCCGATGGGGCCAACCTCGACCGGGTGCAGGTCATTAAGGGTTGGCTGGATGACAAGGGCGAGAGCCACGAGCGTATCTACGACGTCGCGGTGTCCGACGGCCGGAAGATCGGCGCCGATGGCCGCGCCAAAGACCCGGTGGGCAGCACCGTCGATGTGGATAAAGCCACCTACACCAACACCATCGGTGAAGCCGTGATGAGTGCTCATTGGCAAGATCCTGAATTCGATCCGAAGCAGCACGCCTTCTACTACGTGCGCGTACTAGAAATCCCGACGCCGCGATGGACCACTTATGACGCAGCGTTCTACGGCATCAAGCGTCCCGATAATGTACCGGCGACGATTCAGGATCGCGCTTACACCTCGCCGATCTGGTACACGCCGAAAACGTAACACTATGAATATCGTTAACGGTCTGTTTTTGATTGTGGTGGGCCTCGGGGTGATGGGATTCGGCCTGATGCTGTTCTACGCCCTGCTGCCGTTGTTCTATGCCTTTTTCGGCGCCGGCGTCGGCTTCTGGTTGGGGTCGTTATTGACCAGCACCCCGCCCGAACAAATGAGCCTGATCAAGCTGCTGTTCGCCTTGGGTGGTGTGATCGTATTTGCGGGTGGCGCTTATTTCTTTGAAACTTTCCGGCGCATCCTGATTGGCATTGGTTTGGGTTCGCTGCTGGGCGGTTTGATTGCCAGTGCCTTGGGGTTGACCGGTTTTTTCGGCGTCGTCATCATGCTGATTGCCGCGCTCATCGGCGCCGGGATCACGCTCGCCGTGTTCGATACGTTCATCGTCGTGGCGTCGGCGCTGGGCGGCGCCGGATTGGCCATGGACGGCGGGCATCTCATTTTTCAGTCCATGGACGTCCTTGATCGCACCACCATCGCCGCCGGTGCGTACACACCGTTGGTCATCTGGGGAGTGCTGGCTGCTGTCGCCATGGGATGGCAGTTCGCGAACCTTGGGCGCTGGACCGGCAATGTTCGCTGAACCAAGGATGATGCAATGACGAAGGAGGTGGTGGCTTGCGCTGGCTGAAAGAACCGCTGCTGCATTTCCTGCTGATCGGGGCGGGGCTGTTCGTGCTGTTTTATCAGGTCAGCGACGAGGCGGCGGAGCGCGCTGATCGCATCGTCGTGACCGCCGACGACATCGACCGTATGGCTGCCCTGTGGGCGCGCCGTTGGCAACGTCCGCCCACCTCGGCGGAGCTGGACGGCTTGATCGCGAGTCGTATCCGCGAAGAGGTCCTGTATCGCGAGGCCCGCGCTCTGGGCCTGGAACAAGACGACACAATCGTGCGGCGACGCATGGCGCAGAAGATGGAATTTCTGTTCCAAGACATTGCGCAGCCGGCGGAGCCCACCGAGGCGGCGCTGGAGACGTTCTTGCAGCAAAACGTCGCGCGCTTTCAAGAGTCCGCGCGCTTTAGCTTCATGCACGTCTACCTCAGCAGCGACCGGCGCGGGGGGCAGGCAGCCGAGGACGCGCGGCTGCTGCTGGATGACCTGCGCATTCAAGGCGCGGAAGCCGATCCTGCAGCGGTCAGCGACCCGTTGATGCTCAACCATCGAGTCGTCGACCGCAGCGAACGCGAAATCGCCCGTATGCTCGGGCGGGAATTCGCCGACGCGCTATCGGCATTGCCCGTCAAACAATGGCACGGGCCGATCGAATCCGCATACGGCGTACACCTGGTCTTTATCCACGAACGCGTCGCGCCGCGCTTGCCGGCGTTGGCGGAAATCCGCGACCGGGTGCGCACGGAGCTGCTGTCCGTGAAGCGGCGTGAAGCCAACGAGGTAATGTACAAGGAGCTCAAGAGCCGCTATGAGATTGTCGTCGACAAGCCCGGCAATGAAAGCCTGGCCAACCTGACCGCGCCTTCGCGATGAGACCGCGGTACTTCTTGCGAGCGCTCTTCGCGGTCTTGGTGATATGGATAGCGGCCCAAGTACACGCCCATGAGGTGAGGCCCGGTTACTTGGAACTCCGCGAGATCGCTCCTGCCACTTTTTCGGTGTTATGGAAGGTGCCGATGCGCGGCGGCGCACGGCTCAAGCTCGATCCGCAGCTCCCCGACACCTGCCAGCAGAAGACCCCGCCGAGTTCGCACACCGCGGCT
This sequence comes from uncultured Gammaproteobacteria bacterium, assembly GCA_947259395.1. GTDB lineage: Bacteria > Pseudomonadota > Gammaproteobacteria > Arenicellales > JAANXG01 > CALZGZ01. Next base: position 12,164 of record CAMYMN010000013.1, on the reverse strand, counting down.
GGCGCAGTGATTCAACGTTGGACCCTCGCCTGCGACGGTAATCTGAGCGGCGGCGTCATCACCATTGGCGGCCTGGCGCACACCCTCACCGACGTGCTGGTGCGCATCGAATGGCGCGACGGAAGCGTGCACACGGAACGCCTCACGCCCGGCAAACCGTCTTTTAAAGTAACGGGCGCCGCGAGTGTGTGGCAGATTGCGTCGACCTACCTGGGGCTGGGCGTGGAACACATACTGCTCGGAATCGACCACCTGCTGTTCGTGCTCGCGTTGCTGATCATTGTTAAGGCGTGGCGCACGCTGGTCGCGACGATTACCGCATTTACCGTCGCCCACAGCATAACCCTGGCCGCGGCCACGTTAGGCTACGTCCACGCGCCGCAACAACCGGTGGAAGCGGTGATCGCGCTCAGCATCTTATTCCTGGCCACCGAGATCATACACACCCGCCAGGGACGTCCCGGATTGGCCGAGCGCCGGCCATGGCTGGTGGCGTTCGTGTTCGGGCTGCTGCATGGATTCGGGTTTGCGGGCGCATTGGTCGAGGTCGGGCTACCTGAGCAAGCCATCCCGTTGGCGTTATTGTTCTTCAATATCGGTGTCGAGGTCGGCCAACTCCTATTCGTCGCCGCAATGATCGTGCTGCACCGGATGTGGGTACGCTTCGAGGTGCGCCCTATGCGCTGGGCACAGGCGCTGCCCGTGTATGCCATCGGCGGCATCGCCGCCTACTGGACCATCGAACGGGTCGTCGGTTTCTGGGCATAGCCTATAAATAGGAAGAACCACGATAGAACCGCCGGGTCGCTAAAGAATAAGATCAGAAGCGGTCTCCCTGGCGCGCGTTGAGCGGTTTGTCGAGCAGGCAAATGATCTCCGCTGCCAAACCGTACCTGCGTTGCATTACAAAGCCTTAATTTGGCCTGTCTTCACATCATTTCGTCTTAGGTTTCACGTGGTTCTCACGCCCCACCCGTAGTGTACACGCATGGAAATATTCCGCTCAAAACCGCGTGAAACGTATGGCACAGAAAATTATGAGTGATCAGGCTTCGGCCAATGGCGACGAATTGGAGCGACCCTGGCGGGTAGGGCCGACCATTACGTGCGCGCACATCGGTTGTGGCTTGCAGTCCTGCATCCGCGACGTGCCGTTTCGTACTGCCGATACTACGATTTTGGAGCGATCGACGCTGGTGCGTAATTTCGAGCGGGGCGAAAAAATCTTCTCCGAGGGAGATGCCGCTGCCGGACTTTACTGTGTACGCAGCGGTGTAGCGCTGCTGAGTTACAAGGATGCGTTCCGCGCCGACAAGGCAGTGAGGATGGTGGGATCCGGAGACCTGGTGGGATCTAGAAGCCTGTTCGCCGAAGAACCGCACGTAACAACCGCCGAGGCTTTGACAGGATGCCATGTTTGCTTCTTCCCCAAGACAACCATTGTAAGACTCACTGACACCTACCCGTTGTTCTCCCGATTGCTGTTTCGCAAGCTGGCACGTGACCGGGGGTCGCGAAATGTATTGTTTATTCGCGAACAGCACCTACCAATTAGATTTCGTTTCATTCATTTTCTACGCATGATGGAAAAGCGATACGGGGTTACCAATGGGAACGGCAACGTGTGCGTGAAGCTGCCGATTATGCGTCGTCAAATCGCCTCGCTGCTGTCGGCGCGACCGGAATCCGTGGCGCGAGCCATCACTGAGCTCGAACGCGAAGGATTGGCGATATTCGATGGTCGCGACGTCACTATTCCAGATTCAAACGCGCTTTACCGGATTATTGACGAGGCTGCTGCGGTTGGTACGCACGAAAAAGTTTAATAATCTCGCCGACTCGCCGGAGGTCAGGATCGAGAAAATACCATATAACGAAACATGAGCTCTGCGTAATGGAGCAATCACCAATATCATCCTGGGGCGCTTTTCTTTTCTGTCATCCTGAGGCGGAACGCCGATGGATCTTACCGTGTTAAAAACATATACCATTTTCCAACACGGTGAGATTCCTCGTTGCACTCGGAATGACAAGGCAGCGGTGCCATCTCGACAAACGCAGTGCGGCCTGTCCTGAGCGTAGTCGAAGGAAGGGCTCTCACCCGGCCAAAGTTATCACCACCATCCAACACAGTGAGATTCTCACCATAAAATAACAGGGAGGAGTCGGCACGACCAACAACACGTCGTATTCCTCGCGATGTTCGTACAGTGTTGAGTGCCCGCGATCTTCAATTGAGTATATTTTGTGCGGGGTCTGGCTCCAATCAGCCTATCGCGGACATGCACCGCCCGTCCCGGGGGTTGATTGGCGCGCTGCGAACACGGATGATCACCGCTACCGGTCTAGGACGGCCTGTTTACACCGCGATACGACGTAAACCATGATCGTATCCGGAGGCCCGTGCGGCGGGTAGGCCATCGTTAACAAGGCATTTTTCACGCCGCCGTCACAATATCCGATTTATGCTTCAATATTGTACATTTAGAACAGGTCCATGAAACCAGACCACGCCGGCACACTGCTGCTGATCGAAGACCACCAAGACATTGCGGAAATGGTCTACGCCTATTTCGAGCACCGCGACTACGTCATGGACTACGCGGCCGACGGCGTCACCGGACTGCATCTGGCGGTCACCAATGAGTACGATGTAATTATTCTCGACCTCATGCTACCCGGCATGGACGGCCTGAAGTTGTGTGAAAAACTCCGCAAGGAGGGTCGACGCGCCACGCCGTTGCTGATGTTGACCGCCCGCGACACCCTGGAAGACAAAGTCGCAGGACTGGAGGTGGGCGCCGACGACTACCTCGTGAAACCGTTCGACATGGAGGAGTTGGAGGCCAGGATCAAAGCCCTAATACGCCGTAAGCGCGGCCAGGTGAGTCCTGAAACCCTGTCCGTCGGTGACCTGGTACTCGATACCGGCACCTTACGGGTTCAAAGAGAGGGGCAAGAAATCCGCCTATCGCCGATTGGCCTCAAGATTTTGACGGTGCTGATGCGCTCCGCGCCGCGCGTGGTGAGCCGCCGCGAGGTGGAGCGCGAGGTATGGGGCGAAATCCTCCCGGACAGCGACACGTTGCGCAGTCATCTGTACAACCTGCGCAAGCAGATCGACCGCCCTTTCAACAAGCCGCTGCTGCACACCATACAGGGCGCGGGATACCGCATCGCAGAAATGGATGAGTGAGGTCGGGCTACGCCGCAAGCTGGACAAGGCGTTTCTTCTCCAGGCCGTCCTAATCAGCGTGGTCGCGGCGTTGAGCGTCTATGCGGCGGCGTTCGTACTCGAGGAAGTGCTGGTGAAACAAGCCCTGCGCGCGGAAGCGGATTATTTCTGGCGTCATTATGACGAGCAAAGGCAATTCCCGAAGCCGGACACACTGAATCTCACCGGCTACCTGGGCGCGCTGGAAGGAGGTGATGGACTTCCACCCGAACTCCGTGAATTGGGCCCCGGGTTCCACGGATCTTCCGCACTGGACTACTCCGTCGTCTACGTGACGGAGCACGCGGGGCAGCGGCTGGTGTTGGTGTTCGACGGTGAAAGCGTCAACGAACTCGCTTTGTACTTCGGCCTGGTGCCGCTCACCATTGTACTGGTGATGCTATACGTCGGGGCCTGGATCGCGTACCGGCAGTCACGGCGGGCGGTATCGCCGATCATCAAGTTGGCCCACGCCGTACACGATCTGAATCTGGAGCACCCGAACGCAGCCGTGTTCGATGCCAGCGGGTTCAAAGACGACCCCAACGAGGAGGTGTCATCCCTCGCTGCCGCCCTGCACCGCTTTGCCCAACGGATTAACGAATTCGTTGACCGGGAGCGTGCGTTCACCCGTGATGCCAGCCACGAGTTACGCAGCCCCCTGACGGTCATCAAGATCGCCGCGAACATGCTGCTCAGTGAGCAGGAACTGAGTACCCCGGCGAGAAACTCGGTGCAGCGGATCAAGCGTTCTGCGACGGACATGGAAGATCTGGTAGGTGCATTCCTGTTGCTGGCACGGGAATCCGAGCAGGGTCTGTCCCGGGAACCGGTGTGCGTCAATGAACTGGTGGCGGAAGAAATCGAGCGGGCCTCCCCGCTGCTCGCCGGCAAGCCGATCGATGTGCAGTCGACGGCGGACGTCACGCTAGTCGTCGTCACGTCCGAGAAGGTGCTGTCGGTGCTGATCGGCAATCTAATACGCAATGCATTTTCCTACACCGACGAGGGCCGGGTGACGGTCCATATCGGTGACGGTTTTGTGCGTATTGAGGACAGCGGCATTGGCATACCCAAGCAGGAAGTTGAAAAGGTATTCAAACCGTTCCATCAGGGCCATTCGCAGCGGCGCGGCGGTTTCGGCGTCGGTCTGACCATCGTCCGTCGTCTATCGGAACGTTTCAACTGGCCTGTAAATATAGACAGCCAGCCTGAAATCGGGACCCGCGTGACGGTGGAGTTTCCCGGCGCTCAGAGTAACCCTCTGGCACCGCGTACCTGACGTTGACTTAAGAGTTACGCTGGCCGAATTCCGACCTCATGGCTGCATGACACGTTGGACGAAATGATCAGCCGGGGCCATAAAATGACGTGACGCCCTGTTGCAGGACCACCGATATGACATATTTATTTGCGTTTCTTGCTGCATGCATCTTCGCTGTCGAACTCTATGCAAACATCGCCAAGTCCGAGGGTATCATCGCCTGGATCCATCTGATTGTGATCGGCAGTATCGAGGTGTTCTTGGTTGGATATTTGATCGTTTCATTGCTGGCGTGGATCGGTAACCGCGGCAATCCTGAATCAAGGCGCAGCAAATTTTCAATATGAACGAGAAAGCGGCACGTTTGATCATCGTGCTTGGCGATCAACTCAATGTGGAGAGCACGGCGCTTCAGCATCTTGATCCACAGCGAGACCGAATCTGGATGGCCGAGGCTTACGAGGAGGCGACGCATGTATGGTCCTCGAAAATGCGCATCGTGTATTTTCTGTCCGCGATGCGTCACTTTCGCAATGAGCTCAGAGCGAAAGGCTATGAAGTCACCTACCACGCACTGGATCCAGCAGCGCCCAAGACGCTCGCTGAGATCTTGACCTTGGACCTCAAACACCTTGAGCCCGGCAAGGTGCGCATGGTGCAAGCAGGCGACTACCGCGTCCACCAATCGCTGAAACGCGCGGTCGCAGCCCTTGGCATCGACTTCAAGTGTTTGCCAGACGATCATTTCCTGTGTGACCAGGCCGCGTTCGACAAATGGGCGGACGAGCGAAAGCAGCTGCGGCTGGAATACTTCTACAGATACTTGCGTGCGCGTGAGGACATCCTGATGGACGACGCGCAACCCGCAGGAGGGAAGTGGAACTACGATAGCAACAATCGCAAATCGTTCCCGCGACAGGGTCCAGGCAGGATACCGCTATGGCCCAGCTACCCGCCGGACGCGATCACCCGCGACGTGATCAAGACCGTCGAGAATTGTTTCCCCGAACATCCGGGTGAACTCTCCAGTTTTGACTGGCCGGTCAAGCAAAACGATGCCCGCCATGCGTTACGGGACTTCACTCAACATCGGCTCGCCGCGTTCGGACCCTATCAAGACGCGATGTGGACCGATGAGCCGTTCCTTTATCATTCCGGTCTGGCCGCGGCGATGAATGTAAAGCTGCTGAATCCTCGCGAATCGATCGCCGCTGCGGTCGAGGCCTATGAACAGCAGCGGGCTCCTTTGGCGTCCGTTGAAGGATTCATTCGCCAGATCCTCGGCTGGCGGGAATACGTACGCGGCATCTACTGGAAATATATGCCGGAATATCTGGAACGCAACGCGCTGCACGCAGATCTCGCCCTACCCCGGTTTTATTGGACCGGCGACACCGACATGCAGTGCCTTCAGCACGCGCTAAGCCAGACCCTTAATTATGGATACGCCCACCACATTCAGCGCTTGATGGTTACAGGCTTGTTTGCCCTGCTGTTCGGGGTGAATCCGCGCCAGGTACATGAGTGGTATCTATCTGTGTACGTCGATGCCGTGGAGTGGGTCGAATTGCCCAACACCTTGGGGATGTCACAATATGCGGACGGCGGGGTGTTGGCCTCCAAACCGTATGTCGCCAGCGGTGCCTACATCAACAGGATGAGCAATTACTGCAGGCACTGCCGGTATGATCCAAAAAAAGCAGTCGGCGACCATGCCTGCCCATTCACCACCCTGTATTGGGATTTCCTGCAACGTCACAATCAGCGTTTCAGGCGCCACCCGCGCACCGCGCTGCAGTGGCGGAACCTGGATCGGCTGGACCGCGCCAAGAAGCGGGACATCAAAAAACAAGCAGACAAGATCCGACAGCAGCATTAGCCTCCGGACGAGGCAAAATCTCCATCTAATCGAAATCTCCGTCCCGAACAATCAAATCGACCATGAGCAACTCACAACCGATCATCGTTTGGTTCCGGCAGGACTTGCGGCTGTTCGACAATCCTGCCTTGAGCACGGCCGCCGCCAGCGGGGCCCCGATCCTGCCGGTCTATGTGTTGGACGACAACAGCGCCAGCGAGTGGGCGATGGGTGCGGCGAGCCGCTGGTGGCTGCACGAGAGTCTGAAATCCCTCAACAGGGACTTGGACGGAGGCCTCCACCTGCTGCAGGGCAAGGCGGATGTGCTCATTCCCAGGCTTGCCGGCGAAGTAAACGCCGGCGGCATCTACTGGAACCGGTGTTACGAACCGTGGCGCATCGCCCGCGATACCATCATCAAGAAGGAGCTGATCGACGACGGTTATGACGCGCAGAGCTTCAATGGCTCGCTGCTGTTCGAACCGCCGTTCATCACCAAAGCGGACGGCACCCCCTACAAGGTGTTCACACCGTTTTATCGCAAGGGCTGTCTGGCGGGCGGGGCGGCGCCGCGAGAAGTAGTGGACAAACCCAAAAGACTTCGCATTCACAAAGTAGGAACCAACACCGAGCTCGCCAGCCTCGAGCTGCTGCCGGATATCCACTGGTACGATGAAATGGCGCGCACCTGGTCGCCCGGCGAACGGGGTGCGCAGGCGCGTCTCGACACGTTCCTCGAGCAAGGCTTACACAATTACAAGTCTGGACGCGACCGGCCCGATCAGGAATTCGTGTCCCGCCTCTCGCCGCATCTGCATTTCGGCGAGATCTCGCCGCACCAGGTCTGGCACGACGCAAAGGCCCTCGAGGCAGACAGCGTCATTGCCAACGACATCGATCACTTCCTGAGCGAGCTTGGGTGGCGGGAGTTTTCCTATTACCTGCTCTACCACTGGCCCGAGCTGCCGAGGGACAACCTGCAGAAAAAATTCGATCAGTTTCCGTGGCGCGATGACGACAAGTCTTTGAAACGCTGGCAGCGCGGCCACACCGGGTACCCGATTGTCGACGCCGGCATGCGCGAACTGTGGCGCACCGGCTACATGCACAACCGGGTGCGCATGATCGTGGGCTCGTTCCTGGTGAAGAACCTGCTGCTGCACTGGCACCACGGCGAGGACTGGTTTTGGGACACCCTCGTCGACGCCGACCTGGCGAACAACAGCGCCAGCTGGCAGTGGATCGCAGGTTGCGGCGCCGATGCCGCGCCGTACTTCCGTATCTTCAATCCCGTCACCCAAGGACAGAAATTCGATCCCGACGGCGTCTACGTGCGGCGCCATGTGCCGGAACTGTCAGAAATGCCGAACAAGTATGTCCACAGACCATGGGACGCGCCCGACGATGTGTTACGTGACGCCGGCATTAGGCGCGGCGACCACTACCCCGCACCCATCGTCGACCTCAAGGCGTCGCGTGAACGCGCATTGGCGGCATTCAAGTCGCTCACGTAAACGGGTACAGTTTACTTATTTGGGACGTAAACGGGGACAGTTCACTTATTTGTGAATAAATGGGTGCATGTAAAGCGGGCGCGCGGAGACAGTTTACTCATTGCGAAAACATCCCTACGAACAAGTTTTCCACAATTAAGTAAACTGTCCCCGGAATACCAGACAGAATTAGTTCAAGATGTTGGCGCGTACCAGATCGGCGAGGTGTAGGCACGCTCCTGGTGCGACAGCGGCACCTGCTCCGGCATCTTCACACCGTAGAACTTGGCGTCAAAAGCCTGCCAGGTGGGCGTTGGTATTTCCAACACGCGCGCGTAGTAGACCGCCGGGTGCTCGGGATTGAACTCGGGATCCGTCCACACCGCGCGTAGTTCCGCCGTGCCGATGTTGTTCAAATAGGTCGCGTTCTTTTCGTCGACGGTGTTGCCGATGGGCTTCTCGCAACGACGCTTATCGTTGATGCCGCGCTCGGCACAGACGACATCGTAGATTCGCTCGTGGCGCTCCCCCTTTTCATCGACCCAGCCCTTCACGACCTGGATGCGGTCCAGGTTGGCGCCCTGGGGATCTTTCAGTGCGCCGACCATGAACACCGGAGACTTGTTACCACTTGCGCCTTGAGGTAGGTCGCCGCCCATCGGCACGCCCTTCGCATAGCCGATGGCCACCGCGTCGGGCCGGTACACGTCGTCCTTCCCATACTCCCAGCCGCCGAAGAAGCGTACTGTGATGCGGGTACCGGTGGTGGCGTAGGTTTCCTTCTTCTGCATGGCATCAAAGATCGCCTCGCGGGTGTTCGCGCGCGCCCATACCGCGGCTAGACCGGAGGCGACCTCCTCCCAGGCGAAGGTCGACAGGCTTTCGTCGCCGCTAAAGGCCTTGATGACGTAATGCTTGTAGCGGTCCGCCGCCGGTTCGGTACCGGCAAACTTGCCCCAATAGTTTTCTTCACGGGTCGAGGCCAGCGAGGTGTGGGCATCGGTGCTGCCGATCATGCCGAATTTAAACGGGTTAACACCGAGCTTCGCTTCCTGCTGCAGACCGAGTTGCAACGCGGTACGGGCGTACTCGTGGGGTAACATTTCCGGCGTCTTGGGCTTGACCCCCGCGATGTCACCCTTGTCCCACGTGCCGTAATCGGCGAATTCGTCGGTCGTCGAGAGTTTGGGGTGCGCCTCGCCGTCCCCCTTGATCTGGGTCACCTCATACAGCGGCTCCCATTTCATACGGGTTTCGGCATACTCCCGGGTCAAGGGCTTGCCGTTCAGACGCTCGGTCGCGAACATCAGCCCATTCGACAGATTGCCGTTGTGCGGAATCGCCAGCACCCTGCCGCCGGTCTTGTCCTCGTAGGCCTGCATCCACGCCCAGAGATCCTCAGGGTCCTGTGAGTCGTAGGCAGAAAACGGCACGATCTCCGCCGCCTTGTCGCTGTCATCCTTGAAAATCACGACGCGGTGCAGATTGCTCGGCGCTTGCTCGGTGTTGAGCGATGTCCACTCGTAGCCGATCAGCGCGGTGAAGACACCCGGCTGGTTGTGTCGGTCGGCTGCTTCGATCTGCCGATCCCAGACTGTTCGTTGCATCTGCGGGCTTTTGATGGGATCGCCCTTGAACATGTAGGCGCCCCATTCGCGAAACGCCTCGTACCCCTCACCGGCGTTCACCATGTCATACCAGCGTTTGCCGTTCTTCGTGGAGAGCAAATCGGGATTTGCTTCGGCGATAAATGGGGCGAGGCCGAGGGCCTCTGCGTGGTCGGAGACAACCAGGAAGTCGAGCGGGCGGATCAGTTTAGCGCGTTGCCCAGTGCTGGAGAGGACCTCCCCGCCCTTGGCGAACTTGTAGGCCTCATCGGGACCCAGCTTGTTGCCGATCATGCCGGCGTCGCTGGAGTAACTCGTGTGCAGATGGGTGTCGCCCCAGTACAGGCCCTCGGCGAAGTTCTTGTCCCGTACTGTGCGTTCCACGTAAGGCGAATAGATCTTCTGTGCCGCCGGCACGTCTGCCGCGCCCGGGCTCAGCTCGGTCTGTGCCGCCAGAGGCGACACGAACATGATGGCAAACAACGTCGGGATACCAAGCTGCGCCAGTGATGGGTGTTTCAGTCCCGTATTCACGGTGATCCTCCTATTATTTGGTGATTCATTATTTCTCAGCATTGAGAACTGGCCCAATCACGCCGTCACGTACTAGGCGTATACCAAATGGGCGAGGTGTAGGCGCGCTCCTGGGTGGTCATGAGCACCTCTTTGGACATCTTCAGCCCAAAGCGCTTGGCATCGTAGGCGGTCCAGCGCGGTGTCGGGATCTCGATGACGCGCGCATAGTAAAAGGCCTTGAGCGCGGGATCGAAGTCCGGGTCGCTCCACACCGTGATGAGCTCGGGATCGCCGATGGTGTTGCGCCACGTCGCGTTCGCGACGTCCACCGTGTTACCGACCGCCGGGACCTTGCCGTCCGCGCCGGGCTTGCGTGTCTCGGCGTCGCCCCACACCACGTCGTACACCTTCTCCTGAGTCTTGCCGCCCTTGTCCAGCCAACCCTTCACGATCTGGATGCGATCGAGGTTAGCGCCATAAGGATCCTTGAGTGCGGCAACCAGGAATGTGGCTGACTTCCCATTTGGCGCCTGGGTGAGATCGCCGCCCATGGGCACCCCTTTGGCGTAACCCACCGCCGCCGGCAGCCGGCTGTTGCCGTCGTCTTCCACAAAATTCCAACCGCCCCAGAAGCGCACCAGCATCCGCGGCCCGGTGGTGGCGTAGACCTCTTTGCGCTTCATGGCGTCGAACAGGGCCTTGCGCGTATTGTCTGTGGCCCACACGCCCGCGTAGCCCGACGACGCCATCGCATAGCCCTCGTACTGTCTACCTTGGAACTTCGCCATCGGGTGGTTCCAACGTTCAGCAGATGGCTCGGTGCCGGCATGTTTGCCGATGTAGTTGTCTTCCTCCACCGCAGCCAGCGCCGTGTGCGTATCGGTGGAACCGACCATGCCGAACTTGTACGGATTGGTTCCGAGTTTTGTCTCCAACAAAAGCCCGTTCTTGAGCGCCTCGCGGGCGTACTCGTACTTGAGCATGCGATCCTCTTTCGGCACCGTGAGGTTGAGATTGCCAAGTGCCAAAGTTTCGTAGTCAGCGAACTCATCATCCGTCGACAGCAACGGATGGGTCTCGCCATCGCCTTTTATTTGCGTGACCTCATAAAGCGGCTCCCAGCGGGCGCGCTGTTTTGCGTAGTCGCCGGACAGTGCTTTGCCGGTCGCCGGATTGGTCTCCACCGGGAACATGATCCCGTTGGACATGTTGCCGTTGTGGGCGAGCGTCAATACCTGCCCGCCGGTCGCTTCTTCGTAGCGGGCCATCCACTTCCACAGATCTTCCGGGTTGAAGCTCTCGGCAGTGGTGTACGGCACCATCCTGCGGGCACGGTCACCGCCGTCGCGGTAAAGCACGTTGCGGTGCAGGTTGTTGCCTTTCTCGGTCGAAGTCCATTCGTAGCCGATCATGGCCGTAAACCGTCCCGGTTCGTTGAAACGCTCGGCGATGTCGATGTAGTCGTCCCACACCGTCTGCTGGAAGGTGCGGTCCAGGACCACCTTCGGGACCTTGCCCTGGCTGAAGGCGTTGATCACTTCCATCGTGGCTTCGAACGCGGCCTCGCCGCCCGTGCGCATCGCGGTGTGCCACTTCTTGACAACCGGGTCCTTCAAAAGATTCGGATTACCCGCAATGATCTCCTTCATCGCGCCCATGCCGTCCGAGTGGTCCGCTACCACCAGCCAGTCCAGCGGGCGCGACAGCTTGAAGGGTAATCCGTGGCTGGTTGTCACCTCTTCACCGCGCGCAAAGCGGAACGCCTCTTCCGGCCCGAGGGTCACGCCAAAACCGCGCGCATCCAGCGAGTTGTTGGTATGCACATGGGTGTCGCCCCAATAGACCTCGGTCGGAAAACTCCGGCCCGCGTAGGGGGAGTAGCCGGGCTTTGCGCCCATGCCCTCGGCATCCTCCGTGGTCGGCGTCAGTCCGACCGGGTCGTCGTCCGATGCCATCGCGGGTGCCAGGACCAACGCCAACACGGCGGTAAGTACGTTGCGGTGTAGCATGATGTGTCGTCTCCTTAGGTTTTTTTTAGCTGTGTCTCGAGGAATTAAGAATGCTAAAGACAGGTCATCTACTCGTGGTCGAGCGGAACCGGGATCAAACTATAACTTAAGTTGTCTTCGATTTATCCAGAGATTATCAAATAGTTAGTCCGCGGAATCCCGGTACAGAGTCGGGTCGGTAATGTTGATGTTGATGTTGAAGG
>CAMYMN010000012.1 GCA_947259395.1 uncultured Gammaproteobacteria bacterium | reverse complement strand
TGCCGCACTTCGACGCCGATGAAATTATTGATCTGCTGCCAAGGGCGACGGTGATGATGGGCGTGCCGACCTTCTACACACGGTTACTGCAACACTCCGGCTTGAACCGTGATGCATGCCGTAACATGCGATTATTCATCTCTGGCTCGGCGCCGTTGTTGAAGGAGACGTTCGAATCCTTTGAGACGCGTACCGGTCATCGCATTTTGGAACGCTACGGTATGACCGAGGCGGGAATGATTACCTCGAACCCGTTGGACGGCCAGCGACTACCGGAGACTGTCGGTTTTCCGCTTCCTGATGTCAAAGCTCGAGTTGCCGATGAACACGGGCGAGCTGTGGGGACCGATGAAGTAGGGGTGCTGGAGATCAAAGGTCCGAATGTGTTTCAAGGTTATTGGCGGGCGCCAGAGAAAACCAAAGCGGAATTTCGCGACGATGGGTATTTCATTACCGGTGATCTCGTAAGGATGGACCAAGAAGGTCGAATTTCCGTTGTTGGCCGTTCCAAAGACTTGATTATTTCCGGCGGTTACAATGTCTATCCCAAAGAAGTTGAGGTTTGTATCGATAAACTGGAGGGCGTAGTTGAGTCCGCGGTGGTTGGTATCCCGCATCCGGATTTCGGCGAGGGCGTGGTGGGATTCGTGGTGCCGCAGCGGGACGCCAAAATCAGCGAACAATCGATAAAAGATGCATTAACGAACTCGCTCGCGAAGTTTAAGATTCCCAAAAAACTTTTTTTCGTTGACGAGCTGCCGCGCAACACAATGGGTAAAGTGCAAAAAAATATACTGCGCGATCGGCATACCAGTGTTTTTGAGAGTACCGGGCCTTGACCACGTGTAATTAAGCTCATTTCCGCTCTATTAGCGGCGCACAATTCAAGTCGCCAAGATTCTAGAAAATCATCAACGGCATCGTGCTACTACCTTCCTTTGAATTCAGGTTTGCGTTTTTCCAAGAAAGCGTTAACCCCTTCCTGATAGTCGTCACTGTCGTATACCCGCCGGCGCAGGCCCTGAATACGCTCGAAAGTCAACGCCGAGAGGTGGTGGGCGCCGGCGAGCAGTCGTAATTCCTCTTTTATGACCGAAATAGTCAACGGCGAATTTTGCGTGATGCGGCTGGCCAGATCCCACGTGAAGGTTGCGAGCTGCTCGGCGTCGACGACATAATTGATGATGCCCAGATGCTCGGCGCGCGCGGCGTCAATGGGTTCTGCGGTATAGAACATCTCTTTGAGGATCGCCATATTCACCCGTTTCATGACCGTAAGAATTCCGGTCAGGTTGTATGGCACCCCCAGCTTGGCCGGCGTGATGGCAAAGGTCGCATTGGGAGCGGCGGTCAACAGATCGCAGGCTAGCGCTACCTCACACGCGCCACCCCATACTCCACCCTCGATCATGGCGATAATCGGTGCCGGGAAACTCTCCACCTCGCGCACCGCCCTGCGCAATGGATCGCTGTAAGCAAGCGGATCGCGCCTCGTGCGAGGCAGCTCACGAACGTCGTGACCGGCAGACCACACCTTCGCGCCCGGTGGTGCGCGCAGGATCGCGGCCCGCGCCTGCTGCCTCTTGAGGTCCGCCAGGGCATCTGCGAGATCGTCGATGAGCGCGGCACTGAGTGCGTTGTGTTTTTGCGGATGATTGAGTGTGATAACACCAATCGCGTCCCGAAATTCAGTCAACACCTTTGGCATGGTCATATCCTCCGATGTGGTTGCGGCGGGGGCTGGTTGCGTATGCATTATAGAAAGATTAAGCATCTCCGGGTCCGGAAAATTCGATACCGTAGTCATTGGCCCAGAACCAAATTATCTGTTATCTATTTGATCGCAACCTTCAGTCCGGCGCTCTGTGCCTCGTTTGCGGTTATAATCACCCGGTATCAGTAGGGTTGCTGTCCGGCCCACGTATCGACGCAATCACTGGATTGGTGAATGCGGCGCGGAATAGCGATGTACCTATGTGATAGGCGAATTTAACGGATAAGACGGTTTACTAACGCAACATGCCTGTTGGGGTCAGATAGAACATGGCCAAACACCCGAAGTACACAATGGCGAATTGGACCGATTTGGCGGCCAAAGAACTCAAGGGTAACTCGGTGGACGATCTGGTGTGGGAAACGCCCGAAGGTATCGAGGTCAAGCCGCTGTATACCGCTCAGGACCTCGAGGGATTGGAACATGTCGACGGGCTGCCCGGTTTTCCACCGTACACTCGCGGGCCACGGGCGACCATGTACCCAGGCCGACCGTGGACGGTGCGGCAATATGCCGGCTTTTCCACCGCCGAAAAATCCAATGAGTTTTATCGCAAAAACCTTGCAGCCGGTCAAACCGGTCTTTCTGTCGCCTTTGATCTCGCCACTCATCGTGGTTATGACTCTGATCATCCACGGGTGCTCGGCGACGTCGGCAAGGCCGGCGTTGCCATTGATACGGTCGAGGATATGAAGATCTTGTTCTCCGGTATTCCACTGGATCGAATGTCGGTGTCGATGACCATGAATGGCGCGGTGCTACCGATCATGGCGATGTACATAATCGCCGCCGAGGAACAAGGCGTCAGCCCGGATAAACTAGCCGGCACTTTGCAAAACGACATTCTCAAAGAGTTCATGGTGCGGAACACGTATATCTATCCGCCTGAACCGTCGATGCGGATCGTCTCTGACATCATTGGCTACACCGCGGGTTACATGCCAAAGTTCAATTCGGTTTCGATCTCTGGTTACCACATGCAAGAAGCCGGAGCCACCTGTGTGCAAGAATTGGCGTTCACGCTCGCCGACGGAATCGAATACGTGCGCTCCGCGATCGCGACAGGCCTGGAGGTCGATGCCTTTGCCCCGCGGCTGTCTTTTTTCTTTGGCATCGGTATGAATCTATTTATGGAGATTGCGAAACTGCGTGCAGCGCGATTGTTATGGGCATCCCTGATGCAACACTTGTTTCAGCCCAAAGATGATCGCTCGCTGATGTTGCGCACCCATTGTCAGACATCGGGCGTCAGTCTTACCAGTCAAGATCCCTATAACAACATCATTCGCACCACGATTGAGGCGTTAGCCGCGGCGTTGGGCGGAACACAATCTTTGCACACAAACTCTTTCGATGAGGCGTTGGCATTGCCCACCGAATTCTCGGCCCACATCGCCCGCAACACACAATTGGTGTTGCAGGAGGAGACGGGTATCACCAGGGTCGTCGATCCGTTGGCTGGCTCTTACTACCTAGAAAGCTTGACTGCGTCGTTGGTCAAGAATGCCGGGGAACTCATTGATGAAGTGGAGGCATTGGGCGGTATGACCAAAGCGGTAGAGTCGGGGATGCCGAAGCTGCGTATCGAGCAGGCGGCGGCACTGCGCCAAGCGCGCATCGATCGAGGCGAAGAAGTCATCGTTGGCGTCAACAAGTATCGGTTACAGGATGAGCCGCCGGTAGATATTCGCGACATAGACAACACCGCAGTGCGTGAAGCACAGATACAACGCTTGCATGCCGTTCGGCGGGAACGTGACGAGTCTGACTGTCAGGCCGCCTTGGAGGCGCTCAGAGTGGCCGCAGAGACCAATTCCGGTAATCTTTTGGCGTTGGCTATAGGCGCCGCGCGGGCCCGTGCCAGCGTCGGCGAGGTTTCTGAAACCCTGGAAAAGGTATACAGTCGGCACCGTCCTGAGATTCGTTCAATTAGTGGCGTGTATGGATCTGCTTACGTCGGTGATGAGGATTTCATCAACATCAAGCGCGAGGTAGAGGCGTTCGCGGAGGAAGAAGGCCGCCGGCCGAGAATCCTGGTAGTAAAAATGGGCCAGGACGGCCACGACCGCGGTGCCAAGGTGATTGCTACCGCCTTCGCCGATATTGGTTTTGATGTTGACATCGGTCCTCTGTTTCAGACTCCGGACGAGGCAGCCCGCCAGGCGATTGAAAATGACGTCCATGTGGTTGGGGTTTCTACTCAAGCTGCAGGACACAAAACACTCGTGCCGCAGCTAATCGACGACCTCAAGGCCAATGGTGCGAATGAGATCTTTGTTGTGTGTGGCGGTGTGATTCCGCCTCAGGACTACGAATATCTCAAAAACCAGGGCGTTGCCGCCATTTACGGGCCGGGCACGAAGATCCCTGAAGCCGCTAAGGAGGTGCTGCGTCTCATTCGGGGACATCGGGCTGCTGCCTAGCCCAGATCTAGGAACAGTCACCAAAGCCATACGGGGTCTGCTGATGAGCGGACCCGCCAAATGATCATAATCAATATGGGGAGGGGCTCATGCAGGACATCATCGGACAACTAAAAGAAAAGCGAACCGCCGCCCTGCTTGGCGGGGGCCAAAAGCGGATCGACGCGCAACATAAAAAGGGAAAGCTGACAGCGCGAGAACGGATTGAGTTGCTGCTTGACGAAGGGAGTTTCGAGGAGTGGGACATGTTCGTGGAGCATCGTTGCGTCGATTTCGGTATGGCCGACAACAAGATTCCCGGGGATGGTGTGGTAACAGGCTACGGTACGATCAATGGCCGTGTGGTGTTTGTATTTAGTCAGGACTTCACCGTGTTCGGCGGTTCGTTGTCCGAGGCCCATGCCGAAAAGATCTGCAAGATCATGGACCATGCGATGAAGGTAGGTGTGCCGGTGATCGGACTCAACGACTCCGGTGGTGCGCGCATTCAGGAAGGTGTCGCCTCACTCGGTGGTTACGCAGAAGTATTTCAACGCAACGTAATGGCATCGGGCGTGATACCGCAGATTTCCGTGATAATGGGGCCCTGCGCAGGGGGTGCGGTTTATTCACCGGCAATGACCGATTTTATCTTTATGGTCAAGGACACATCGTACATGTTCGTAACCGGTCCTGATGTTGTGAAGACGGTGACTCACGAGACGGTCACCGCCGAGCAGCTTGGCGGTGCGGTCACCCATTCAACGGTATCCGGAGTTTGTGACCGGGCGTTCGACAATGACGTGAAGGGGTTGTTAATGGTGCGTCGTTTCATCAACTATTTACCCGCGAATAACCGGGAAAAGCCGCCCTTCAGGCCGACTCCGGATCATGCTGATCGAATTGAAGTGTCACTGGACACATTGGTGCCCGAGAACCCCAATGTGCCTTATGACATGAAGGAATTGATATACAAAGTAGTGGATGACACTGATTTTTTTGAGATCCAGCCCGAGCACGCGCAGAACATCGTCGTTGGGTTCGGACGTATGGACGGTAATCCTGTCGGTCTCGTTGCGAACCAACCATTAGTGCTGGCCGGTTGCCTGGATATCAAGTCCTCCATCAAGGCGGCGAGGTTCGTCCGCTTTTGTGACGCTTTCAATATTCCGATTATCACATTCGTAGATGTTCCGGGCTTTCTTCCGGGTACTGCCCAGGAGTATGGCGGCATTATCAAACATGGGGCCAAGCTTTTATTTGCTTATGCAGAGACCACGGTCCCCAAGGTGACGATAATAACGCGAAAGGCTTATGGGGGTGCCTACGACGTGATGAGTTCCAAGCACCTGCGCGGCGACGTCAACTTCGCTTGGGCCAGTGCCGAGATAGCGGTCATGGGACCGAAAGGGGCGGTTGAAATTATCTTCCGTAAAGACATCGATGATGAGGAAAAGATCGCGGCACACACCGAAGAATATCGGCAGAAATTTGCAAATCCGTTTATCGCCGGACACCGGGGTTATATCGATGACGTCATTGCGCCCCATGCGACGCGCCAGCGCATCTGCCGCTCCCTCGCCATGTTGCGCGACAAGAAACTGGAAAATCCGTGGCGCAAACACGAGAATCTGCCGCTCTGAGGTTTCCAACACTAACCATTAATAATAGTTATAAGGTCACGATGATTAAGAAAATCTTGGTTGCAAACCGTGGTGAAATAGCCTGCCGGGTTTTCAAAACTGCGCGGAAGATGGGTATCGATACTGTGGCCGTATATTCCGATGCCGATCGCGGCGCCTTACACGTTCAGATGGCAGATGAGGCGGTCCACATCGGTCCATCTGCGAGTACCGAGAGTTATCTGGTTGCCGAACGTATCATCCAGGTTTGCCGCGACACCGGCGCGCAAGCGGTGCATCCAGGTTACGGTTTCCTCTCCGAGAACGCTGGGTTTGCCCGGGCTCTACAAGAACAAGGGATCGTATTTATCGGTCCCGGGCCGGACGCAATCGAGGCCATGGGGGACAAGATTACCTCCAAAAAACTCGCCGACGAGGCCGGCGTCAATACGATACCGGGGTTCGCCGGTGTCATTGACAATCCCGATCATGCGGTGGAGGTCGCCAAGAAGATTGGTTACCCGGTAATGCTCAAGGCGAGCGCCGGCGGTGGCGGTAAAGGGATGCGTGTCGCCTGGAACGATGATGAATGTCGCGATGGATTCCAACGAGCCGCGAGCGAGGCGTTATCCAGTTTTGGCGATGATCGTATCTTGCTAGAGAAATTCATCCAGGAACCGCGCCACATAGAGATTCAGGTCATTGCCGACGAACACGGAAACATTGTGTACTTGGGCGAACGCGAGTGCTCAATCCAGCGTCGCCATCAGAAAGTGATCGAGGAGGCACCGTCACCATTTGTCGACGAGGTGATGAGAAGTGCAATGGGCGAGCAGGCGGTGGCCCTGGCGAAAGCCGTGCACTACAAATCAGCGGGCACGGTTGAGTTCATTGTTGACGCTGACAAGAATTTCTATTTCCTTGAGATGAACACCCGGTTACAAGTCGAACACCCGATCACGGAGTTTGTCACCGGACTTGATCTGGTTGAATTAATGATCCGCGTGGCTGATGGCGAGCAATTACCTGTCGCCCAGGGTGACATTGATTTGACAGGATCGGCGATCGAGTGCCGGGTGTACGCCGAGGATCCATTTCGTAACTTCCTGCCCTCTACCGGACGTCTTTTTCGGTACCTACCGCCTGAGGAGACAGATCATGTACGTGTCGATACCGGCGTGTTCGAGGGTGGAGAAGTATCGATTTATTACGACCCCATGATCGCCAAATTGGTTACATACGGTGCGACACGTGATCAAGCGATCCAACGCATGCGTGAAGCATTAGACCGATATTATATCCGCGGTGTGTCACACAACATCAGTTTTTTGGCGTCGCTAATCGTTCATCCACGATTTATTGACGGTCGACTGAGCACCAACTTGATTGCCGAAGAATATCCGGATGGTTTCCACGCTGCTGACGCCCCCCACGAAGATCCGGCGATGATTATTGCCGTGGCTGCGTCCATCAATCGCCGCTATCGTGATCGTGCCGCTACGATCAGCGGTCAGATGCCGGGGCACGAGCGTAAAGTACGGGACAACTGGGTGGTGGTCATAGACGGACAGTACCATCCGGTTTGCGTAACCGCGACCGATGGCGGTCATGATGTTGAATATAGCGGTGAGGTCTTCGCGGTACGCAGTGACTGGCAGTTTGGACGACCCCTGTTCGAAGGCACATTCAACGGCGCTGAACTGTGTGTGCAGGTGGAACGTCGTGATATGAGTTATGTGTTGTTTCACGGTGGTTCGGCAGCTACGGTCATGGTCCTGACTCCACGCGTGGCCCAGTTGTATCAGCACATGCCGATTAAAAAGCCACCGGATATGTCGAAATTTCTGCTGTCTCCCATGCCCGGGCTCCTTACTTCCCTCGCGGTGAAGCCGGAACAGGAAGTCAAGGCAGGTGAAGAAATCGCTGTGGTTGAGGCGATGAAGATGGAAAATACCTTGCGTGCGGAGCGCGACGGCACGGTGCTCACTGTCCATGCATGGCCAGGTGACACGCTGTCGGTCGATCAGCCCATCGTCGAGTTTGCATAACACCAAATCCGTGGACCCCGACGTACTTGCCAATGCCGTTCGCAGCAGTGATCGGCGGGCGCTCGCGCGCGCGATAACCGTGATCGAATCCACTCGAGTGGATCACCGCTCGGCAGCAGCGAAACTACTGGAACGGCTCATGCCGTATACCGGAGATTCGATCCGTCTCGGTATATCCGGCGTACCCGGGGTGGGCAAATCCACCTTCATCGAGGCGATCGGCAATCACGTGATCGACCAGGGACACAAGGTGGCGGTACTGGCGGTAGACCCGTCTTCGACCGTGAGCGGTGGTTCGATATTGGGAGACAAGACGCGCATGCAGCGACTTGCCTGCCGCCGCCGCGCCTTCATTCGGCCTTCTCCAGCCGGCCAGACCCTCGGCGGAGTCGCCCGGCGCACCCGCGAGTCGATCTTGATCTGCGAGGCGGCCGGTTTCGATGTGATTATCGTCGAAACGGTCGGTGTCGGTCAGTCCGAGACTGCAGTGGCGGACATGACTGACGCCTTTATCTTAATGTTGTTGCCTGGTGGCGGCGATGAACTGCAGGGAATCAAACGCGGTAATCTGGAATTAGCCGACATAATCCTGGTGAACAAGGCGGACGGTGAGTTGGCAGCTGCAGCGAAGCGTTCAGTCGCCGATTACTCCAATGCGCTACAATTTCTTATCCCGCGGTCCCCGAGTTGGCGGGTGCCGGTTGTGCCCTGTTCCGCCCTTGAGGGCGACGGCATCGCCGAGGTATGGCAGAACGTGTTACGTTATCGCGACGCCTTGTCCGCGGGCGATGAAATCGCAGCTCGGCGTGCCGCACAGTCACGTGCCTGGATGTGGGCCGAGACCGCCGCAAGCCTGAGAGCCCAGCTCGAGGAACATTCGGCGGTTAGATCGCGCGTTCGAGACTTGGAAGATGCTGTTACCCACGGTCGTCTTCCACCCACTTTGGCAGCGGAGCAATTGATCGATATATTTCTGAGCGCCAAGGCGAAGGAGTGACGCAATAGCTGCTCGATGCCCATCCATAACTTGAATACGGGGGGACCCAGATGATCGGCAAATTGAACCACGTTGCCATTGTTGTACCGGACTTGGCGGCCGGTAGTGCGATTTATCGCGATACGCTGGGGGCGAAAGTATCCGCACCGGTGAATATGCCCGAACACGGCGTAACCACTGTGTTCGTGGAACTTTCAAACACGAAAATTGAGTTGCTACAACCGCTGGGCGATGATTCGCCGATCGCAAAGTTCTTGAGCCGGAACCCCGACGGGGGGATGCATCATGTCTGTTACGAGGTGGCGGATATCATCATGGCTCGCGACAATCTGGTCGCGGCGGGGGCGCGTGTGTTAGGTGATGGTAACCCCAAGATTGGTGCACACAACAAACCGGTGTTGTTTTTACATCCCAAGGATTTTTGCGGCACGTTGATTGAGTTGGAGCAGGTTTGATAAGACTGATGTCTTAAAGAGGCGTCGCCGGCAATCATCTTGTAATGCCCGGACCGACGATTCAAGCGTCAACAAAAAAACGTGCGGCCTGGTTTATGGTCTTGCAGTTTATCGCCGGTAGGTACAACGCCTCGTGGTTGGAGATGCGACATGTCTTTTTTAAAATGCTTTCCAGGTTCGGGCGCATCCCATCAGGCGTATCGGAACGGCCGATGCCGCCTCCGAACTCGACAAAGGCATTGATGCCATCGTTGATCGCTGTCTGCAAGCAGCCAACCCAATTTACGGTGTTGAACAGCTGAAAGAACAATCGTGATTTGATGCTCGCCGCGTCGGCATCGTGGTAGTCACCCGTGTAGTTGGACAATACCCGCATCTTCGGCGGTGCGATGTCGGTGGTTTCCAATATCGGCCTGAAGCGCCGCGCGGCGGTGACCATGAAATAGGTATGAAATGCGCCTTCGGTTTTCAATGGCACCGAACGCCGGCGGGGATACAGTTTCGCAGCCTCCTTAGCCAGCGCATCCATATCCTCGCCCGTTCCACCGACCACGGTTTGTTCGGGCAGATTGTGACTGCCGATTCCACAGTAATGCTTGTCAGCCAAGCGGCGTGCGGAGTCGAGGTCGAGTGCCATAGCAAGCATGCCGCCCTCTCCATATTCGCCCATCAGTTCGCCGCGCTTTTGTACCAGATACAGGGCATTTTCAAAGCTAAGGGCCTCGGCAACGACCAGTGCCGTATATTCCCCGAGGCTGTGACCTGCCGCCGCGACAGGAACGGGATTATTCTCTGCCACTTCCCGGTAGACCTCGAGACACGCAATCTGATGGGTGAGTAGCGCCGGTTGCGTATATCGTGTGAGATCAAGCTGTTTGTCAGGGTCCGCAAAAGAAACGCTGACCATGTCGTAGCCCAGTACTTCGCTCGCTTGATCGTATATATGTCTGGCCGACGAGTAATCACGATAGAGGTCGCTTCCCATGCCTTTGTACTGAGAACCCTGGCCGGGGAAGACATACATTACGCGATGATCATCAGCGGACATAACAGCCGTTCTCCAGGTCGTAATCAGTCGTTAGATTTGGATACCGCGCCAAGCAAAAAGCAATGATTTTTGCGACGGACGCCGCAGTTGCGATAATAGCGATTACGGACAACGGTGTCATGGACTGAATTCGGCCGACGAGATCGCTGCTATAGAGAGAACTCCGCGACGGAGCTGACGCACCGCAGATCCGTACTAGCCTCGTATCAATCGTCGAGCTCCCTCGGGACACAAAGCCCATGTCGACCAGGCTTGTGTGGAGCGCCGACGCACGCTCCTGTCACCACCGTATTATAAATTGCGAAAAATGACAAAAACCCCGCTTATCGCGCTCAATAGATTTCGGTAAATGGCCCTATCTGCACTAAAATGACCGGTTCGCAGTATCTAACACATAACCAACTGGAGGATGAGAGATGAGAAAGTTGATTGTTTCGACCCTGGCGGCGGCATTGGGTGCGTTATACCTGGCGGTGCCCGCGGCCGTGGTGGCGGCGGATGTACAAATGCGGGCGTCCCATCAGTGGCCCGGTGGCAAGGGCGATATTCGCGACGAAATGGTGCAGATCATCGCCAGGGAAATGAGCAGCGCCAACGTTGGGGTGGATATCAAGGTGTTTCCCGGTAAGTCCCTGTTCAAACCAAAGGAACAATGGACCGCGATGACCCGGGGTAACCTGGATATCAGCGCGTTTCCATTAGCCTATGCGGGCGGCAAACATCCTCAATTCAATCTGACTTTGATGCCGGGACTGGTGAAAAACCATGATCACGCCAAACGCCTGAACAATTCGGAGTTCATGCAACGCATCAAGAAGATCATGAATGATGCTGGCGTGATGGTGTTGGCGGATACTTGGCTTGCCGGTGGATTTGCGTCGAAAGAGGCTTGTATCTTGGAGCCGAAGGATGTGAAGGGTCAGCAATTTCGCGCCGCTGGCAAGGCATTTGAACAGATGCTGGCGGCGGCTGGCGCGTCCATTGCCTCGATGCCCAGTTCGGAGATCTATACCGCCTTGCAGACCGGCGTGTTGAACGCCGCCAACACCAGCTCGGCAAGCTTCGTTTCCTATCGTCTGTACGAACAGGTCAAATGTCTCACCGCCCCGGGCGACCATGCCTTGTGGGTGATGTACGAACCGATATTGATGTCGATCAAGAGCTTCAACAAGCTGAATCCCAAACAACAGGACACGCTTATGAAGGCGGCTAAGAAGGCAGAGGAGTATGCGTTTGTGGAAGCAAAGAAGACCGACGATCGTCTGATTGAAGTTTTTGAAAAGGCGGGTGTCAAGGTGGTTACTATGACCGGCGACCAAGCCAAGATGTGGCGTGATATTGCCAACACTAGCTCGTACAAGGCGTTTGCAGATAAGGTTAAGGGCGGCCGCGAACTGCTCGACCTGGCTTTGTCGGTCGACTAAAACGTGCGTTAACGGGATGTGAACGGACTGCCGATCGTTGTATCGGCAGTCCGCTTCTGGCATGCGTGCAGATTAGGACGATGAAACGATTTGCAAAGGGTGTGGAGTTTCTGTCCAAGGTTTGCGGGGTCATTGCAGCGTTTATGATCCTGGTTTCCGTAGCCGTCGTGTGCCACATGGTCTGGGTGCGCTACGTGTTGCAGGAATCCTCTTACTGGCAAACCGAGTTCGTGACCTACCTGTTGATTGCGGCCACGTTCGTCGGCAGCCCCTACGTGCTGTTGACTCGGGGTCACGTCAATGTCGAGCTATTGCCGATGTATCTTGCTTCCCGGCCCCGATTTTATCTGGCACTGCTGGCGTATTCTGTCGCCTTTGTTTTTTGCGGGCTGATCGCTTGGTTGGGATATGAACTGTGGCTCGAGTCCTGGGACAGTGACTGGTTGTCGGACACCGTTTGGGAAGTGCGGTTATGGATACCCTACCTGGCGATGCCCGTTGGTTTCGGCATCCTGTCGCTGCAATACCTGGTGGATATCATTAACTTGTTGTCCGGGCGCCATACGCCATTTGGGATCGAGGAGGAGCGCTGATGTCCGAACTGGGTTGGGGCGTACTGGCGGCGGGGACGTTAATACTATTCTTGATCACCGGCATGCCCGTGGCCTTCGCGCTGGGATCGGTGGCGATCGTTTTTCTGCTGATTGTCGACGGCCCCAGCAGTTTCAACGTGATAGCCGAGACCCTATTTGGCGGTCTGGATGAATTCGCGCTGTTGTCGATTCCCATGTTTTTGCTGATGGGTGCCGCGGTGGCCGCATCCCGGGCCGGTGCAGACCTCTATGAGGCACTGGACCGTTGGCTGTATCGGGTCCCGGGAGGATTGCTGATATCCAATATCGGCGCGTGTGGTGTGTTCGCGGCATTGACCGGCTCGTCACCGGCGACCTGTGCCGCCATCGGAAAAATGGGGATTCCCGAGCTGCGCAAGCGCGGGTACCCCGCAGGGCTTGCGACCGGGGCCATTGCCGCCGGCGGCACGCTCGGGATTCTGATCCCCCCCAGTATCACCATGATTGTCTATGGCATCTCGACCGAGACGTCGATCGGCCGCTTGTTCATCGCCGGTTTGCTGCCTGGCATGATGCTGACGTTGTTATTTATGGCCTGGGCGTGGTTATACGCCTATGCCAAGGGCTATCGATTTACCGAGGAGAACAAGAGTTTCTCACTGAAGGAGAAACTGGTCATCCTGCCGAAGGTCATCCCGTTTCTGATTATCATCGTGCTCGTGTTGTGGGCCTTGTACGGTGGTGTTGCGACGCCATCCGAGGCGGCGGGTGTCGGCGCTTTTTTTGCAATTATGCATTATTCAGTTATATGATGTCGACCCTGTACATCACCCAAGGGATCGCCGAGTGGATTGCTACTCTTGACGTGAACCGGTGGATGCTGTTGTTGTTCATCAATATCTTTCTGCTTGTCGCCGGGTTCTTCTTGCCACCGGTGGCGGTGATCTTGATGACCACGCCGACGCTCCTGCCGATCATTACGCAGGCCGGATTTGACCCGATATGGTTCGGCGTCATACTCACGGTCAATATGGAGATCGGCCTGATTACTCCGCCTGTAGGCCTAAACTTGTACGTCATCAATGGTATTGTTCCTGATGTAAAGTTACCGGTTGTTTTATGGGGGGCGCTGCCATTTATGCTGTGCATGGTCATCGGTATTGTACTTTTGTGCGTGTTTCCTCAACTCGCCACGTGGTTACCGGACTACCTGATGGGGACAATACAATAATGAGAACGCAGTGGCTGGACCGTCTGATGGAGACCGTCGCCGACCGCGGTCGTGAACTGCTGCACATGCAAGCAGGGAAAAGCGATGGCGATTCAATGGAGGGATGGTGTCAGAAACTGCTCGATGGCCATGGCGAGGCATCATCAATCGCCATAGCGAGGGATATTTTACAACGGTATTCAGACGCGGACGATGCAGAGCGTATACAGTTTTTCGAGCTACTGTATTCAGGCTTCGGACCGAAACTAAGTGAAATTAGCGGTACTGCAGAGAGATATTTTGAAACCGAGGATGATGATGATTTGCTCAAGTTAATTGAAGCGGTGGAGCCTCCCAGACAAGAGCTGTTTCGGCAATTGAATATGGCGCCGTATGGAACAAGAGCGTTAGTCAATATGCGTTCTGATTTACTTCGGCTGGTACGAACGCGGCCCCACCTAAGACTTGTAGATGCGGATCTGAAGCATCTGTTCGGCTCGTGGTTCAATCGTGGGTTTCTCAGGCTCGAACGCATCGAATGGACCAGTCCCGCGCATATATTGGAGAAATTAATAGCGTATGAATCAGTGCATGAAATCAAGGGTTGGGACGATCTGCGACGACGGTTAGCGGAGGATCGACGTTGTTTTGCCTTTTTCCATCCAGCGTTGCCGGATGAGCCACTCATTTTCGTGCAGGTGGCGCTAACGAAGGGGATCGCAACAACTATCCCACCATTAATTGACCAGAATTTACCTATTGCAGAGCCTCAACAAGCAGACACTGCGATTTTTTATTCGATAAATAATACTCAACGTGGATTACGTGGTATATCGTTTGGCAATTTCTTGATTAAGCAAGTGTTAGCCGAATTGCAGCAAGAATTTCCATCCCTTGATACATTCACCACGCTTTCTCCGATTCCCAGGTTCTCCAGTGCTTTGCAATACATAACGACCGAACGCTTGCGAACTGGTTTTGATACCGATTTGGTACGCAATGTCCTTGGGGGTTTCACCGATGAGTTGCGCAATCTCACTGGTTTGGATGATGTAATCGAGGCGTTATTGGCGGCCTCGAACGATGAGCGCAATCGAAATCACGAAGAACTGCGGCAGGCGCTTCGATTGACTGTCTTGGCTTATTTGACCAGGGCGCGTCGTGACGACGGAAGCCTGCATGATTCGGTGGCGGAATTTCATCTTGCAAACGGCGCTGCCATAGAAAGAATCAATACGTTTGCCGATGTGTCAGAACGAGGTCTTCGGCAGTCCTTTGGTTGTATGGTGAATTATCGATACGATCCGGATCAGGTGGTCGTCAATCACGAAGGTTTCGTGAATGCGGGTACCATTGCGATGTCAAAGTTGATAGCCAGGGATTACCAGCGGATTAAGTCTGTGTTGGACGCAGCTGCGTAAAACTCACGTCTGGCTTATCATTCACTGATTGACTTGGCCGATCATGTCGTGACCAAAACCTAGCGGGACGCCTAGATTGGACCCGTCGAAATCCGCAAGTATTGCTGAATTGACGGCGACGACCTTACCAATCAGGGTCATGACCGGCCCGCTGCTGCCGTGGCAAAATACACATTAAATTGTGGGCTGTAACTTAACCTGGGGATGGGCCTTGGTACCGCGGTGCATCGATTGAACTTGCGGTGGAAATCGGTAATCTGGACCCTAGCGGCCCAGTGGAGATATATGCCATGACACTAATTATTACCTCGGGCGCCTTCGCACCCAATGGGGAGATCCCGGCTCGACATACCTGTGATGGAGACGATGTCTCGCCACCGCTGAGTTGGAGCGGTGTTCCGGAGACGGCTAAGAGCCTGGTGTTGATTGTGGATGACCCCGATGCCCCGGATCCCGCGGCACCGAAAATGACTTGGGTGCATTGGGTGCTCTACAACCTGCCGCCGGACGATACGGATTTGCCAGAGGGTGTAGGCAGCGCCGGTCTACCCGCGGGCACCGGTGAAGGCCTCAACGACTGGCAACGAACCGGCTATGGCGGTCCCTGCCCACCGGTCGGTAGCCATCGCTACTTTCATAAATTATACGCACTCGACGTGCGACTGGCGGATCTGAACAACCCCACCAAGCGGGAGCTTGAACAGGCGATGGCTGACCACATCGTCGACCAAGCCGAGCTCATCGGAACTTATCAGCGGTAGCCCGGCGGCGTTATCGATGGGAAAACGTTGGTCTCACGTCATCGGCTTTGACGATGGCGCATTTGATCGTCAACATCGCGGCGATGTGCTGTTGGTGGGCGCCGTGTTTGCCAATCTGCGTTTAGAGGGGGTGCTTTCGGGTAAGGTAAGGCGCGACGGACGCAACGCCACAGACACGATTGTTGGTTTAATTCAACGGTCACGCTTCGTTCGCCACTTACATGCAGTGTTGTTGCAGGGTGTGGCAGTAGCCGGATTCAACGTGGTTGATCTGAACCGTGTTCACTCTGAATTGGCAGTGCCGGTCATCGCGGTGGCGCGCAAACGGCCGAACTACACCGCTATAAGACGGGCGTTGCTGGACAAGGTGCCTGGGGGAAGACGAAAATGGCAGCTTATCGAGCGGTTGGGACCGATGGAATCGGTAGCGAGTGTGTATGTGCAACGGATTGGTATCGGGCTGCGCGATGTCGAAAACATACTAGCGCGTTTCTCCGTTCATGGCTTGTTGCCCGAGCCGATTCGCGTGGCTCATCTCATTGCCAGCGGGATCACACTAGGCGAAAGCCGCCATCGTCCCTGAACACCATACGCTCGACGACAATATAGATGGAGCCTAACGTGAACGACGTAAAATTGGCTACGTGTGTTTCGATTTCGATTGCACTTTAGACGCGGTGCATTAATACTTGTAGACCGTGCTGAATAGATAGTTGCTATGTTTGCACTGCGAGCGCCGCCCACTCCGGATCCGCGGTTTGTAATTGAAAAATTCAAACCAGCCTACTCGCACATGGATAGAGAAGAACTACGATCGCGGGTAGAGTCAGCGTTGGCCGAGTTGGAAGATTGCTGTGCTTGTCCCCGAAACTGCCACGTAAACCGCTTGCGGAATGAGATGCGTGTCTGTCATACCGGCCGTCATGCCGTCGTTTCCAGTGTATTCCCGCATTTCGGTGAGGAAGACTGTCTGCGTGGGTGGAACGGTTCGGGCACGATCTTTTTCGGCTTGTGCAATCTGCGCTGCGTGTTCTGCCAGAACTGGGATATTTCTCAACGCAATCGAGGTCAAGTATGCCGCGCCGATCAGCTTGCCGACTACATGCTCGAGTTGCAAAATCGCGGATGTCACAACATCAATTTCGTGACCCCAGAGCATGTTGCCCCGCAGGTGGCGGAAGCCATTGCCGAGGCAGTGCCGAGAGGACTACGCCTGCCCATCGTCTATAACACCAGTGCCTATGACGCCATCGCGTCACTGCATTTATTGGACGGCCTGGTGGATATCTACATGCCGGATTTCAAATTCTGGCGCCGGGAGAGCGCGCGCGCGTACGCCAAGGCCAAGGATTATCCAGAACGTGCCCGCGCGGCAATCTGTGAGATGCATCGGCAGGTCGGCCCGTTGCGATTCGGGCGCGATGGCCTGGCACGGCGTGGATTGCTGGTCCGCTATCTGGTGATGCCCGATCAACTCGACGAAGCCAAAGCAATTTTTCAATGGTTGGCCACCGAGTTATCTAAGGACACCTATGTCAACATCATGGATCAGTACCGCCCTGCGTACGAAGTTGGACAAAACCCGAAATACGACGCCATCAACCGCCGTCCTACGTCCAAGGAATTGACGAACGCGTGCAAGCTAGCGATCGATGCTGGGTTATGGCGGTTTGATCGGCGCGGGTGAGGCCCGTTTTGGGTGTAGAAATCGGTACGTGAACTAACAGATTGTCTCTCTGGTTCAGACCAGATCGTACAAGCGGAGCAATAGTTTGCGTTTGAAAAAGGTAATAACCTGACATTCGTAGGTGAAGACTGGCCGTCTCAGAGCGGCCAACAGGAGTCAATCGAAGTCGAGAAAGCATTAGTAATCGGGCGGGCCTTTAGAGGCCTGTCTCCCAAATAGAATTGTAAGACGCGAGCAAAACAATGGGAGAAAGCCATGACTTACTATGCAGCACTCGATGTATCTTTACGCACGGTAAACGTTTGTATTGTTAACGATGCCGGTGATGTCAAATTCGAAGCTAAGGTCGTTTCAGAAGTGGAGGACATTCTCACCTGTTTGGATGGGTTTGAGGGTGAGATCAGTCAAGTGGGATTTGAAGCCGGGGTGCTCACTCAGTATTTGACCTACGGTTTACAGGCGGCGGGATATGAGGTGGTGTGTATGGAGGCACGTCAGGTCAAAGCAGCGCTATCGGCGATGCGCAATAAGACGGACAAGAAAGATGCGCGGGGTATCTCTCAGATTCTGCGCACTGGCTGGTACAGTCGTGTCCACGTTAAGAGCCTGGAGAGCCATCACATCCGGGCGTTATTATCGAGTCGCAAAGCGATTCTGAACAAGTGTTTGGATCTTGAGAATAAGATCCGAGGTCTGCTCAAAGTATTTGGGGTCAAGTTACCCAGCAATCGCGGCCACGGGCCGTTTGATGAGTTAGTACGTGGGACTATCGAACAGGATCCAGCTCTGTGTCATGCGCTATTGCCGCTACTCGAAGCGCGGTTGGTTCTATACCGAACCTTCCTGGAGATGGAACGTCGGGCGCGAAAGATGGCCCAGGCTGATGCGGTGTGTCGCCGCCTCATGACGGCACCAGGCGTTGGAATCATTACCGCATTGACGTTCAAGGCGACGGTGGATGATCCCGCTCGATTTAAACGCTCCAGAACCGTGGAGGCCCACTTCGGTCTCACCCCACGGCGCTTTCAATCCGGTGAAATGGACAATATGGGTCGCATCGCCAAAGTCGGCGATGCCGATGTTCGCACGACACTGTATGTCGCCGCCCATGCAATGTCGACCCGAACCACCGCTTGGTCATCCCCTAAAGCTTGGGGCATGGGTCTGATCAAGAAAAAAGGTCGGCGCCGTGCAGTGGTGGCCGTGGCACGCAAACTGGCCGTTATCCTGCATCGTATGTGGATCGACGGTACCGATTTCCGTTGGACGACTGAGGCAGTCAGCGCATGACATAAACCTCAGTTTTTTAATGGGAGCGTCCCTGGTGTGGACGAGGTCTGGATGAAGCCGTAACATCTACTGCGTCTTAAGAATGCGCGGGAAAGCGTGGCTCTCCATACCGTCTGACCAATGCATGCAGCGCCTTGATGAACGCTTCACATCATGTTTAGTAAAAAGCAAAGCGGAACGAATGTGGAGCGGCGCTTCTTGCAGTCTGCTGAATGGGATTGTTAGCCGATGATACCTTTTGACTCTAAGAAATCATCTGGCACATCTGAAGTTTTCCAGCCTGTAACGGCAAAATAGTAAAGCGGCTTACCCTCAATTGATAACCGGTGTCGATAACGTTCAATATAATAAACATCAAGGTATTTCGAGAATATTAATTCCCGAATCATTTTTGAGAACCCTGATTCATCGCTAATATCAAAGAAGGTGTCCTTGATATTAAACGCCACCCACGCCTCGCTTTTGATTATATTGAACGCCTCTATAAATGCCTTTGCCGGGATGTCACCGAAACCAAGTGCGGCGACCGTTACCAGGCAATCACATTGCCAGGAGATTATTTCCTCCTTTTTGTCATCATCTAGCTTCGTGAAGTCTTCAACGTAATATGCATCATATAACCCTGGCCTATCTCGGAGTGTGGCATCATAAGCTTCGGGAATTATGTCTACGCCTATTAAGCGCGAAACCCCGTGTTTTTTTAGCTCCTCCCCCATCATGCCATTGCCTGCACCTAAATCTAATATTCGAAGCTCAGTAAAATTATCTTGATACTGTTTTATCGCTGATTCGAGTATCGAGGCCACTTTACTCGGAGATGCGCATTTCAGGCGATCATAAAAGATTTGCTCATACAGACCTTCTACCTGATAAATTTCATCGTAGTCGTGGAACCTTATTTTCCTCTTACCGCCTGATCCTTGAAGATAGAAATAGGCTTCGTCTTGATTGATATTGGTTAATTCGGTTTTTGGAAATTGTATTCGATGTCTTTTTTTCATTACTTCCTTAGTTTGGTTTGGCTGTTTACTGCCCTAACAGGTGATGGATCGAACGTTATCGCCCTATTTATCAATACTGAAACTAGCGTAGGTCTTATAGATTTTCTTCATCTAATCCGATAGTCGTAATAATCCGTCTACGATTGTTATTCTATCAAATAGGGAGCCCATTATCTGGGCTTGATAAACCGTAACGCGGGGTGAATGTCGGCTTAGCGCCACATATGCGAAAGGCCGGTTAGGGTCGAACCCGGAAGTAAGTGATGTCTCTATGAACGCCTGCACTCGAGTGTAAAGCGCGTATTATAGTGTCTGTCAGGCAAGATGATGACATCATTGCAAGACTGACAGACCAAATCAAAGTTTTTACATTTTAGTCACTCTTGGGCGGAGTGACCGGAATCGGGAATGGGGTGACGTTTCCCTTGTCCTCGCCAGTGGACAAAATTTTGTTTTTTCCTTCTTTGTCTACCTCGTCGATTCGTACCACACTATGTAACGGAATATAGGTGCGTTTGACCCCCGCGAATTGTGACTTCAATTGTTCCTCGGAGGGATCGACGACGAGTTTGGAACGTTCGCCGAAGATGATGTCTGCCACTTCTACAAATGCGAACATCCCGCCTTGATTTACGTCGTGAGCATAGAGCTCATAGACGTTTCCCTGGTTGTGAAAAATGATCCGATAAATACTCTTTTTCTTGCCCATGATGATGAACCTAACAGGTTAGGTGTAACGCCGCAACGATGTTGGCACAATCTCGCTGTAAGCGGTTGAATTCATCAATAGCCTCCCGAGTGGGAGCATCGACCACTCTGATACCCATGTCCGCCAGGTAATCACGGGTTTCTGCGGGTACCGTCATCCGGCCATAGAAGCCAGTGCCAACCACGAGGATATCCGGTCTTAATTCCATGACTGGACCGAGGTCTTTGATCTGCAATTGATGTCCTTGATCGCGCCACCAGTTGTCCCGTACCTGTCGATCAGAAATGATAACGTCGGAGGTATACGTGGCCCCTGCAATCTCGATCCGCCCAAAATCATATTTATCTACGCGCATCAGGTCTTCTCCCTCACTGCATCCAGGCTGATAACCGATTCGTTTTCAACAACTGTTGCGCTGTGTACTGTCCCTTTAGGCACCGCTACCATGTCCCCGGCTTCCAGCACCACGGATTCTCCCGATAAGTTGATCTCAAACCGTCCTGCAAGCACCGCATCGATCTTGTCAACATCGTGTACGTGATCGGGGAAATACGTACCCGGTGGATACACGTACTTTTGAACTCGGTAACCACGCCCCTCGAGTAATGCACGCAGGCTAGATTCAGATAATTCTCCTTGTTGGTGGTAGTCCCAGTGCTCGATCTGCATCGGATATGGGGCGCCGCGATTTGGGTTTCAAGATTTTAGTTGTCTGTTATTCTATCGGTATTTCTAGCAAAGAACCCATTTATCATGCAGTTAATTGACAAACTTGCCGAGGCAAAAATAAAACAGGCGATTGACCAAGGAGAGCTTAACGGATTACCGGGAGAGGGTAGACGGTTAGATCTGGTCGATGATGCACTGGTGCCGGACGAACTGCGGGTCGCGTACCGGCTGTTAAAAAACGCCGGCTTTGTACCTGCCGAGTTGGCCCTACGGCGGGAAATATCCGATATCTGTAGCTTACTTCAAACACTTGAAGACGGCAGCGAACGTTGCCGGGCGATGAAGCGCTTGCACCTGTTAAGAATCCGGCTTGGCCTGTCCCGCGGACGCGAGACGAATTTGAGGATTGAGCAATCTTACGCTGACAAACTGCGTGAGCGTTTTGAACGTCGCTAGCAGGCTATCGCGTTGTTAGTCTCTGTACTTTGGATTTGCTTGCAGATTTTCCGCCCAGAAGACCTTGTCGTCATTTTTGGAGTTTAACTCGCCCGCGCGCTGTTTTGCTTCGCCGTACGTCATTACCTCGTCGCTGAATTTGCCGGCCTCGAAGTCGTATTTGTTTCTCCATGCGACTATGTAGCCCGGGTCATCAGGGCGCTTTATGAACGTATCCGGGCCTGGGGTGGTCCCACTCATCAGTGCCTCCGATCGAGATATTGATCAGGTGTTCGGTGCATTAACTTAGATGAGATTTTACATCACCGTGAGTGACGTTTGGATAGAATCCGGCAACAGTGCTGTGGGGGGATTCGCCGGATTAGGGGGTTTGTTTCCCTTGCATATGCTGTCCATACGCAATGAATAACGAGATGCTGATGCGGATAACCGGTTAAAATCGCAACAAACTAAAAGTGAGTAACAGTAAATGAAAAATCGAATCATCGCGGTACTGATATCGTCTGTGTGGTGTGTGCCTTTGCTGTCGGCGGCCGATCAGACACAGATCAAGGACTATAAGGAAGCGCGGCGCCTCTTCTGGTCGGTGCTTTACAACAAGGGTGGTGAAACCTTGTATTGTGGTCAGACATTCAGCACTCGTCATCGCCGTGGTGTGAACATCGAGCACGTGTTTCCGATGTCATGGGCGACGCGAACCTTGAACTGTGGCCGGCGCAAGCAGTGTCGCGAGAATAATTCGCGGTTCAATCACTTGGAGGCGGATCTACACAACCTGTATCCGGCGCGAAAAGATATCAACGATGTCCGCGCCAGTTTCCGCTTCGGTGATGTGGGAGGTGAACGGCGTGATTATGGGCGCTGTGATTTCGAAGTCGATGAACGGCGACGCGTGGTCGAACCGCGACCGGCATCGCGTGGCGAAATCGCCCGGGCCATGTTCTACATGCAAACAGAATATGGCATGAAGATATTTGCCCGGCTCGGTCGAACCTTGCAGCGCTGGCATCGGCAAGATGCGCCGAGCAAGCATGAACAGTATCGCAACGACGTTATCGAACGAATACAGGGAACCCGCAATCCTTACATTGATCGCCCCGACCTCGCCGGTGCGTTGCAATTCGATTAAATATTAAATAATATGTATAATATTCACTATATATTGCACGAACCTGATGATCTTATGCGTCTTCGACGAACCGGCAGTCAGCATCGAGAGCGTATTCTAGCGGCGGCGGGTGAGCGTTTCCGCGATTTCGGTTATGGCAAGACCACCATGGCCGAGATCGCTACGGATTGCGCGATGTCGCCTGGCAATCTGTATCGTTACTTCGAGAACAAACACGACATCGGCGCGGCATTGGCGTCCCAGTATTTGGCGCGCAAGGAGACCGTGCTGCGCGGCATCATCAATCGCCGGGATATGACCGCCGCTGAGCGCATTGAGGCGTTTGTGCTCGCATCACTGCGTCACACGCATTCTCAATGGTTTGCAACACCGCGTATTTGTGAGCTCATAGAAGACGTCAGCAAACGGCGTCGCGACATCGTCGGTCACCACACAAAAGCGCGGCGGGCGTTGTTGGTAGCGCTGATTCAGCAAGGGAATGCCGCTGGAGAATTTACGGTCACCAATCCGGCACGCACGGCGGACGCGGTGCTCGCGGCAACCGTGCTGTTTGACTACACCGAGTTCATGGATTTGTTCCCGCTGGACCTATTCGAGACCAAGGCCCGTGACGTTTGCCGGCTGTTGTTGGAGGGGCTGCACGGTAAATGAGTTAATAAATATTATATTTTAAATTTAGTATTTAATATTAATAAGATCGCCACGGATAGGGCCTTAGTGACCTGATCCACGTAGCGCTGGGCCGGCGCACGGTGTCATGGATCCCAAGTGATGGCGACAAGACCCGTGCTGCCAGAAATCGCAGTGCTTGAATTCTCCTGCGGAGCGGGGACAAGCGCCGCGATGAAACGTAATGCATCGCCGCAGTCATGGGTTAAAGCCGCGCAACACCGGGTGTTCGCAACCAAGTCAGAGCCGGAATAGGTTCCTACTCGGGCACCAAGCGTCTCACCGGGCATGAATCGAATTCCTCAATTCCCAAATAACATCAGGTCGTGATCTTTGCCGCTTTGGTCAAATATGCGGGTTAGACCCGAACATGTAATACTCCAACGCCTTGATCATCAGCGTGCCGTAGACCGCCGGTTTGTTCATTGCGCCGATTTTTTGCCACTCTAAGGAGCAAAACATGAAGAAGTTGTTATTACTTTTGCCGTTACTCGGACTGCTTCCAATGGGTTCACTGGCGCAGACCGCGGAAGAGAAAGGATTGGCAATTGCGACGGAGGCGGACAAGCGTGATTTGGGCTGGAACGACAGCACGGCCGACATGAAGATGATCCTGCGCAACCGGCAGGGTGAACAGAGCGAACGCGCGATTCGAGTGCGTTCCCTGGAGGTACAAGGCGACGGCGACAAATCATTGACTATCTTTGATCAACCCGCGGATGTTAAGGGGACCGCGTTCTTGAGTTATACCCATGCGGTTAAAGCGGACGATCAATGGTTGTACCTGCCGGCCCTGAAAAGGGTGAAACGAATTTCATCAGCCAACAAGTCTGGGCCGTTCATGGGCAGTGAATTTGCATATGAGGACATTAGTTCGCAGGAAATTGAGAAGTACCGCTACAAATATCTGCGTGATGAGACCATCGATAGTCAGGAGGCATTTGTCGTCGAGCGTACTCCGCAATACAAGCACTCGGGCTACACCAAGCAGATCGTGTGGATCGACAAGCAGCATTACCGAGTTTTAAAAGTTGAGTACTTTGATCGCAAGGGGTCACATCTAAAAACGCTCACTATCAAGGATTACCGGCAGTATCTGGACAAGTTCTGGCGTGCGGATCGCATGAATATGGTCAACCACCAAAATGGTAAAAGCACCGCCTTGCTGTGGAGCAATTACCGTTTCAAAACCGGCCTGTCAAAACGGGACTTCGACCGCAATAGCCTCAAACGGGCGCGCTGAGATGATTCTGCTGCGAATGCATATATAATAGTCAATTCAAAAATTAAGAACGATGACTTAAAGCGTAACATGAGCATTGATCCTGGGTGCGGCAATGCCCCCATGCGTAGTTGGGTAGCCTTGATAGTAGGGCTCGTGTTGGGCGTGCACAATGACGCTTCCCAGGCTGATTTCGCGGTTCAAATAGGCGCGTTCGCGAACCGCGGCAATGCTGAACGCGCCATAACGCGCCTCGGGGAGGCGGGCTTCTTCAACACCAGGCTTTGGGCTATCGGTCGGCCGGTGCGCACGCTCACTACGGTGTTGGTGGGTCCATTCTCCCAACGCGAACAAGCTCGTAAAGCGCAGTTGGAGCTAGCCGAACGGGGTTACTCTGGTTTTGTCCGCAATTACCCGGTCGCGTTGCTGGTGCGGCCCTATACCGCCAACACCGAGCCGGAATCGGTGACTACACCGTCTGTTGTTCGGACGCCGCCGCGAGCCCCGCCAGAGCCTGACACTTCCCGCGCTGAGGCCGCCCGGTTTGACTGGTCCGGGTATGTGGATCTGGAGTATCGAGCATTTTTTCATTCACCAGTTGATCCGCGTCAGCACGGTGACAACTTCTCATTAGCGGCACAACCGGAACTGTACTATGCGTGGAACAATGGGCGCGACTCATTCACCTTTGTACCGTTTGTCCGGGTGGATCAGCATGACGACGAACGCACTCAATTCGACATCCGTGAACTTATGTGGTTGACCGCGCGGAATGGTTGGGAACTGCGCATCGGGGTAGGCAAGGTGTTCTGGGGTGTTACCGAGTTCCAGCACCTTGTTGACATCGTCAACCAAACCGACTTGGTTGAGAACATCGACACCGAAGATAAGCTTGGTCAGCCGATGCTCAACTTCGCGTTGATTCGCGACTGGGGTACGCTGGATTTGTTCGTGTTGCCATACTTTCGCGAACGTACATTTTCCGGACCCGAGGGCCGCTTGCGGATGATACCTCGAGTCGACGCGGACGGTGCTATCTATGAGTCGTCGCGCGAGCAGGAGCACACTGATTTCGCGGTCCGTTGGTCGCATTCCCCAGGAGATTGGGACCTCGGGCTGTCCCATTTCACCGGCACCAGCCGCGATCCGAGGTTCATCCCTGGAATTCGCGACGATGGTGAAATGGTCATGTTTCCGGTCTATGAGCAGATCGATCAAACCGGTTTGGACGTACAAGCCACGAAAGGCTCGTGGTTGTGGAAGTTGGAGGCGATTCGCCGCTCAGGGCAGGGGCCGTCATTTGTCGCCAGCACCGCCGGATTCGAATACACCTGGTTCGGGTTGTTCGAATCCCCAACCGATTTGGGGCTGGTGATGGAATATCTCTATGATGATCGTCCCAGAGATATCGAGGCGCCGTTCGAGGACGATATCTTTGCCGGAATTAGGCTGACATGGAACGACGTGCAAAGCACGGAGGCGTTACTTGGTTGCGTCTTTGACATGGATTCGTCGGCACGACTTTGTAACGTGGAAGCCAGCCGCCGTTTGGGCGATCATTGGATGTTCGAGCTCGAGGTGCGAACATTTCAAGAACTCACCGAAGATGATCCCTTGTTCTCCTTGCGTCGCGACGATTACGCTCAACTAGGACTTTCTTACCACTTCTAGCCCGCTTCGTTAGTCCTGTCATCAAGGCAAAAAGATCGCGCGAAAATCGTTGACGTTGGTGAGTGTTGGGCCGGTCACCACCAGGTCATCCAATGCCGCGAAAAAGCCATAAGCATCGTTGTTCTGTAGGGAGGCCGCGGGATCGATGCGCATCGCCCGGGCACGATCCAAGGTATCCGGAGTAATTATTGCACCGGCATTGTCTTCGGTGCCATCTATGCCATCGGTGTCACAAGCAAGCGCGTAGATATTGTGTTCATCGCCCAGGGCGATCGCCAGGCCGAGCAGGTATTCCACGTTACGCCCGCCACGGCCGCCGCCACGCACAGTCACGGTGGTTTCGCCGCCGGACAGGATCATGCGTGGACGGATACCGGAGTCCTGCAACACACGTGTTACACGTGCCGCATGTTCTATGGCGACTTCTCTAGCTTCGCCTTCGATATCATCACCGAGCACCAAAGGTTGAATGCCGTGCTGATCGCAAAACGATGCTGCGGCTTGCAACGCCTGGTGCGCGGTTGCAATCACGGTATTCGATACGCGCTCGAATCGCGGGTCGCCGGGTTTGGGCGTTTCGTTTCTTGGGTCTGACAGATGGGAGACGATATGATCACCGGTTTCAATGTTATAGCGGTCCAGAATTGCAAGCGCATCTTGCTGCGTGGTGTGATCGGGTACCGTCGGACCAGAGGCAACCGTGGCTGGATCATCACCGGGCACGTCTGAGATGATCAGCGTCGCGACTCGCGCCGGTGCGCATCGTAGTGCGAGCTGCCCACCCTTAATGGCGGATAGATGCTTGCGTACCGTATTCATCTCACTGATGTTGGCGCCGGACTTGAGTAGCTGTTGGTTGATATGCTGTTTATCCGCTAAAGTGATGCCGGCGGCGGGTAGCGACAACAATGCGGAGCCGCCACCAGAGATGAGACACAGCACCAGGTCGTCTTCATGCAGCCCGGTAACCAGTTCTATGATTTCGCGCGCGGCGGTTTGTCCCACGTCGTCGGGAACCGGATGGCCGGCCTCGATTACGCTGATGGATTGACACGCAACGCTGTGCCCGTAGCGGGTCACCACCACGCCCTCGCAAACCGCGTTCCAGTGTTGTTCGACTGCATGGGCCATCGCCGCTGCGCCTTTGCCGGCGCCGATGACAATGGTGCGCCCGACAGGCGGTGACGGTAGAAACGGTGGCACGCAGCGTGTTGGATGTACTGAATCGACCGCAGTGTTGTAAAGTTGCAACAACAAGTTCTTGGGATTATCTAACGATTGCATTGGTAGTCGTAAAATTGTAGCCGCGAACGGCAAAGGATAATGAGGTTAACACATGACTGACAAAGTAGGATTCATCGGTACCGGCATTATGGGCCTGCCGATGGCATTGAACCTAATGCGAGCCGGCTACCCGGTGTGGGTTTTCGCGCGAACAGAAGAAAAGGCAATGCCATTGATCCAGGCTGGTGCCACTCTTTGCGGCTCGCCGCGACAAGTAACCGAACACGCAGACGTTGTCATCACCATAGTCGGTGACACGCCGGATGTGGAACAGATTGTACTTGGTGATCAAGGCGTAATAGAGGCGGCGGCTCCAGGTAAGGTGCTGGTCGATATGACGACTAGTTCTGCCGCATCGACGCGCGACCTGGCAACACGGCTGGCGGAGAAAGGTATGGACATGTTGGATGCGCCGGTGTCTGGCGGCGACATTGGCGCACGGGAAGGCACCTTATCGATAATGGTTGGCGGTGACGCAGCGGTATTTCACCGCGTGCAACCGTTGTTAGCGGCCATGGGTGAGAATATCGTTCTGGTCGGGGACCATGGCGCCGGCCAGGTGGCGAAGGCCTGTAACCAACTGTTGGTGGCGCAACATATGTACGCGACGGCAGAAGCGTTGTTACTGGCCAAGGCGGCCGGGGTCGATCCCGGCCGCGTGCGGGAAGCCCTGCTTGGTGGATTTGCCGCCAGCCGGGTGTTGGATTTCCATGGCCAACGTATGCTGGAGCGTAATTTTGCACCGGGTTTCAAGGCCAAGTTGCACAAGAAAGACATGCGTATCGCGCTGGAGACCATGCGTGACTGCCATCTCGACCTGCACGGTACTAAATTGGCAGCCGAGGGCATTGATATGACTGTGGATTCGGGATTCGGCGAATTAGATACTACCGCATTGCTGCAGGTTCTCGAGTCGCGGAATCAGCTTAAGTTATCGTAATATCATTGCATCGAAAGGTATTTGTACAATCTTGTTGTTATCCATCAGCTGGGAGAACGCTGCGATGAAAAAATGGATGGTGATTTTTGGCATGGCCGCGATCGGACTTGCCGGGTGCTCGCGTAGTTTGGATGTGGTGGTGTCTTTCGGCGCCGCGCCTGGGCTAGAAAAGGGTGATGCAGTGATGCTGGGTGGTGAGCAGATCGGAAAGGTTGCCAAATTAGAGCATATCGACCAACAGACAAATGCAGTGCTGGCGCTGGACCCAGACAAATCGATAAGCTTGCGCAGCAATGCTGCGGCGATGGTGGTAGCACAGGACTCGGCCCATGTTGTGGAAATCTACAATTCGACTACGGGCTCCAGCCCGCTTGATTCGGGCCACGAATTGCTGGCCATCGATTCAGGCCTGGAGCTTCTTGCCTGGCGTGCCGGAGAGACCCTGGATCAAACCAATAAACAGGTCGGCGACGCACTCAATTCTTTGCAGGAGTACTTTTCGAGTCCCGAGTGGGAGCAACAGAAAAAGGAACTGCAAGAAGACCTTGCAGGATTGGAGCAAGCGGTAGGCCGATCCTCGGACCAGGCGCGGCGCGAGTTGGAATCTTTGCTTGGTTCGCTGGACAAGAAATCAAAGGAAACCGCCGCGCAATTGGACCAGCAGTATCAGGCGTTGAGGGATGACTTGTCCGTACTAGGCCAGGAACTGGCAAGGCAAGGGCAAGAAAATCTGTTACCGGCGTTGCAAAAAATATTATCCACGGTTCGCGAGGCCCTGGAGCAATACCAACATCAGGAAAACGCGCCCGGCAATCAGAAACAATCCTCTTGAGGGTTTGCACAGACTCGTACCGGTGTTTCATACATACGGTTGTGCTAAATTTCACTCAATTTTCTTTGTATCCAGTGATCGGCGCTGTTCCTGTCGCTAAACAGTTCGGTCTCGAACCCACCATCGAGCATATCCACTTTATACACAATAGACCTGATATGCTCTATATCCGTCATTGAGATTATTGCTACGATTAATTCCGGATTAATTCTCGCTGCCTCTCTGTCAAGCTCGGCAATTTCGTGCATCGCCGACAAGTTTACCGCATAGTTGGTGCACTTCTCTCTATCTATATCTATGATCCAGTAGCGAAGATTTTTGAAATTCTCTTGTTCAAAAATCGATTTTCCACTTCGGATTACGTCATTTTCAGTCACTGTCTCGACTGCATGAAATACCACGCCAATGTTATCGGCCGTGTATTCAATAGTTGATCGGCATAGTCAGTAACAGAGGAGTCTAACAGATGGGTCGGTGACAAACGGTAACGCTATGGATCCTCAGGTTGTCGCCAACCGCTTTGTTTATTCGACGTCCCGCGCCAGACGAAAACCAAGGTTGACATTCCGGTATTCGGGAGTGCCCCTTCCCCGGTTCGCCACTCGGACGTAAATCGGCTCGTCGTTCCAGGAACCGCCGCGGCGCATGCGACGGCCGCAGTTACTACCGTCAACATGTAGCCGTGCCGAAGTATTGGTGGGCATACCGTTGTAGTTTGGGCGCCAACAATCCTCCACCCACTCCCAGACATTGCCCACAGTGTCATATAGGGAAAACCGGTTTGGTTGAAACGAGCCCACTGGTGCCGTCTGCTTGCCGTCCCAACGGCTGCGACACCCATCACAATTCGCCCGGTTGTTTTCGATGTCGTTTCCCCAAGCGTACTTGTTCTCGCTGCCGGCACGCGCCGCGTATTCCCATTCCGTTTCGGTAGGCAGCCGGTAACTCTGGCCCGTCTGCTCCGATAACCAATGTGTATAAGCGATCGCATCTTTCCAAGAAACATTGATCACCGGGTTTCGGCCCCGACCCCAGCCCTTGTCGTCCGGTAGCGTGCGCCCCGACGCGCGCGCAAATTGATCATACTCATTGAATGTGACCTCGTAGCGACCGATCGAAAACGGTTTGGCCAACGTGACTGTGCGCACAGGTTTTTCGTCGTTGTCGCCTCGTCCCTGGAGGCGTCCCATACGAAATGAGCCCGCAGGAACGACTACCATTTCCGGCCCTTCGCTCCCATCCTCGAGCCTGTCCCGGAATACTTTGCCTGGTTTCGTTGCTCCCAGCTCCTGTTGACGCTTTGCCTCGGTCGTCGCCTTGCGTTCAGCTTCCAGCTCCTCTTGACGTTTTGCCTCAGCAGTTATCGTCAAATCAGCTTCCGGCGCCACGTGACGCTCTACCTCTGCAGCCGCCTTATGTTCAGCTTCCAGGTCCGTTTGCGGCGTCTTGTATGTAGCGTCCGCGCTTTCAGTTTCGAGCTCCGCTTGACGCTTTATTTCTGCAGCGATCTTACTTTCAGCTTCCAACTCCGTTTGAAGCCTCGCGTATCGTGTCCCGGTATATTCTGTTTCGAGCGCTGATTGGCGCGTTGCCTGTGCCGCCGCCTGATCTTCGGCTTCCAATGCCGCTTGGCGCTTTTCCCGTACCGCGGCCTGAAGCTCGGCTTCCAGTGCTGCTTGGCGTTTTGCCTGTGCCGCCGCCTGAAGCTCGGCCTCCAATACCACTTGGCGCTTTGCCTGTGCCGCGGCCTGACGTTCGGTTTCCAGTGCCGCTTGGCGCTTTGCCTGTGCCGCCGCCTGACGTTTGGCTTCCAATGCCGCTTGGCGTTTTGCCTGTGCC
This sequence comes from uncultured Gammaproteobacteria bacterium, assembly GCA_947259395.1. GTDB lineage: Bacteria > Pseudomonadota > Gammaproteobacteria > Arenicellales > JAANXG01 > CALZGZ01. The sequence goes on along the minus strand of CAMYMN010000012.1, from coordinate 34,264 downwards.
GCCGCCTGAAGTTCGGCTTCCAGTGCCGCTTGGCGTTTTGCCTGTGCCGCCGCCTGAAGTTCGGCTTCCAGTGCCGCTTGGCGCTTTGCCTTTACGGCCGCCTTAAGTTCAGCTTCCACCGCCTTGCGTCTTGCTTCTGTTGCAGCCAGTAGCTGAGCCTGCTCCTCTTTGACTTCAATGATGGCCTTTCGCTTTGCCTCCGCATCCGCAATGAGCCGAACTTCCTCAGTTTTTTCCGCTGCTAGTTGGCGTGACGCTTCCAGCTGCTTTGCCAACTGTTCGAGCTGGCTTTGTTGGTACACGATGAAAGCACCGCCGATCACAACAGTCGCAATTGCCGCGGCCGCACGAATGAATCGCACGACCTTGCTTGACGTTGCGGTAGTCGTGGGTTTTGCGATCGTCGTGGGTTTTGGGGTAGTTGTGGGTTTTGCGATCGTCGTGGGTTTTGGGGTAGTCGTGGGTTTTGCGATCGTCGTGGATTGATTGGATTGAGCTGGGTCCGTTTTCCCGGTGCGTGGTTGACGGGATTTTTTACTGGTAACGTCGACTTCTACTGCTTGTTGTTCGAATTGCGCCGCAAAATCTACATCAGTCTTAAAATCTTCTTCGTCTACGTGGCTCGTCAGAGGACCGAGAATATCCTCCAACGAGATCGAATATTGCCCCGCCCGCAGACCTTTGACGATGCTCAGGGATTTGCCATCTCTTGAATGCGCCTGCGTGGCAAGATTGATCAACGGATAATCCCGATAAGGCTTTTTGAGGGCGTCTAGAACAAGTGCGATACGCGGGCGCAGTTTTTTGTGCATATTCTGAGCAACGACCACGGCAATTTCCCCGGAACTCATCTCCACTAGTGACCCCGTTGGATGGAGTCCGATCGCCTGGATGAAATGATCAACCAGCGACGATTTGAAATGGTGGCCGCGTTGCCTGAACAACGTCTCGATGGAGTCATCCGAGGTCATTGCGGTGGCGTAGGGTTTGGGCTCGGTGGAAGCAACGTAAGTGTCGACGATTCCCGCCATCTGCCCGAACAAGGGAATATGGTCACCCGATACTCCGGCCAGATAACCACTGCCGTCGTAGCGCTCATGATGAGTCGCGACCATCCATTGCATCTTTGTGTCTGCATCTGTGAATTGCTTGATGAGCTGCATACTGTGCCGGACATGGGTTTTCATCACCTCCCATTCGTCATCCGTCAGACGGGTCTTCTTCTTTAATAAGTCTTTGGGGAGCTTGAAATTCCCCACGTCAAGACAGAGCCCACCGATCGCAAGCAACTGTAGGTCTTCGTGCTCAAGCCCCAGCTGTCTGCCAAAGATGGTCAACAATGCGGAAACATTGACGGCATGTCGAAACTCTAATGAGGGATGATCCTTGACGCAGCAAAGCCAGGTATAGGCATCTGGATTGCGCTCGATGCTGTCGACCATCATGCGTACACGATCGCTGATGTCGTTGATCTTCAGCTTTCTTCCATTCTTCAAATCGCTCCAAACCTCCATCGTCATGTTCTCGATAGCTGCATGCGCCTTCTCAGCGCTCGGCAACTCATTTTTGAAAGAGGTCTGCGACGCGGGTGATTTGAGGTTGGAGGCGGTAAAAAGATTGTTGATCGTGGCCAGCGAAATTGGCTGGTCGTGAGCGCTTTGCAGCGAGTATTCCTCGTCCGGAATCATCACATAGGCAAAGCGAGAGCTTTCTTTGAGCTTCTTGATCTCGTCGGTATTCCTGACAAAGAATCCCTGCGACAGAAATGGGGTCTCGCGCCACGGTCGATCCAGTCGTGATACATACATACCGATCTCGATGTCCGCGGTGGCGATCTTTTTCGTAGTCATGCGATTTGAGTTCGGTTTCTCCCACTCATATACATAGACACAATCAGCGAAAGTTTCCAATAGAATCAGTTGACGGGCTCATTTCCGGTGCGGTTTATCCCCATCAAACCGGCTAACCCGTATAGTGCGCGGGAATCCCCGGATGATGGCGACGGGATGTAGCGGCCGGACGCCAAACTGGAACGAAACGCATAGCCAAGGTTTGCGCTGAGTGAAGCGCAAGTTCAGGCGCTCCGACTTGGCTCTTGTTTTCGCCGCATTGGTGCAATATACGGGCTGATCTATGGTGCTCGGGCGTGCACCGGGGAGAATATCTGATTGTCGTGATGGGAGTCCTTTAACGTTTCTTCTGATACCCTAGTCGAGAACGACAGAGATGGAGCATGAACAATTAGCTGAGCCTTGAGTCTAGTTGCGATGCTACGTTGAACCCGGCACCCAAATTGATTACGTTGTCGTAGGGGTGCGGGAGAATGGGAACCTTAGCGGTTGGATCGACCGACCTTGCGGGCCGTCCACAGTGACCGATTAACCGGCAGGGCGTTAATGAGCGCTTCCGATCGCTTTGAAGATCAACCGAGTAACATGGCAAATGACGATCCACGGCCGTGGACCGTCGGTGCACGATAGATAAAAACAGACCAACTCTGATACTGTTTAGTGAACCCTGTCACAGCCGAGGTACGTTATGTTGTGCTCGGACCCGAACGCGTGTTTCATCGACTGGTCATCAGTTGCCGGGCGCTGCAAGCTGATGGCCATAACTTGGATTTGTTGCAAAAGCGATGCGTCAACTGGACTTGCCGAGTACATGATCCACCCACATCGCACCGAGATAATCCTGTAGGTAGTTTTGCGCCTGTCGCGCCGCCAGATTGTCGATATCAATCCACATCAAAGGTTGGTCTTGCATCGCGCACGAAAACACGGTGCGGGTGCGTTCCCCCGTTTCAGGGTCGATCTGCCATTGCAGGCATTGCGCGCACACGCCCTTCAACATGCATTGCATCGGGCTACCCACTGTGCCCAAGATGTTGACGTCTTCGCGGAATATGTGGCTTAAGTCGGATCGCATTGCTGACTGAAGGCCTTTAAGCAAACCCGTCGAACCAATAACCAAAACCTCATTTACATCAGTTAACAGAATTCGTTGGTCCGGTGCCGAAAATTCGCCGCGGTAATATTGTCGTAGCAGATCAATCACGTTGCCGCTCCGGACGCTGATGTCTTGTGGACGATTTGCGGTAATTGGCGCTCCTTTCGCAGTCGCCCATACGATTTGGTCCGCGCATTGCTCCAATTCATCCTGATAATATATTTGATCTGCCGTGTTGTAAGCAGAGAAGTAAAGGACACGATTACCCTTGGCGCGTAGCGCCGGGCCCAGACCAAGCATCACCGCCGCCCCCCAACTGCCGGCAATCACCAGAAAGGTCTTGTCAGTCTCAATCTCGGTTGGTGCGCCGGTGGGTCCCATCAACACGATTGGATCACCAGGCTTGAGCTGCTCGGCAAGTTTGGCATTGGCTCCGAATCGCAATAAGAGCATGCGAACACAATCGCCCCGTACTCCGGCGCCGCTGACTGTCAGTAGCGGGATCTGCAAGCGGGTGCCGTTGCGTTTGGGGCTCGATGTTTCATAGGTCTGCAGGCGGAAAAACTGCCCAGGCTGGAAATTCTTTGCCGCCATTGGCGCCCGCACCCAAAGCTCAATGACGACAGGATGTTTGAGATCGATTTCGGCAACGCACGTAGTCAGTTGATCGGTAACAGACTTGATAAACAATGATGAATTCGGATGCGTCGGTCGGTGTTCGGGCATGCTCATCAAATCGGCAATGATATCTGGATAGCTTCGGTGGGCGGAGGCGATCGCTTTTACCACGCTGCCATTGAATACCGGATGGGCGTCGCCGATGAAGCTCACGCGGCGATGGTCTCTATCATAAGACGTAAACGGGCCAAACTCCGGTGCCTTACAATGTTCGGCGACCCCCACCGGCTGCACGCCGTGCTTATGAGCCACGTGAGTTAGAAAGTGGTTATCTTCGATGCGTAAAGTGCCCGGATGTTCAATTTCATAAATGATGTTTGGAAACGTACCAGCGGCGATCATAATTGCGCGGGCCGGCAGCTTCACTTCTTTGCCGAGTGATATCCACCGACCCTCCCGTTTTACGCGCTGTCGACATACCAATGTTTCTACATGTCCGAAACGATCGAGTTCCGCACGCAAAGGTTCCAGACCTTCGACGTAGTAAACGCCTTCCTCCATGGCTTTGGTGATTTCCTCATGGTTACGCAGGTACGCCGGGGATTCATTGATGCTGCGGCGGTAAATAATGGTCACTCCACCCCATTCTCGAATTAACGGATTGAAGTCGGGGTGCTCACCAGTAATCGCCGCCCGTTCTCGTTCGGCACGCACCGCCCGGCCGTGTTCCAAGAATTCGTTTAGAACGAGTCGTCCCTCCTCACCGAGCTTATCGAGCATCGGTTGTTCGCCGTGACTGGCGGCGAGTTGTTCATAGCGATCCAAGGTTTTTTCCACTTGCTTCACATAATAGGCCTGGACCTCGGTGGCGGTGTCGATGGCGGTCAATCCTCCACCGATAACCACCGCGGGCAATCGCACCTGGAGATTGGCTAGACTGTCCGACTTCGCGGCCCCGGTGAGTTGTAATGCCATGAGAAAGTCGTTGGCTTGACGCATACCGCGGGCAAGACTGTTGCCCATCCCGACAACCCGAGGTAAACCGGCGCCGGTGGCGATGCACACATGATCGAAGCCCAGTGACCAGGCGTCATCCAAGGTTATTGTTCCGCCAAGACGGACGCCACCGACGACACGGAACGAGGGCCTTCTCGCGAGTGCGAGGTAAATCAATTTCAGGAAATTCTTATCCCAACGAACGGTGATGCCGTATTCAGCGACCCCCCCGAATCCAGCCATGATTCGTTCCTCGAGCGACTCGCATAAATCAGCATAACTGTGCACCGGTTCGTCGATGAGGTGTTGCGGTAACGGCTCGATTTTCAGCCCATCGATGCCAATCACGGTGCAGCCTTCCATGGTAAGGTGATGGGCCATGGTGAAACCCGCAGGTCCCATACCTACGATCAGGACTTTGCGGCCGTTGTCAGGCTGCGGCAGGAATTGCCGGCGGCGCAGCGGATTCCAGCGCACCAACAGATCATAGATCTCGACACCCCACGGCAGATTCAATACGTCGGTCAATACTCGGGTTTCAATTTGTGGGATATCTACCGGATCCTGCTTTTGGTAGATGCAAGCCTTCATGCAATCGTTACAGATTCGATGGCCGGTGGCGGGAATCATCGGATTGTCCACCATGGCGACTGCGAGCGCGGCCAGATTCTTGCCATCCCGTTTCAACAACTGCATTTCTGAGATCTTTTCCTCCAATGGACAACCGGTCAGGGTGACGCCTAATGCGTCAACCTTGAGCCCGAGTTCCGGTTGTTTCTTTTTCTTTGGAAATCCCTTGGAGCAGAAGTCTCCATCTTGGTTGTGACAGTAAACACAATAATTAACTTGGTCCATCACTTCACGCATAGACATGCGTGAATCCGTAAGAGAAAAACCGTCCCGACGCCGTAGCGATTCGACTTTGGCCTCGAGTCGCTCAACGGACCCGTTGGTGCACCGGGACAAGGGCACCAGACGGGCGGGATCGACCGATTGCGGTAATCGAAAGCTGATCCAGTCCTTTGTTACTGATTCATCACTACCGTGTTGTCGCGCGTGTGCACACCACTCAGTTAGACGCGCCAGTGACGAAGCGTTGGATTCCGGATTCTCCAGGAGTTGATCTGCAAACTTAGCCACCGCAAGTTCTTTATCAAGGCTTGCTTCTGGAATGTGTGCAATCTGATCGTCCAACCACTCTGACAACACAGAGAACGATCCGGTGTCATCGCCGTGTAATCTTCGCGCGCGTTTTTGCACAAACTCTTTCTTGAACTGCGCAACCAGGTTGTGTTGGTCAATATCCTCATTGACCGTTTGTAGCGCAGCTTCGACGCCGAACCGGCGCGCCAGAAATTCCTCAAGCATGGGCGCGACAGCCAATAACAGGCGGCTAATTTCTAATGCGCTGAGGCTCGTATCGGGATTACGATAACGGCGCAATTGATCAAAAAGACCAGGATCGCGTTCCTCGACCATCAAAAGGAACTGACGATCGAGGCGCTGCAGACCGTCAACGGTCTGCAGTGCTTGATAATCCAAATCGTGAGCTGTTATCGCCATGAGTGCGGTTGTTTATCGCGGCGGCACTAGGGTTTCACCGCAACGGAACAGTATTATGCTAAGCAGCGGCCGGATCGCGTACACTGCAGATCGTTACCGCCCTTCATTGATTGCCCCACCCGGGTAATGGTCGGTTCACTCTGGGTCGGGCGGGATGTGGCGTGGGCGCCGATTTTCATCAATCGCAACATAGGTCAAGTCGGCCTCTGTCACCTTAACACATCCGCCAGGTGTACCGCTTAGCCAGCGGCGCTCTGCGAACACCTGGAGCGCGACGGTGATCGAAGTATTACCCACACGGATGACGTGACCATAAATGCTGACCAAGTCTCCCACTAATACCGGTTTTTTAAAGGTGAACGAGTTAACCGCGATGGTAGCTACGCGCCCATTTGCGCGTCGCGCCGCAATCACACCGCCAGCGAGATCAACGTGAGACATGATCCAACCTCCGAAAATATCACCACCGGGATTGGTATCCTTCGGTAGTGGAATGATACGGATCACAGGTTCATGATCGCGGGGAAGGGCAGCTGCGTGTTGTTGTGTCGTGTTGTTGTTGCTCACCGGGCTTACCAGTTTTCCTTAAACGGACGCATGTCCAACTCGAATGTCCAAGCAGATCGAGGTTGCCTGGTTAGATGAAACACAGTGATTGCGATGTCATCAGGTTGTAAAAAGAACTCATCTGGTTTGTCGGGAAAGTATTTACGAGTACGTTGCATATCGATGACACCGTCAATAATTACATATGCAACGTGGATACCATACGGGCTCAAATGACGCGCTATGGATTGAACAAGATTTCTTTGCGCCCCTTTGGCGGAGCTAAATGCCGCAAAACCCGCGCCACCCCGCACGGAGGCCGTCGCACCAATGACGATGATGTTTCCGTGTGCGCCATCACGCATATCAATAAGAACTTCCTTGACACAGCAAAAGCAACCTAGGGCGTTTACGCGCCAAGCGGCTTCGAACTGTTCCGCGGTAATGTCTTCAATATTACCAAACACACCCGCGCCCGCATTGTATATCAGGGTATCTATGGTGCCGAGTTGTTCGCGTACTTGTGTGAATACCTCATGGATCTGTTTTGGTTCGCTGACATCACAAGAAAAATAGTGCGCTTCAGGTAGCTGCTGACGCAGTCGCTCGAGGTTTTCTGCGTGACGCGCCAACATTGCGACACGATGTCCCTCAGCATGGAATCTACGTGCGAATGCCAGACCGTTACCTGGCCCGGCGCCGACAATGACGGTAAGTTTGCTGTTCATATGATGGTGACAACAATTTCTTGCAATTTTACTAGAAATTAATGTTGGAAGACCGATATGTTCTCGAGATCGATCATTGTATGACAGTATTTGGATGCGTATTGTGCCGACGCATTGGTTGTTCCGGTTATGACCTAGCCCGCATGTCTCACCAAGTGGTGCCGATTCTACACGGGGGGTCAAGCGTGACGTATGTACTGGAAATCGTGACGTGATCGCTCCGGCTTTGCGATGACGAAACGCGAAAAACGTTGCCGTTCATACACGAACGGCGCCGGCAAGCCAAAAAAGCCCCCACAGCAGGGAGGCGCTGTGGGGGCACCTTAGGAGGAGAGAGTTGAGCCTGTAGAATCTATTACGCCGCTTTTTTGGCTGCTTTGGGTTTGACCGCGGCCACCGTATCCTGAACACCTTTCTTCACCAGCTTGTCATAGGCGGTGCGTGCCTCGTTAGCGATCTTCACGACATCGCGTACGTTGGTCATTGCCTGCTCGGCGGCGGTTTCGATCAGTCCGGTCTGGGCGGCCAGCGTGGTCTTCACGTCTTTGGCTTCTCCCAGTAATTTGAACTGCTTGACGCCGAAATCAACCGCTTGGTTCATGACCTCGAGCTGTTTCTCGATGAGGCCTTCCCACGCAGCGGCGTTGATATCAACCACCTGCTTGGTTGTTTGGTAAGCAGTTTCCACGGCGTTTTGTACCGAGTTTAGGGCCTGGTTTTGCATGATCGTTTCTCTACTGTTTCAAAAATTGATAAGTTGTGCACTGCAACAATTGCTGCAACGCAGCATAGCGTGGGCACCTGGTAAAGTCAAGATTCGCTTGCAGCGCGGCAGCGTTTTGCAGCGGTGGTAAATAACTGAGTAAAATTAATACCTTAGCTCAAGTCTTCGCAGTATCGGCCGATTTAGCCCGCAGCCACCCCAGCAACCCGTCGACCGGCGGTTGGCCAGTCACGTAGGCGAGCGTGTTGTAATTCACCACGGTGGCGGCCATGCGCCGCGCTGCGGTCCGGTGGCCGCAGAACAAGATGCGGTCACCGTGCGTCAATGGGGTTTCCCCATCCGGCAGCAGCTGGTTATTGCCCGCGTGTTTTAACAACAACGGTATGCACGGCAGCGACTGATCACGATCCGAGGGATCGATCATGATTTGGTTCACGCTCACGGTAGCGCCCTGGAACAAACGGATTGCCAGGGCCGGGGAGGCCGCTTTGGTGGTTTCCACCGTCCAAGTAAGCGGTACGTTTTCTCCGACCAGCCCACTGATGCGACTGGCCAACACATTTGCTGCGTTCTCATCATCTTCGGTGTCTATTGCCCTTAAAAATTCCGCCAATAACGGGTTGGTGATCAAGGTGATCACGAAGCGCGCGATGATGTCGCTTCGTTCCATGACCAGATTCAGATCCGCCGCCCCGAAGATTGCTTGGTTCTCTTGTCTGTTCTGTCGAGCGACGGTAAACAACTCCGGGTTCAATTCTTTCGCGGTCATAATGACGGATAGATTATTGGCGTCGTCGTCGGTACCTGCCACGATACCCACGGCCTGCTCGATTCCAGCCTGGCGCAAAGTGACTGCCTCGGTACCCCGCCCCAAAATCGCGTCGGCGGGGGCGTTTGTCTTTGCCGGATCGGCCTCGATGATGGTCGCCTCAACGCCCTCGAATGAGAGGTATTGCTGTACGGCTTTACCGAATCTTCCGTAACCGCATAACACCCATTGACCGCGAGGTGGAAACAAGGGCTCCGTCAGCTGCGATCCCGGGGCGCTGGTCAACCAATGATGAATAATGTACGTGGCGGGAGAGTGAAGCGCCATGGCGAGACGATCTGCGAACAGGTCGAATGGGTTTACAATCTCATCGGTGCCGAAGGATTCCATATTGATGCCGACATCGTGTATCTCAGATCGGCAAATGACGCGTAAGTCCGGGTTCAACAGTTTACTGGTAATCGCGACCTTTAAATTCACATGATCATTGTCGGTCAGCGCCACCACACCAACACAACGTCTATGCTGCAGGCCGGCGGTGAGCAAATTAGCTGGATCCGCAACGTTAGCAAGCAAACCAGGAACAAAAATATCTAGATTGGCGAGTTTTAGGTTGTTAATGCGGTCTTGATCACGGTCTAACACCACCGCGCGAAGACCCCTCTCAACCAGGCCTTGCACCAACAAATGCCCGGTGTCCCCGTAACCGCAAACGAGAAAAAACGGTTCAACAATGCGACGCACGTTGCGGGCGAAGGAGTTGTGGGTTACCGCGTAACGAAACGCCGGATCCTGTACCATGGCCAACGCGGTACCGATGGCATATAACCATGCGAACACTGAGATATAGATGCATATCAATACCCAAAATCGTTGCTCATCGGTGAATGGATAGGGTATCTCTCCGAAGCCAATAGTTGACCCCATGAAACTCACGAAATAAAAGGCATGAAAGAAGTCCATTCGCCACGGCCTTCCTTGATCGTCAACCCCTGGGATCAAGGTCAGCCCGAATACCGCGATGGCATACACGCACACTAGAATAATTAGCGGATTTCGGAGTCGCCGAAGAATCAGGAAGAAAACAGTCGGTATCTCCATTGCCTTGTCTTAGCGTCGTGACGTCACTGTTTCAGTGATGAGTAGGATCACCGATACGATGTTCGCGACCAGCGCGCCACCCGATAGTGAAACGATGCTTGCCATTGTTGTTGAAGAGAGGCCGCCGTCCAAGGTGTTTACCGCGGCCCCCCACAACAACGCTGCAGCAATCAACTGAAGATCCGCCACTAGGCTGGATGCCAGCAGCACTGCACCGAGCTGGCTGCGATCGCCGAACTTCATAATCGTCGCGATCACACTTACCACGATAGCGGCGAAAAGCTCGTAAGCGTGGTGATGCGCCGGATTGTCGATCTCGCCAATAAAGAACCCGAAGTTCAAGGTCAGGGCGAGGGTTATAAAAAACGCGAAAATAACCTTTTCCAGGTTCATAGTTTGCTCCCGGTATACTATATAAGCGACTGTTTCTATTTAGTTCTATTTGACAATTTGATGGGCCACAATCCGGCCGCCACGAATATCTCACAAACGGTCTATACTTAAAACATAAAAAGGACCCGACAACTACCGGCACTGTGGGGGTGTAACCGTTGTCTAATCACACACAAGATCACGCTCGTCTACCTGGTGAGCACATTGTTCCGATCTCGCGTTCCGATGCAAAGGCCTGGTTAGAAAATCTGCCGGCGTCGGATGCTCCACGAGCGGCCGCGGAAATAAAGTCGATGTTGTCGACTATGAACACCGTAGACATGCCGGCACGGCGGCGTCTCGAGGTGTTAGAAGCTTTCCGCGAAGCGTTGTCAACAATCAGCTACCGCCTCACCGATCGGCGGACCGGTTCACAACTTCCGCTCTCCGAATCTTCACGCACGGAAATATCATTGCTTTCGAAGATACACAACTTGCTCGCTATGGGTTACGCGTGGGCAGCGGTGTCATTTGTGTTAACGGGAAACCGATATGATAAGCCCAGTCATGCGATGGCGATACATCGCGCAATTCTGTATTTTAGTGAAGTGTGTTGCGACGCATATCGCATTTATCATCCGATTCCCAAGGGTGTATGGCTGGCGATACATGAACTAGTTAAGAAAGCGCAGAAAGATAATTTGTTGAAGTTTCCGGTCACGGACCAGTTCAACGCATTCAAACCGCAAACCACAATAACCCATGTTTATAAACAGATCCTTCTGACCGCGGCTCTCGATCCATACAAGTTCGCGCACGGAGAGATCGATGAGATTCATGATCGCTGTAATCAATTGGCCGTACATGCCGTATTAGTGGCTCCGCCTTTTGTACCGTCGGGCAAGTGCCAGTTCCTCGTCAATTTGTATGATGACAAGCCGGCTCATGCGATGCAGGCGAAAGATCAGATCGAAGATCCGGAGCAATATTTGGTGCTTGATACGACACAACTAGTCATCGCGTTGTACGATCAATTTCAAAGTCTCGACCTGCGGCTCAGGGAACATGGCCGTCAAAACACCAAGGTTGAGGATCGTGATCGCCTTCAATTATTAGATCGTCTCATCACATCTTGGGGAGGACAGCTAAAACGTAAAAGTATGCGTTTAGCGATCAACGACAAACGACTAATGATCCATGGTTTTGATGGTGTGACCTACTTCTTGAATGGACAATCGGAACTCCGTTGCAGTGGACGTACAGGTAACGACATACAAAACGTTGTATTTAGAAAACAGAAACTTCGCGCAAACTCGGGCCCGACTGATCTGGGTGAATGGAGCTGCGTTGACGAAAGCGCAAATGGTGTGCAATTAACAAAAGAAAGCACTGCACCGGTAGCCAATCTCATTGGTAAGTTAATTGCGGTGCGTCGTCCGACGAAAAAAGATGATGCCTGGGACGTAGGCGTGGTGCGGTGGATGCGCCATGATCAAGCCAACAAAATTACAATTGGTGTATATAAATTTGGGCCCGTCGCGGAAGCGGTGTCGATTCAGGATGTGCTCACACGGTCAAGCAACAATACGGATCAATCGCCAAAACTCGCAGTATTGATAAAAATACCGGAAGACAAAAAGATCAAATGCAGCCTGATAGTACCGAAGGACGTATCTAAAGTCAGACATCATTTCGTGATGGAAAGCGCCGATGAATCCTTGCTTATTCAGCCGACCAAGATCAGGCTCGCGACTAATCACCTTGACTGGGTCGATTTTGACATCGTTCAAAAACTTACCGGGCAAAATACGGAACTCAACGCCGATATTCAGCATAAAGGCGCCGCTTGACCGCAGGCTCATAATGCCTCACATTTCGGCGCGTTTCCACGCCCAACTTGACCCACCGATGGTATCGTGGCCCGTACATTCGACGGGATAGCCCCGCCGCTATTCATCACAGGAATCCCGGAGACCCTGACTGTATCGTCCTGGAAATGACCATATTGGATCCTTCAAAGTGCCGGCCGATAATAGCGGCGGAGCGCCTTGATGCAATATACGGGTTACATCGTCGATGATCTATCGCTCGCTCGCTGACATCGCATTCGTTGCTCATCTGATATTCGTGATATTCGTTGTGTTTGGCGGTTTGCTGGTCGTATTCTGGAACCGTTTAGCATGGCTACATGTGCCCGCTTTAATATGGGGTGTTTTATTGGAGTGGAACGCATGGATTTGCCCGTTGACGCCATTGGAAAACTGGCTGTTACGACGTGCTGGCGTTCCCGAGTATGGCGGGGGTTTCGTTGAGCACTATATTGTACCGATTATCTACCCTGATCACCTCACTCACGAGATGCAACTCGTCCTCGGCACATTGCTACTCGCGTTCAATATTCTTATCTATGCGTGGGTCTTTTGGCGCCGGCGCGTTAACACTAACGAACGATCTTGATCAACTGTCCGGGTCTGGGCTCACCGCTGGGATACATATCGTTGAGCAGCCGTAGTTGCGCCTCGGCGTAATTGGTTAAATTAGAATTACGCGCCAATTGCGCGAACGTATCACCGGGTCTAGCACGGACCAACTGGATTTGCCGCGACTGTGCAAGACGATATTCGTTCGGATGCAGTCGTCTGAAGCTACGGACACTATTGAAAAACGGCCGGTTAACCAATCCTTGTTGGCTCGCCGACGCGATGATGAAGGCGCGATTGTCGTGAAACACGGTAGCAACCCGTGAATGCTTTCGTCCAAACGGTGTATTTAGTTGGGCGACACCGGAATATGCGGGGAACGTCTCGGTGCTGAGCGCTTGACCTTGACGCAGCCCATCGAACTCGTTGCGTAGAAACTGCTCCGGCGTTTGCCGGCGATTCAAATCCTGTAAAGTTATTTGCATCATGGCGTCATTGTCCCGGGAAATTGCCAACAACCGATCCGGTTGGTTTTCAACCCGCCAGTTCGAAGGGAACTCAACGGCGAAGTCTAATTTACGGTGATAGAACCGATTCCCACGCAGCACGCCCTGATTTTCGCCCGGCCCGAATACCAAGCCATCCATATGCTGCAGAAATACATCCCGCCGATCGGATCTGGTTCCCGAACTTGGAAATCTCTTCGCCGCACCAATTACTTCCTGTAATCGACGATCGTTCGCAGGGTGTGTAGCAAACAAGCCGTGGTAAGCGCGCGGTTCGCGGTTTTCCTCCTTGGCGCGCTGGATCTCGAACTGCTCTTGAGATTTTAGGATACCGATTACGCCAATCATCTCGTCCGGCTCATAACCCGTGTTCGCCAGATATTCAGCGCCCAGTCGATCGGCCTCCAGTTCCATTTTACGGCCATAGCCGCTGACGAGCGCACCGCCGAGCGTGTTGGATAGGTCCCCCACGGCGCGGCTACCGGTAGCTACGGTGGCTGCCGCCCCCAGGATCTGTACCAGCGTACCGGTACTGTGCTGACGCACCGAATGACGTGCGGTGACGTGGCCAAGCTCATGACCCAATACCCCGGCAAGGTGCGCCTCGGAGTTCATGTAGGCAAGGATACCGCGGGTGATATAAATGTACCCACCCGGAAGCGCGAAGGCATTTACCGTCGGTGAGTCGAGGACGGTGAATCGGTAGATCAAGCCTTGCCGATGACTTTTTTCGGCAATTTCCTGTCCGATCCGGTTTACATAGGCCTGCAATTCGGGATCTTCGTAGACCGGCATCTGTTCGAGCACTTCTTGATGATACTGGCGACCCATTTCCAGTTCCTGATCCTCGCTCATCAACACAAAGTCCTTTTCGCCGGACACCGGATTGGTGGCGCAGCCGGTGCTCAACATGACGATTGTCAATGCGACAAGCGCCAACGAAATATACTTTTTCACTCTACCCATCGTTTCACCATGTTCATTCACAACTCACACATTACTGTCGATTCAGAGCTGCCTCAAATTTGCGGCCTATCATGTGCCGTTCGGTTGTGGCCTACTTGCGACATGCCGGTACCGGCTGCTATTCGAGCCGGTGCTTTGGCGTTAATCCTAGGTCATTTCCCGGCATCAAAAAAGGCCGGTCGTTGGCGGCAATGGACCCCGCCCCTATATTCATATCGATCCTGGAGACGCTGATTGCAACCAGTGCCCTGTGGTGGGACGGTGTCCAATGGACTGGGTCTTCGAATTGCTTGCACCGCCCGCCGCCAAACATCGTTAAGTGGTCTTGATTTTTTGCGACAAAGTCGGCTGTGTTGCGCGTCGAATACGTACTGCCCACCCGTGGGCCGCGATGACGGCTCACCGTGCGGGGTGCCGCTGACAGTAGCGATTTCATGATTTCTCGCGTCATCGGCCGGCTTGGTATCATATACTTGCACACCATGCCAATGGCCACGTCTGGTGAGACGAGGACCAATGAACGCGAATGTCCCGAGTTCTATTCGTGCGTAACAACATCTTTGGAGCCCGACGTGTCGCAGTCGCTTAATGGATATCCTGTCGTAATCACTGTCCCCGTCCGATGGGGCGACATGGACGCATTCCAACATGTCAACAATATCGTCTATTTCCAGTACTTTGAAAGCGTCAGGATCGAGTACTTTGAGCGGATCCATGCCATGGATCACCTGCGCGAGACCGGTGTCGGTCCGATCCTTGCCTCCACCCAATGTCGTTTTCGGTTTCCAGTGACATATCCAGACACCTTGTTGGTGGGCGCGAAAGTGACAGACCTGGGAGAAGATCGTTTTACGCATCGATATCTTGCCGTCAGCCAGGGGCACGACAAAGTCGCCGCCGAAGGTGATGGCGTGGTGGTGACGTTCAACTACCAAACAAACCAGAAAGCGCCCGTTCCCGCTCAAATTAGACAGCGAATTTATGAGCTTGAGAACGGTCTGAAGGAAAACAATCGTTAATTGAAAACCGCGGTTGGCTAACCATGGCAGGAACCTACATATAATGGGTGCAGCATTTGAGATCAAGCCGCGGTCGGGAATTGGCGCGTATGCGAGCACAAATTGTCATACTGGGCATTGATCATGTTCCTTATGCTGAACAAAATGTCAGCTTTTTTTCGCCGCCTTGGCGCAATATTCGCCTTATCATTACCTTAGCCGAGGAAGGGGTGTTAACCAGCCTGATCAGGCACTACAATACGCGCGAAAAATAGTCCAAACTCATTTGGCATTTGTGTCTTTAAGTAGACGTAGCAGTGACATGAGCGAACCAGCTGAAAAGATTGAAAATGGGACCATCCGGAAGACTTCCGATAGAGTCAGTGTCTATTACGATGGTTACTGGATACGTTACTATGCACCGCCTGAAGACACCCTTGCCGAAAAAAAGAAGTTAATAGTTAACTTAACCCGCCGTACTTTCCATCATACTGAACCCGGTATAAATACGCCGGGCGAAAAGTTGGAGATGGCCAGACAGGCCTATCTTGACGAGACGGATCCGGCCAGGAAAAGAGTAAAAGGCGCGATGTTGGCCGGTGCACTTTTCAATCGCGGAACCGATATCTTCAACGCGGTAGTGACCCTCGCCTCGAAAGGAGTGTTGATAAGCGAGGAAAATGAACTAATGAAAATGTGTGGAGAATGCCTCAAAGAAGCCTTGGAACTTGGCAAACTTGTTAAACATTACAGCGGTGAAGAGGGTATCGACGAATTGTGGGGCGAACCGTTCAAGGCCTTTTCCATGCCCATGACGGCATTTTACGAAAGCCGATACCTTAAGATCGCCCAGGCGATGCGTAATATCGATCATATTACTGATCGGATGACGCAGATGTTCGAGAGTCAAACGCCATTCAAAGGTATCGGTCCACGACTTTTGGAACTGGCTGAGGCCGCAAAGAGAGAGGCGGAAACGATACGCAGCGATCGGGCGATATTTGATATTTGGCCGCGTTTTGTCGCCGCATTGGAGGCGGTCGATTCCTTCGAACCACGAATCCCCGCGGACATTTATGAATCCAAGCGCCACCACATTGAACATGGCAAGCGTCTGTTGCAAGAGGGCAGGAAAATCCTCACGTATTTGGCCGGCGCGCGGGTCCCGATGCCAAAGACGACGAAAGAATACATAGAACAGCTCGACAACTACGCCCGGGCGATAAGCTAGACGCGCGGTGACCGGAGGTTCATGGACGCACCGGACAACGATCAGGCGAAGGGCGTGTTGAACTAAATTGCAGCCCAGTTGACATTCGCCGGTGTGGGCCGAAACAAAATAAAAGTCAGGTCATCTGGATGACTGGGTTTATCTTCGGGATTACACATTCGCTGATGGCCGGTGCGAATCAACGTCTCGCCGGCGCGGGGTAACGGTCCGGTTCGAATAGTGTGAACGATCTCATCGATGTAAAGATTATCAGCCAGTCCGTCACTGGCGACCACCAAAGTATCCCGGGGCGAAATTCTTGTGGTGGGGCCGATTTCAATGCGCATGTCGGTATCGCCCACAACATTTGACACCACACTGCGTTCTTCATGGTGGATTGCATCAGTTTCATCCATTAATCCGGATTCCACGGCATAGCCGGTAGGTGAGTGCGGTACGTTCTGGAACTTAAGCTTTCCCCGCTGCCCGGTGAGCAAGATGAGAGAATCTCCGACATGATAAGGTCGTATCGCGAATCTTTGGACTTCTATTACTGCCAAGGTGGTGGCCGCACCGGTACCGAGGTTTAATACAGTATGATTGGCCGCCTCGATACCGTCGAGAATTGTCTCACGCAGACTCCGTCCCTTGGCCACGTGTGTAATTCGATGTAGTAAAGTTTGGACCGCCAGCGTCGATGCCTGGCCACCACCCGGTGAACCACCCACACCATCCGCTACGATCAACACCCCGGAGTATTCGTCTAACGGGACCAATGCCGCCGCGTCCTCGTTGCCGCTGGTCTTGTCCGGTGCTGAATGGGTAAAGGTGACTGCTTCCCCACCCGAGAACAGACATCGATCTATGTGATCAAGATCTTGCTGCGAGTAGATCTTTGGGGATTCGAGATTCGGGGGCGTGCTTGCGGTATTGTTGATTACCGCCACTGCAGGTTTTCCAGGTGTATCCGCAGTTTTGCGACAGTTTTGAATTTCTTGAGAATCAAAGTTCGTTTAAGCCCGCAACAAATGGATTTTATTTCTACGGGGAGCTTGGCATAGTGTTTGCGTCCACCCAGCACTTCGTGAAATACCTGGATCAGGTCAAATAGGTCTTGATGGCGATTTTCTCCTGTTGGTGGACCCCAATGAAACATGTCAACGAGCTTAAGCTCAAAACCCAAGCCGTAGTGCTGCACGATGATATTGTCGCTATGCAGATCCCCATGGTAATCCCCCATATTATGAATACACTCGATGCCTGCGGTCAGTGAGTGCAATAGATGTAATGCCTGAAAGGGATGTAACCGCTTTCCACGTTGGCGCGCGACGAAACTTGAGAGTCGTTCGCCTTCGACGAACTCCGATACGAGAAATCGTATGGGGATGCCATCATAAACGATCGTATCTTGTGTGTGATATTGTATTACGATGGGACAGTGCCTCAGTTTATGTAGTTTTTTTGCGTAGAAGTTCGACGTTTTATCGCGAATGTTGCGCTGGGGGAAAAACAGTTTAGCGGTACGTTCAATGTCTGCTGCGGTTTCTTTGACGAGATAGACCTCTCCTTCCCACCCCCTTCCCAGTTGTTCTACTACTTCGTACTTATCTGCCAACAACGACCCGGGCAATAAGTCGAACGCATCAAGCTTTTTTGATTTTGTGAATTTCCGCAGTGGTCCTATGTATGAGGTCATTTCACTCGGCCAAAGCTTGTATATCGCGGATAGCCACCATGAGCATTGCAATATCCAGGGAGCCTTGTTCTTTCAGTTCCGAGACTGTCTTGTCGATGCGATCGATCTCTTGTTTGTAGTGAGACATCCAATAATCGACGTGTTTGGATTTGGCACTACCTTCTACGACTTTGCTACTGAGAAGCCGTTGATAACGATACAGATCCAGATACAAACCATCGGTGGCCATTCTCTGCCAGTGATGTCCCTGCGAAAGATTTAGTAATTGCTCTCGTAGCCAATACATGGACAGCCGGTGCCCCAATTCGAAATAAATACGCACAACATCATCTACATCAAAACTCGAGCCCGAGGACACGTCAACAATATCTAGAGCTGAGTAAAGAGCGCCCAAGCCGCTGCACCTTTGCGCCAGTTCTATAGGTACGCCAACGTCTAGATAAGCCTGCACGGCACGGTCGAGGACATCGCGATGCGTAGGCGTTACCCAGTCGTGCAGATGATGCGCGATATGTTTGACGCCATCGGAAAAGGTATTGACAGAGTCTGTAATATCCAACGATTGCGGCTGATTTTCCAGTAGCCAAAATGTAGCCCGTTCTATCAGTCGGCGCATCTTGATCAGCATGTCAATCTGCGTTGCGGAAGGAACTTCATTATCGAGGGCGTCCACATCCTCGCGATATGACATCATATCGAAGATATCGCGAGCGGCTACGTACGCTCGGGTGATATCCGCGGCAGTATACCCATACTGCTCCGTATAACGTGAGATCATCGTCAAGTCCACGGAATTGATCATACTATTGGTAATGTGGGTGGCAATGATCTCGCGCCGTAACGGATGACTGTCCATATACGCGTGGTAACGACTTCGCAGCGGTGTCGGAAAATACCGCTGCAGGTCTTTGGCAACGTATGGATCTTCCGGAACGTCAGAATTCAATAATTCAGCAAATAAAGTAATTTTCACGTAAGAAAACAAGATTGCGAGTTCCGGGCGGGTCAATCCCATCGTTCCGGAGCCGCGCTCAGTAATCTCGTCGTCATTGGGTAAGAACTCAAGGCGGCGTTTTAATCTGCCTTCCCGTTCCAGACGGCGAATTAATCGTGCGTGATCTCCTAATCGTTCTGTCGCCTGATGACTGGCAATGCTTATTGCTTGTGTTTGCTGATAGTTATGCGTGAGCACCAGATCGACCACTTCTTCGGTCATGCGGGCGAGAAGACGATTACGTTCCTCCAGGCTTAATTCCCCGGCGGAAACCGGCCCGGTGAGTAGTATCTTGATATTGACCTCATGGTCAGAGCTGTCTACGCCTCCGGAGTTGTCAATGGAATCCGTAATCACGTAGCCGCCGCGCTTTGCGAATTCGACACGACCCAGCTGAGTCAGACCCAAATTTCCTCCCTCGCCCACCACCTTGCTTCGCAACTCGTCAGCATTCACGCGGATTGAGTCGTTGACTCGATCGCCGGCGTCGGCATGACTTTCGACGCTGGACTTGACGAATGTTCCAATACCTCCGTTCCAGAGCAGGTCCACGCGCGCCTTGAGAATACATCGAATCAAGTCGTTGGGAGTCAGACTTTCCGCGTTCGTTCCCAGCAATTCCCTCATTTCAGGGCTTGATTGGATTGACTTTGATGTCCGGGAGAATACTCCACCGCCTTTCGTGATCAGCTTGTTGTTGTAATCGAGCCAGCTCGAACGCGGGAGCTCAAATAAGCGTTTTCGTTCTTGGAAGCTGATCTGGGGATCCGGATCGGGGTCAACGAAGATATGCAGATGATTGAATGCCGCGACAAGCCGTATACAGGGCGACAAAAGCGTCCCATTACCGAATACATCTCCGGCCATATCTCCGATGCCGACTACGGTGAACGGCGTCGTCTGGATGTCTGTGCCCATCTCGCGAAAATGCCGCTTGACGGATTCCCAGGCACCGCGCGCGGTGATGCCCATCTTTTTGTGGTCGTAGCCGGCGGAGCCTCCGGATGCAAATGCATCACCCAGCCAAAAGTGATTGCTTACCGCAATATCATTTGCGACGTCGGAAAACGTGGCCGTACCTTTGTCGGCAGCGACTACCAGATATGGATCCGCATCGTCGTAACACACGGTGTTCGCAGGGGTCACTGGTTTACCCTCGACGAGATTATCGGTGACATCCAATAAACCCTGAATAAACGTTCGGTAGGATTGTTGAACCTCCTCTTTGAGCCGATCACCATCGGATGTTGTTTTTCTGAGGACGAAGCCTCCCTTGGCCCCCACCGGTACGATCACTGCATTCTTGACTATTTGTGCCTTCATAAGGCCCAAGATTTCGGTACGAAAGTCTTCGCGCCGGTCTGACCAGCGGATACCGCCACGCGCGACCTTGCCACCGCGCAGATGAACACCTTCCATCTGCGGCGAATACACGAAGATTTCGAATGGCGGTCTCGGTTCAGGGGCGGCGTCGATTTGTTCGGCGTTAATCTTCAGTGTCAGATAGGGCTTTGGGTCGTTGTTGCCGCTAATCTGGAAGTAATTGGTGCGAAGCGTCGCCTTTAGTGCCGATAGATAAAGTCTCAGTATACGATCCTCGTCCAGACTGGAGACATCATGAATCCGATCCATGATGTCTTGTGCATGGCTCTCCATGAGAACGGAACGATCACGAAGAGCGGGATCGAACCGGGTGTTAAAATAATCAATAAGCAGCATCGCGATCCCGGTGTTGGAGGCGAGCGTTTTTTCCATATATGCTTGGCTGAAGGGAACACGCAACTGCAGTAAATAATGGCAGTAGGCCCGCAACACCGCCGCCTCTCGCCAACTCAACTTGGCGCCCAAAATTAGTTGGTTGAACCCATCATTTTCCGCTTCCCCGGCCCAAGTCCTCACGAAGGCTTCTTGGAAATGTTTCCGTGTGCCCTGAAGAGACAGCGGTCTTTTCTCAGAATGGCCGGTGCCGAAATCGTGCATCCACACAACGCTGCCGTCACTGCGTGTGACGCGGTGTGGACGCTCGGTCCTCACGAACAGGGCGAGATTCTCCAACACCGGGATAACCTCGGATAACGGGATTGGGTCATTCAGGTGGTACAGTTTGAGCCGTAAGGTTTCTGGAGGGTCATCAACAAGCCGGTACGTGTGGATACTTAAATCGTCACCTTGGTCTAGCGCCTCCATGTGCTCGATATCATCAGCCGCTTCAGCAGCCGCGGAAGTGTCCTGATAGCCTACCGGAAAGGCGTCCCGGTAGCGTCGCGCAAGAACAATCGCCGAGCGGCTCGCGTGTTTCGTGGTCAACGCGCTCGCGAGTTGCTCACTCCACACCCGCGCCCCATCAGCGAGTTTTTGTTCCAACTCGGTGTCATCTACCTCGCTCAAGCGCCCGGGAGTTCCCCTAATCACGAAGTGCAGCCGCGCCAATACCGACTCGCTCAGTAGAACGTTGCACTCGACATTATCGCCACTGAATGCGTCGAGCAGGACTTTCTCAAACCGATGCCGTAGTTTCGTGTCGTAACGATCGCGGGCGACAAAAACCAAACAGGATACGAACCGAGCGTAGGTGTCACGACGCATAAATAGCCGAACTCGTTGGCGATCGTGCAAGCGCACGATACCCATCGTAATCTCGAACAAGAGTTCCGCAGAGATTTGAAATAATTCGTCTCGTGGAT
Source organism: uncultured Gammaproteobacteria bacterium (assembly GCA_947259395.1). Lineage (GTDB taxonomy): Bacteria > Pseudomonadota > Gammaproteobacteria > Arenicellales > JAANXG01 > CALZGZ01. Next base: position 12,427 of record CAMYMN010000012.1, on the reverse strand, counting down.
AGGTCTGGAGTATGGTTTGTAAAGATTTTTCGGCGTGACTGCCGTCTTCGTATCCGGAACGAGCAATAACTTTTTCGAGTTTACGTCGAACAACCGGTATTTCGTAGGGATCGCAACGGTACGCGACAGACGTGTACAGACCTAATAATCGGTACTCGCCAGTCACTTGGCCGCTCTCGTCGAAGCGTTTTATTCCGACGTAGTCGATATAGGTCGGAAGATGAACAGTCGAGCGGGAATTTCCTTTGGTTAATATCAGTAACTGCGGTTCACGTGCGCGTTTGCGCACCTCGGGAGGCAGTCCTGAAAATGCACTGGACACTGTCTCGTCCTCGCGTTCCCGCAGTATGCCAAGACCAGTACCCGGGAGTATATGCAGGATGTCCTCGCCATCCTTTTCGACGAGCTCATACTCCCTGTAGCCCAAAAAAGTAAAGTGATCATCCACCAGCCACTGCAAAAAGCATTGCGTTTCTTCAACGTCCTCGTGAGGAAGAGGCAGATCTTGTTGGCTGATTAGATCTTTAATGGTCTCGATCTTGCGCCGCATGAGTTGCCAATCCTCGACCGCCGCGTTCACATCGGCCAAGGTTGCCCGTACCGCGTTTTCGACCTCGGAGATAGGTTCAACCGATGAATCGCTGGATGCTTCAAGGTAGAGAAACGATTCGGATAACGCGTTTTCTTTGTGCGTGTCGTTTTGCTCCAACACCTCTACCAGGTTTCCCGATGGATCTCGTACGACTCTCGTTACCGGATGGATAGTGCGATCGATGTTGAGACCTCTTTGATTGATCGCTATGCGGACCGAATCCACCAGAAAGGGCATGTTGTCCGTTACCACTTGAACGATACACTGATTGAGAGAAATGTCTCCGTCAGGATTTCGTGGATGCACTACTCGGACGAGTGGTAATCCAGGCTTGCGATAGCGAGCGAAATTGAGATGTCCTAGTGCAATATCGGCAAGACTATCTGCATTGCGATCGAGCAAATCCTCGGGAGCGACATCGGCATAAAATCTTTGTAGAAATCTATCAGCGCCCGGGCACGGCGAACGATCGCCCACCTGGCCCACGAGCTGTGACATCAATCTATCAACCTGTTGACGCAGCGCTACTCTCATATTTCCTTCTTGTTGGGCTTAAAAGCGAGGCGTTTTCACGGTGCGTAATAATGCCACAAACAGCATGATTGCGCGGCAAAATTTAGGGCATCTGCCCGCGGCTGATCGCACGATTGACATCCGTCGCGGACAGTGCAGTCTATTGTCGGTGGTTGGTGTACCGCAGTACCGAGGTTGGATCCGCTCTTTCGGTAGTAGTCACAGCTCGGTTCAACGTTACCCTTCAGGCGATGATTGACAACGAGCTTTTACAGTCTGTCTGCATCGGCGGACCGCGATGCAGACATTTATGGTGACGTACCGTCTCATCGAAGAGTTTGGACTCGCCCTGGTTATCTTGATACTGCGAGATCCAGTGATGGGTGGAGTTAAAGGCACGAGCGCGGAATTGCTCGAAATGAAGCGATTATTAACCGGTCAAAAAGATCGAAGCGGCGATTCTTTGCGCCGAATCCAGGAGCTATTGTTTTGATGCAACGCATGATATCAGTGGCCGCAACGCATTAACGATGTTGTTAGCAGCAAAGCTACGCGAGTGCTAACTTTCGCTTATCTGGCCAGCGACTATAATTCAAGTTGAGGAGTGTGTAAGTTTGGTATCCTTTGAGTTGCTACTGACCGGTACGAAAGATTTTGGGGGTAACGGCGGTTGTGGTGATACCACCGAAAAATGTGCGACTGATCGCAACCAGTGACGTAAAGACATTCTTTCACGAATCCCTGGTGTCTGCGATGGCTAATCAATGTCTTCATGCACGTGAAGACACTGTGGCATACGTCGTTAACATGCTCGCCGGCTTTACGCGAACCGACCATCTATACGAATGGACGCGCGATGATTACACACTGAAACCTTTGGCGCTGATATTCGGAGAAGCCGTCGAGGCAAAAACTGCAAAACACCGCCAACATGCTTTACGTCGGCTCGGTGACGTCGCGCTGTTTATCGCAGGGTTGTTTGCGGATAGCTTGAAACGGAAGGTCGTAAACGTAGACTACTATGTCTCAATGGGAGGCACCGCTTACGGCTGCTTATCTGAGGCCATACGGTCCTCGAACGCACCGGACAACGGCGGCGCGGTATTTGAGGAACTTTCCGAGAATTTTTCCGGGTTTGTCGAAGCCCTTGAGGAGGTCGGCGATAACGCGCGTATCACTGACGATGCCGACGTGATTCATTGGTATGATATCTGGACGCGCACCGGCAGCAAGCGGGCTGCGCGGCTACTGCGGCGATGCGGCATTCATATATTTGACAAACCAGAAGGTTGGTCACGGCACTAGCCGATTATTGTCATGCAGTTGCACGTGTTGCAAAAACAACTGCAAGCAATTTACGAAATTGCTGTCGATCACAATGTTGATGATTTTTTGATTACTGATGCCGTCGTGGCCCACGCTCTGGATACCAGTCTCAACCCACGAGCGGTTGGCGAAAAATTACTTGTGCATGAGAGTGATACGGACCTTCACCTTTCTCTTTACGTCGATCAGGATGTGCTGAAACCTCTCGCACGAGAGAATCCGCTTACTAGTCTCAGTGACGATAACCTGTCCGAGTATTGCATCGCCGTTGAGGGCGTGAGTCATTTCTTATATCTGACGTGGAATGCTGGTTATAAGCGCAGCGTGACGCTGATGGAACTCGAGTTACAAGCAGAAGTAGATAAATATGTTGGATTGTCAAGTTTATTGCGTGAACAGAACTGTCATATGCCGGATGGTTTACATCAATGGTTGTTTGAAAGGATTAGCTTCGACAGTAGTTTGAACAGTGAGCAACTGGAACGATACCGACACGCTAATCAATATGCCGCCAAGTACTGTTGGTGGCTAGAGCAGCGCTATGTTCGCCAACACCCGGAGATGTTTCAAGAATTGAGACGATTCTACCGCAAGACCCAAGACGGCAAAATTAGAATGATTAACGGCTACGGTTGACGCGCTACCGGATATCTGGCTAGAAACTCGTCTAGAGTACGATTGAACGCGTCAGGCTGATCGATGGGGGACATGTGCCGCGAGTGTCTGATGACAGCGACTTCAGCACCAGGAATTTTGGCTGCATAAGCCTGTTTGTAGACCACCGGCGTGTAGTCCTGGTCGGCACTCACGATCAGCGTTGGGCACCGAATATCGTGGATACGATCAGCAACGCTCCAGCCAATCAGTGCGCGCAGCGATGTAAGGTAGGCCTTTCGATTGTTCTCCGCCCAACGATCGATGAATAATCTGTGTAACTCCTGTTGATGTGGTTCTGGTAATAGCGAGTTTGCCAGCACTTTGCCCATCTTACGCATGCCAAATAATCGGACAATCCATTCTCGTTTCTTAAAGCTCAGCTTTAGTCTTAGCGTGTTAAGAATCAACGCTGGCCCGCTGTTGACGATAGTTACGGAATGAACCAGGGAGGGTTGATCTATGACAAGCTGGAAAGCAATCATCCCACCCATCGACAAACCCACCACATGCACTGGCCCGAGTTCCAGCTCCTTGTGAAGTTCCACGATGTCGCGCGCAAATAGATCTATGGTATACGGACCAGGTGGTTTTCCGGACCGGCCGTGACCACGGGTATCAATAGTGATAACTTGGTAGCGGCTCGTGAAATAAGTCTTTTGGAACTCCCAATCGCGGCTACTTGAGCCGAGGCCGTGAAGAAACAACAATGGCTCGCCGTCGCCACTACGATCGTAATAAAGATCAATATCGTTGATGCGAATGGTGGGCACAGTGTCTAGGTATCTACATGCCGCTCAACCTTTTCATTAGTGCTGAGCATGATTGGATGCGCCTATTTTACAGGATTTGTGCGCTTTCCGCGGTCGTGCAGGGAGAATGATCAAAGGAATCCACGGCCACAGGTTACTTAAATTTAATTTTTACGAAACTGATTCGTAAGCTCCGGATCCCTACAATTTCAGCCATCCAGTTTAGGCGATATGCCTGGCCCCATTCCTTGAATCCGTAGACTATGGAGTGTGCGAAAGATGCAGAATCAAATGTTGAAACAATTTTCAAATCGGCGATGGCTCATCGCCAGTGCAGTAGGCACTGCCCTGACCGTCGCGTTGCTTGTTCAACCCGTTTCCCCGGCGGCGGCGAAGTCCGCCCCCGCCCACACCTTGATACCGGCCACGAGCATAATTGACAAGCCCGCTAGCTTTGCTGACGTGGTGGAGGCAGTGAAACCCGCAGTGGTGAATGTTTCAACCGCTGGTGCGCCGCCTGCTCAGCAGTCTGAACGTGGTCCTCATTTCCGGTTTCCACCCAATTCTCCGTTTCAGGAGTTTTTCGATCGTCACTTCGATACACCGGATCGCTTTTCGAAGCCCAACGAGCGAATCCACGCGGTGGGATCCGGGTTTGTTATCGATCCCGATGGATATGTGGTGACGAATCATCACGTCATTAAGGGTGCGTCCGAGATCACCGTCGTCACCAACGGCGGCAAGCGCTATCCGGCCGAGCTCAAGGGATATGACGCGAAGACCGATCTGGCTTTGCTGAAAATCACTGCAGACGAACCGCTGCCCTACGTGGTGTTCGGTGACTCGGGACGTGCGCGTGTCGGCGATTGGGTGGTTGCTATCGGTAACCCGTTCGGTTTGGGCGGCACCGCCACCACCGGCATCATTTCCGCGCGCGGTCGCGACATTCGTTCCGGCCCGTTGGACGATTTCCTGCAAATCGATGCGCCGATTAACCAAGGGAACTCGGGCGGGCCATTGTTTGCGGTCGATGGTACTGTGGTGGGAGTGAATACCGCCATTTTTTCGCCAAACGGCGGTAACGTGGGCATCGGATTCGCGATTCCGGCCAACATGGCAAAACCTGTCATCGAGCAACTCATCGCCACCGGCCGCGTGAACCGCGGATGGCTGGGTGTTCAGATCCAGACGGTAACCGAGGACATCGCGGACACCCTGGGTCTCGACGACCAAAACGGCGCTCTGGTAGCCAGTGTGGTCGATGGCAGCCCCGCGCACCAAGCGGGCGTACAGACGGGTGATGTGATCCGTAAGTTCGATGGCCAAGCAATCGGGCGCATGCGGGAGTTGCCTAAGTTGGTGGCGAGCGTGGCTGCCGATCGAAACGTCGAGTTAGAAATATGGCGCGCAGGTGATTTGCGGACGCTTCGGGTGACGGTCGGCGCGAGCCCGGATGAGGAGGAGACGGTAGCGGATGCCGGGAACGCACTTGGTGGTGCCGATCGGCCAAAACTCGGTTTAACGTTGGCACCGCTGACTGCGGAGACGCGGCGTCAATTTCGCGTTCCAAACGACACCGAAGGGGTGCTGGTGACCGAAGTGACGCCTGGCAGCCCGGCCGCGCGTAAGGGATTTTCTCCGGGTGATGTCATTAAGATGATCGGTGGTGAGACCGTAAACGCGCCGAGTGATGTGGTGAATGCCGTCGAGCGAGCCGTAAAAGCGGACCAGTCATCAGTGTTGATATTGATCGAGCGGCGCGGTAGTGATCGATTCGTGGCAGTGAGATTCGCATAAATGCCGTGAGATTCGCATAAATGCAAGGTCAACTGCGAGTAAACCCGGGGCCGGCGGGCGACGGCCCCGGGGATTCCTTATCCGGAAGATCACCACACGGCATTGACGAACGCGCTGCAACCACTGAACATAGAACTATGCGGGTGCTAGTAATCGAAGACGACCACGATACCGCCTCATATGTTGTCAAAGGCCTCAAAGAGCAGGGGCATGTGGCAGATCACGCCGCGGATGGCAAGGCAGGGTTACACCTGGCGAGTACTGAATCCTATGATGTACTCGTTGTCGACAGGATGCTGCCGGAATTAGACGGCCTGTCCATCATCAAATCGTTACGTTTCGCAGACAACCATACGCCGGCATTGATACTCAGCGCGCTGGGGGAGGTCGATGACCGGGTGCAGGGCCTCAAGGCCGGTGGTGACGATTATCTGGTAAAGCCGTTCGCGTTTTCAGAGTTGTTGGCGCGCCTGGAGGCATTGGTAAGGCGCACCGATGTCGAAGCACCGACCACGAAACTACAAGTCGCGGATTTGGAAATGGATCTATTGTCGCGTCAGGTAAAACGCGGTGACAAGATTATTGACCTGCAACCGCGAGAATTTCGTCTGCTCGAGTTTTTGATGCGCCACAGTGGACAAGTAGTAACCCGCACCATGCTGTTGGAAAAGGTTTGGGAATATCATTTTGATCCCCAGACAAACGTCATCGATGTACATATCAGCCGGTTGAGAAGCAAGATCGATAAAGAATTTCCGCAACCCTTGCTGCATACGGTTCGCGGCGCCGGCTACGTGCTCCGTGCGTCTTAACAAGCTCTTTAGAAGCTCAACCTTTCGCCTTGCACTGATTTACATGGTGTTGTTCAGCGCCTCGGTGCTGGCCCTGCTCGGTTTTATCTATTGGTCAACGGCAGCTTATATGTCACGGCAGGCGGACGAAACGATTGAGGCCGAGATAAAGGGCCTCGCCGAACGTTATGAAACCGACGGTCTTGGTGGCTTGACGGCACAGATCGCCGAACGGTTGACCGCTCAACAACCGGGCGATTCCTCAATTTATCTACTCGCAGACAGTCAACTCAATCCACTGGTGGGTAATATCGATCGCTGGCCGAAGGTGCGAGAGGACGAGCAGGGTTGGTTCAATTTTCAGCTGGGCGGATCTGAAACCAAGCGTATTCATCGGGCACGGGCGCGGGCATTCGTGCTAAAGAGAAATTTTTACCTGCTCGTTGGTCGCGATATGTTTGAACTGGAGGATACGCAGAAACTGATCATACGTACGTTGACTTGGGGGATGGCAATTACCCTGGCCCTTGCCTTGCTGGGCGGTGTGATGATGAGTCGCAGCATGATGCGTCGGATCGAACTGATCAATCGCACCAGCCGGGAAATCATGTCGGGCGATCTGACCAAGAGGATTCCGACCAGCCAATCTGATGATGACTTCGATGCGCTGGCGGACAACCTCAACCGCATGCTCGACCAAATAGAACTTTTGATGGACGGTGTACGTCGAGTCTCTGACAATATCGCCCATGATCTGAGGACACCTCTGGCTCGCTTGCGCCGTGGATTGGAAAGCTTACGTATGTCGGATGTACAAGGCGACTCGCGTCAGAACCTGATCGACAGCGCAGTCAACGAGGCCGACGGACTGCTTGCCACCTTTAATGCACTGTTGCGAATCGCGCGTATCGAATCGGAGTCTAGACGCGAGGGGTTCGACGCGATCGAATTGCAACCCCTATTGCGTGATGTCGGTGATCTGTACGGTCCGGTGGCCGAAGAGCAGGGGCTCGGATTCAATCTCGAATGCGAATCATCGATGACCATTTATGGCGACCGGGATTTGTTATTTCAAGCGTTCGCCAATCTGCTCGACAACGCGATCAAATACACGCCAGCAGGTGGAAATATCAAGGTGTGCGTGGACGATGGGTTGCGGCGGGTCATGATCTGTGACACCGGTCCCGGTGTGCCGGAACCCGAGCGCGACCAGGTCTTTCAAAGATTTTACCGCTTGGACCACAGCCGCACGTCAGCGGGCAGTGGACTTGGCCTAAGTTTAGTGTCTGCAGTGGCGAAATTGCACGGTATCGCGCTCAGCCTGGACGGCAATGACCCCGGATTGTGCGTCACCCTGCAAATGCCTGCCTGATCCCGGTGCCATCACCCATCACCTCGGTGCAAAAAGCGGCTCAGCACCGGGGGCCGCGCAACTCGGTGACCAGGTCCTGTAGCTGCGGCGCTGACACTGTTTCCGGCGCCAACGGCGCTCCGCTGGCGATGATGATCTTTGACCACAATCGTGTTGGCCATCTGGACATCGCGCGGCCCCCCTTACGGCTGAAAAAAGTACCCCAGACACCGCGCAAGGCGAGCGGAACAACGGTCACCGGTGTGCGCCGCACAATATGTTCAACGCCTTTTTTGAAATCGTTGATCTCACCGGTCTTGGTGATCTCACCTTCGGGGAAGATGCACACGAGTTCGCCGCGGCCGAGTGCATCGGCGATGGTATCGTAAGCGTTCTCCAACATCGACGAATCTTGTTGCGCCGAGGCGATGGGTATCGCTCGTGCGGTGCGGAACACAAAATTCAACACCGGCAGATTAAAGATATGATGGTCCATAACAAATCGGATCGGACGCGGACTAGCTGCCGAAATAATCAGCGCGTCCACAAAGCTTACATGGTTACTTACCAGCAACGCCGGCCCAGTCAACGGAATGTGATGTAAATCGCGGGACTCAATACGGTAAATCGAATGTACCAACAGCCACATTATCATTCGCATCAAGAATTCAGGGACCTCGACAAAAATGAATACCGCGACGGCCGCATTCATTAGCGCTACTACTAAGAACAGTTGCGGTATGGTCAGTCCAGCCTTGAGAAGCCCGATGGACATCAATGCGGCGATGACCATGAACACCGCGTTGATGATGTTATTACCGGCAATGATTCGTGAGCGATGACGAGGTTCGCTTCGATTCTGCACAATCGCATACAGCGGTACGATATAAAAACCACTAAACAACGAGATCAAACCAAGATCCACTAATACCCGCCAATTAGCCGCGTTGACCAGAAACGTTTGTGCGTTCAGCAATTGTGTACCCGTAAACGTGGTGTGAGCAAAGGCCAGGTCAATAGCAAATACGGTCATACCGAAGGCCCCCAATGGCACCAAACCGGGTTCTATGTGCCGCGCCGAGAGTTTTTCGCATAGCAGAGAACCTGTGCCTATGCCAATGGAGAAGAAGGTGAGTAGTAGGGTCGCAACAGTGCCGTCACCACCCAAGGTTAGTTTCGTGTAACTCGGAAACTGGGTCAGAAACACCGAGCCAAAAAACCAGAACCACGAGATGCCAAGAATCGAGAGCAACACGGTATGGTTGTGAACCGTGAATTTGACGATGCGCACGGTCTCGGCGGCGATGTTGAAATTGATCTTGAGTTCCGGGTCTGGCGGTGGGGCGGTAGGTATAAAGTGGCTGCACCAACGGCCAATGACTGCCACGCTGACGATAAAGACGGCCGCCAGGTGGCGTCCGACGTCACTGAGACCGACGAGCACGCCTCCAAATAGCGTACCCAGCAGTATCGCAAGGAATGTACCGGTCTCCACCAGTCCGTTTCCGCCGACGAGTTCCTGCTCAGTGAGGTGTTGCGGCAGGATGCCGTACTTGGCGGGGCCAAAAAACGTGGATTGAGTGCCCATGAGAAACAATACACTCAATAACAACGGTATGTTCTTGAAATAAATGCCAAGGGCGCCGAGTAACATAATAATGATTTCAACCGTCTTGACGTGTCGCATGAGTACCGATTTGTCAAACTTATCCGCTAATTGACCGGCGGTGGCGGAAAACAGAAAGAACGGCAGTATAAAAAGACCCGCACTGATGTTTACGAGAACATGGATCTCTAGACTTGAGGCAAGATGGAACGTGATCAGAATAATAAGCGCATTTTTGAACAGGTTATCATTAAAAGCCCCTAAAAACTGGGTCATAAAAAACGGCAGAAAGCGCCGCTGCTTGAGCAGATCGAATTGACTGGACTGCTCGGTAGGTTTCACGTGTAGAGGGAGTGACAAATGGATGCGAACTACAAAGCCTAAAGGCGCGGTACTTTGTGCTGGACTGTACGTTTTAACTTCAAGATATGCCCAAGATTTGCGCCGAAATCCGCGCGCCCGACACGAGATTGGGAGCTTGCGTACAAACTGCTTTTGTCGCTGGCGTTTGCCATCACGCGCATTGTCATGTCATCTTTGAAACTTAGCAATGAAGACGTAACAATCACTTCCATACTCATCTGAGCATGGTCAATACTTTTTATCTGCCAGTCCAGTTCGATGGCTGTTTCGCGTACGATGTCGAACAGTTGTTCGACAGAAACTGAATACAGGTCGGGGCGAAGTTCCGGCAGCGGGCTCTGTGGATCGATCGCTGCTGAGTTTTTCGATAGATAGATGATAAGACGCGTTTTCCATCCCGGCGGATCTAGAATCGGGACTTTGTTCAGTAGCACGGCGCCACTCGATAATCCAACACCTAAGATGAGCAGGATGATAAGAATATTGACTACGATTTTCATCTTTCACATCGATATTTGTGGGAAATATTACTATAAAGTTTAACCTGTCACCTGATTCACATTTTCGCATGTATACGGCACATTGGTATATCGGAGCCACGGTTACTGCGCTCCTGTTCTTGTCTGGGTGTGCGCCTATGGCGCGTGTTATACCGCAAGATTACGAGCAGTCCGTGGCGATGTCGCGTCAACTGATGCAAGCAGGACAGTTGCAAACGGCTCGTTTGAGGCTCGCTGAGTTGTGGCAGGCCAATCCATCACGTCCGGAAGCGGGGCATCTGTTGGGCGAGTGCTTGTATCGAATGCGCATGCTGTCACAAGCGGTTGCCCAATATGAGACAGTGCTGGCGCAGCATCCGGATTTCCATGCCTCGCGTCATCGCCGGTGGGCGGCGTTGATTGCCTTAGACACGGAAAACAGACAGCAAGTCGAGGCCGAGGTTGATGCCTTCGCCCACCGCCATGCAAATTCCCCGAAGGGGATGTACACGGCGTATCAGGGATATCAAATCCTAAATCTGCAACGGGAAAATATCGAACTTTTGAAGTGGTTGGTGTCGACAGCCGAATCGGCGGCGTTACGCGACTCAATTGCGGTGCAATTACAAGAGTTCATCATTAGAACTACAGATCCAACCACGAGACGGGAACTGGCAGAGTTATACCTGGGACATTTTCCGGATCAAAATGGCGCGAGGCTGATCAGCCGGGTTTATTTGAGCACGTTGACGCGACGGATCAGCATAGAAGAGGCGCGATCCATACTAGCGCGCTCACCCACCAATCGCCATCTGCGGCAATTAATGGCGGCGCGGCTGATCGACCAGGACGAGGCGCTGGACACGGCGGAAGATTGGCTGCGCCAGCACCTGTCCAACTGGTCCCGAGATGATGTTCGCGAACATTCCCGACACCGAAACGACGATGCATGGCGATTAGTTCACGGTTGGGAAGGGGCCGAATCATATTATTGGCTCGGGGTGTTGCGTCAGCGTCAAGGACGCAAGATTGAGGCATACCGCTTGTTCAAACAGGCGTTGGATGACCACGCTCAACCCTGGCGTGTGTATCGCCAACTATATGAGCTGGCCTCTGATCAGGGAGACGTCGATCAGGCAGTTGATTACCTAATGCAATCTCTGGCTGCTGGTAATCGTTCCGTAAAAGACTTGGACCAACTCAGCCAATCCTTGCACAAGCATTATGCTTATCGTGGCCGGGCCCACCGCTTTTTCGCAGCACGAGGCGGTGTCGTGACATTCACCGATGCCACGACATCAGGGTTACAAGGCATACGGTCGCAACGGGTTGCCTGGGGGGACTACGACAACGACGGCTATGACGATCTGTTAGTGGACGGTCCCCGTGTGTTCCACAACGAAGATGGCAAGGGATTTAAAGATGTGACTGCATTGCTCGGCGAAAACGTGCCCAAAGGCAGTCACGGTGGAACCTGGGCGGACATCAATAATGACGGCTTTATCGATTTGTTCGTGGTTCACCGCGACGGCAACAGGTTGTACGTCAATGAAAATGGCGGTGCATTCCATAATGCTAGTACGCAGACACCTAGCTTCGCGCGCGTGGCGCCCATTCAGACCGAGGCGTCAGCATGGGGTGATTTCGATAACGACGGTTGGCTCGATTTGTATCTCGCTAATTATGAGAGCAAGGGCATAGAGCGTGGATTTTGCGATTCCGACCAACTGCTGCGCAATCAAGGCGATGGCACCTTTGTGGACGCGAGTGAATATGCTGGTGTCTTACTCGATGAGCCCCTTTGTGGGCGCGGCGTGGTGTGGAGTGACCTCAATGATGACGGTGCCCAAGACATCGTAGTGACCAACTATCGTCTGGATCCCAATCTGGTTTGGGTGAATACTGGGGCCGGCAGCTTTCGCGAGGCGGGAGCGGCGTTATTGATGCGGGGTGGGGCACGGCACGGAGCCTATGGACACAGTATCGGTAGCGCAGTCGGCGATGTCGATAACGACAGTGACCTCGATATCTACCTAACAAATCTCGCCCACCCCCGTTATCTGCACTATTCCGATCGCAGTCAGTTGTTGATTAACGGGTTGCGTCCCGGTAATGCGTTTACGAATCAAGACCTTAATTCAGGGATACGATTCGAAGAGACCAACGCCGACCCGGTGCTCGCTGACTTCGATAATGATGGCGA
>CAMYMN010000011.1 GCA_947259395.1 uncultured Gammaproteobacteria bacterium | reverse complement strand
GCAGTGCTTGTGCTGGTGTCGTTGCAGTGCTTGTGCTGGTGTCGTTGCAGTGCTTGTGCTGGCGAAGTTGCAGTGTGCGTCCCCGCACAGCAGGGGGAATGATCGTACTCTTCCTGTCATTGCGAACGACGTGAGGCAATTCAACGTGTGGGTGGTAGCGCCAATAACTAGGTATCTCATGCGCGTTGAGAGTCTATGCTTCATAAACGGCCAGCAATACGTGATTTTACCGGTGCCATCCTTGTTCGGACTATGCCGGTTTCGCCAGCGTCCGGTCACCATAGACGAGCGTGGTTGTATCGTGAACTCCCGACGTCAGGTTCCTCCAGCATTTTGAAACATTGGAGTATTGATGCTATATCTCAATGAGATAAGAGTTTTCTCACTCCACATCCCACGAATGAACGACGTCTCGGAATCAAGCGGCATCGCACCCAAAGGCGTGGCGGCCGGCCGCGCCCAGCGCGTCACTGGCGTGGGCTACAGCTTTGCTAAACACATCATCATACCGGTGTCGATTGCCATCGGGATTATTCTCGTGCTGTTTATGGCTTCCGCGGCCATCATTATGGTAACGCATCTCAACGCGCATACACAGGAGCGACTGAGCACATTGACCAACGCCGTGGATCAGCTCATTAGACAGGAAACCGATAAGCTGGGCGCAGTTGCAGAATCCATCGCCACCAATGCGCGGTTTGCGGAAGCGTTTGTGGCGAAAGACCGCGCCACCCTGTTACAGAACTCTGCACCGTTGTTTGCCGCACTATCAGAAAAACACCGGATCACACACTTTTATTATCATCATTTGGACGGCACGAATTTTTTACGGGTGCATCATCCCGCGCACTTCGGAGACATCATTGATCGCCATACCCTTGGCATGACAAGACAAAGTGGCAAGCTGGTCGCGGGTATCGAACTCGGTGTTTTGGGCACCTACACACTGCGATTGGTCAAACCCTGGCGCTACCAAGATCAATTGATCGGCTACGTCGAAGTTGGTCTGGAAGTCGACCATCTGTTTGAAAGGCTGCATCAGATCAGCGGCATCGCGCTTGCAGTTGAAATAGAAAAACAATACCTGACGCGTGCGCAGTGGCAACAGGGTAATTTGACATTCGGACGCGACAGCGACTGGGAGCGTTTACCGGATTCGGTGATGCTGGCAGTGTTCGGGGACTTTGACGAAGACGCGCTGCGCAACGTGGAAGCGCAACAAGGTGTATCCGAATGGTTGACCGGAGGAGGGACCATTTACCGCACCATCCCGATCAACGATATTCAACAACGCGCGGTCGGTTACGTGCATATTGCCTTAGAAGAAGGTGTTCGTCGAGAGGAGACGATTGAGACGGTCGCTTATTTGACTTTGATTGTTGGTATGTCTTTATTGGCACTGATCTTGATATTGCGAGCGGTGACCAATCGGGTGGAACGCCGCTTGCGCACTGCGATCGCCGAAAAATCGGACTTCGAACGGCGTATCAAATACGATCAAATGACCAGTGTTTACAACCAGCAGGAATTCTATCGTCTGCTGGACCTGGAGTTGGAACGAGCGGTACGGCAACAGACACCGCTATCGGTAATACTTTTGGACATCGATTTTTTTAAGGCGGTCAATGATGAACATGGTCATCAAATTGGCGATTGCGTGCTGCGCGGGTTGGCCCTCGAGTTGATGGCTCACACCCGGGACGGTGACCACCTTGCACGCTATGGGGGCGAGGAATTTACCGTGATCCTGCCCAACACGGCTCTGCAAGATGCGAGTGAGATTGCCGAGAGGTGGCGCATCGTGGTCGAGCAACGCGTGTTCCAATGCGACGGTCAACCGGTCAACATCACCATAAGCCTGGGCGTGGCCAATTACCCGTTGCACGCCGACATGTCCAAGACTCTGCTGCAGCATGCTGACATGGCGATGTACAAAGCCAAACGCAGGGGCCGTAACCGGGTGGAGGTCTTTGCCGCCCGCTGAGAGGGCGTATAAACGCGTTTGGGTGAGCGCTGATTCTGATGCCGTGCTTTGGGGTTGCGGCGCACGGGGTTAGGGCGAAGCCGCGATAATTGAATCTCCCCGCGCTTATGCGCGGGGAATCATCCCGGCTACGCCGGGATACACTGGACGAGGCCGGTTGTCGGCAAAGCCGCACCCGGCCTCGTCCGTGGCCCGCACGATACCGTGCGGGCACCGCGTCCATCCCCGTACTTACGCACGGGGTTTTGTTCCGCGATAAATGGATCGGGTCCGCCGTATCACGTCTCCACTGTTAGATAGGATGTCGCCTTACATTACATTCAATAGGCATCAGCCGGGGCCACCGACCTCCTGCCCAGGGTGTGGCGACCACGGCGTTCAACCCCCCACTCCCTTTCGCAGCGTGCGCGATCCTGATACAACATCCAAGTCGGTCAATACTTTCCATGGCGGTTTACGTTAGCTCGAGTATGAAACCCACTAAGAACCAGCAGGGCACCAAGGTTTTATTGCTGGCCCTGTGTCAGGGCCTGATGATGACCGGTAATTCGTTGCTGATGGCCAGCTCCGCTCTGATCGGTTTTCAACTCGTCACCAACAAAATGTTGGCTACCCTGCCGCTGGCGCTGCAGTTCCTGGCGACGATGGTGACCAGTATTCCCGCCTCGTTGTTGATGGGTAGGATTGGCCGGCGTCTCGGATTCATGTTGGGCAGCGCACTCGGTATCTGCGGGGCAGTGGTCGGCACGTTCGCAATATTGAACGGAAATTTTTTGATTTATTGCTTGGCGACGGTGTTGATCGGCAGCTTCAATGGCTTTGCCACTTATTATCGCTTCGCCGCCGCTGACGATGTCGCGGCGGCGTACCGGAGCCGGGCGATCTCACTGGTGCTTGCCGGCGGTGTGATCGCCGCATTCATCGGTCCCAATCTTGCAAATTGGACCCGTGACCTGATAGCACCGGCGGTTTTTGCCGGAAGCTTCGCAGCGCTGGTAGGGGTGTATGTGCTCTCGCTGTTGCTGCAGTCGTTTCTGCCGTCCGGAGCCCCCACACCGACGATGGGAATCGCGTCGCGCGGTAGAAAGCTGCAGCAGATTGCGGCGCAACCGATGTTTTTGGTGGCGGTAATATGCGGCATGTTGGGTTACGCGGTTATGACATTGATTATGACTGCGACGCCCCTCGCGATGCAGGTGCACGACCATATATTTTCGGACACCGCCTTTGTTATTCAGTGGCACGTATTTGCCATGTTTGCGCCATCCTTCGTTAGCGGTCATTTGATCAAAAGGTTTGGTGTACTCAATATCATGGTGTGCGGCGCAGTGTTGGATACGTTATGTGTTGCGGTGAATCTGTGGGGTCATGCTGTGTGGCATTTTTGGGTGGCACTGATACTGCTCGGCCTTGGATGGAATTTTCTATTCGTGGGTGCAAGTACGCTGTTGACCAGTACGCATACCCCCCAGGAGCGGGCCAAGACGCAGGGGCTCAACGACTTTATCGTGTTCACCACGGTCGCCGCGGCGTCGCTGTCAGCGGGCGCGCTGCAACACAGCCTAGGCTGGCAGTGGGTGAACATCGCCGCGCTGCCGTCGATCATTATCGTGACCCTGGCTCTCGTGTGGCTCAAATATCTGGTTCCCCGGCCGCAGCTGGCGTAACCTGCGGACCACGGCCCAGGCAGAGCCCTGCCGCCGGAGTCGAGTGGTACACTACTTTTTTAATCTACTGATTCGCTTGTTCAGGCGACCACTGAATTGGAGCGCGGATATGGTAAGAATAGGTGTTGCAGGTGCGGCCGGTCGCATGGGAAGGGCTATCATCCAGGCCGCTCAGATCAACGCAGACACGGAGATCACCATCGCTACCGAAAAGGCCGGTAGCGATGTGATTGGTGAAGACGCCGGGGAATTGGCTGGCATTGGTGCGTTGGGGGTGAGTGTCACCGATACCCTGGATGGTGCCGGCTTCGATGTGTTGATTGATTTTACCAACCCGGGGGCGACGGTGACGCATGCCGGATATTGTCGGGATGCTGGCAAACGCATGGTGATCGGCACCACTGGGTTGGAGGCCGTCGATCGGCAACGTATCGCGGATGCGAGTAACAACGTGGCGATCGTGCTTGCCCCGAACATGAGCGTCGGTGTAAATCTCTGTTTTCGGCTCGCCGAGCTTTCCGCGCAGACCTTGGGCGACGACGTCGATATCGAAATATTAGAGGCGCACCACCGGCACAAGGTCGATGCGCCATCCGGCACCGCACTGCGGTTGGGCGCGGTGATCGCCTCCGCCCTGGGCCGGGAGTTGCCCCAATGCGCGGTGTACGGGCGGGAAGGACACACCGGTGCCCGCGACCGGGCGACCATCGGCTTTGCCACGGTTCGCGCCGGTGACATCGTCGGTGAACACACCGCAATGTTTGCCGCCGACGGTGAGCGGGTCGAGATCACCCACCGTGCATCCAGCCGCATGACCTTTGCCAATGGCGCGTTGCGCGCGGCCCTGTGGGTGGCGGAGCAGGACAGCGGACTGTTCGACATGCAGGACGTGTTGGGATTGCGGTGAGTTGCCATTGAATGCAGGACCCGTGTCCCCTACAATTGTTTCTTTAATGAAATCACAACTTCAGAACGTATCCTAAGGGGAGAAACCATGCGGGTTTCTCCCTTTTTTTGGGTCCCGGTGTCGCCGAGTCCGTACCGACAGGCGGCGTGACACGGGTGGTGATACAAGTCAACAACTCGGGGGTTTCGTGGCCAACACTGCAATACTGGCGCTAGAGGACGGCTCGGTCTTCAAGGGACAATCCATCGGTGTCTCCGGACAGACCGTCGGTGAGGTGGTGTTCAATACCGCTATGACCGGTTACCAGGAAATTCTCACCGATCCGTCCTACGCCAAACAGATCGTCACCTTGACCTACCCCCACATCGGTAATACCGGCACCAATCCCCAAGACGTCGAGTCCGCGGGCATCTATGCGGCCGGATTGGTGATCCGTGATCTGCCGCGACGGGTGAGCAACTGGCGATCGACCCAGTCGTTGGGCGAATACCTCAGCGCTCACAAAATCGTAGCCATCGCCGATATCGACACCCGCAAACTGACCCGGTTACTGCGCGAGAAAGGCGCGCAAAATGGCTCTATCGTGGTTGGGGACAATATCGATAATGCCCTGGCGGTGGCCGCGGCGCGCGCGTTCCCCGGCTTAAAGGGCATGGATCTCGCGCGTGAGGTGACCACCGCTGAGCCTTATATTTGGCGCAACGGCGGTTGGCAATCGGACCACAGCGCCTACCGGGACGCATCGGCGGTGCGTTTCAAAGTTGTTGCCTACGATTTTGGTGTCAAACAGAACATCTTGAGAATGTTGGTGGATCGAGGATGTGCTGTGCACGTGGTCCCCGCCACCACCACCGCGGAACAAGTCTTGGCCCAACATCCCGATGGTGTATTTTTATCCAACGGACCGGGCGATCCGGAACCTTGCGATTACGCCATCGCGGCGATTCGCGGCATTCTGGAGGGCAACTTGCCGGTGTTTGGGATTTGCCTCGGCCATCAGTTGCTGTCGCTGGCATCCGGCGCCAAGACCGTGAAGATGAAATTCGGACATCACGGCGCCAACCATCCGGTGCAGGACCTGAGGACTGGACAGGTGTTCATCACCAGTCAAAATCATGGTTTTGCCGTGGACGCGAACAACCTGCCGGAACATCTTCAGGTCACCCACACATCGCTGTTCGACGGGTCGATCCAAGGCGTGGCGCGCACCGACAGACCGGCATTCTCGTTTCAGGGTCACCCTGAGGCGAGCCCGGGTCCTCACGATATCGCGCCGTTGTTCGATCGTTTCGTGGCGCTAATGGCCACCCACGGCGGGGCGGATACAGAAACAGCGAAGGCGCTGGGTTCCCATGCCTAAGCGCACGGACATCGAGAGTGTATTGATCGTTGGCGCCGGACCGATCGTCATCGGGCAAGCCTGCGAGTTCGATTACTCCGGGGTGCAGGCCTGCAAGGCGTTAAAGGAAGAAGGATATCGGGTGGTACTGGTGAACTCGAATCCGGCCACCATTATGACCGATCCCGGATTTGCCGACGCCACCTATATCGAGCCGATCCACTGGCGCACCATCGCCAAGATCATCGAACGCGAGCGCCCGGACGCGTTGCTGCCAACTATGGGGGGTCAAACCGGGTTGAACTGCGCCCTCGATCTAGCGCGTCAAGGCACACTCGAGGAATTCACGGTCGAGTTAATCGGAGCGAGCCGTGAAGCTATTGACAAGGCCGAAGACCGGGAATTGTTCAAACAGGCTATGCATCGTATCGGGCTGGAGACCGTGCACGGAGCATTGGCCCACAGTATGGAAGAGGCGTTTCAGGTGCAGGCCATGGTCGGTTATCCGGCGATCATCCGTCCGTCGTTCACGCTCGGCGGCACCGGTGGGGGTATCGCCTACAACAAAGATGAGTTTATGGAAATTTGTGACCGAGGCCTTGAGGCGTCGCCGACTAGTGAGTTACTTATCGAGGAATGCGTCGTCGGTTGGAAGGAATTCGAGATGGAGGTGGTGCGGGATCACAACGACAATTGCATTATTGTTTGCTCCATTGAGAATGTTGATCCCATGGGGATGCATACCGGGGACTCGATCACCGTCGCCCCGGCGCAGACTCTGACCGACAAGGAATATCAAATCATGCGGGACGCGAGTATCGCGGTGTTACGCGAGATCGGCGTAGATACCGGTGGGTCGAACGTGCAGTTTGCGGTGAATCCAGACAATGGACGCATGGTCATTGTCGAGATGAATCCCCGCGTATCGCGTTCCTCAGCGCTGGCCTCCAAGGCCACTGGCTTCCCAATCGCCAAGGTAGCGGCCAAGCTGGCGGTGGGATGTACACTGGATGAGTTGCGCAACGAAATTACCGGCGGCGCGACCCCGGCGTCGTTCGAACCGACCATCGATTATGTGGTGACAAAAATACCCAGGTTCGATTTTGAAAAGTTTCCGCAGGCCAATAGTGTGCTTACGACACAGATGAAATCCGTAGGCGAGGTGATGGCGATTGGCCGCACATTTCAAGAGTCATTACAAAAAGCGGTTCGCGGTCTGGAGATCGGCACCTACGGCTTCGAAGCGCAACTCGATACGGATGATCGCAGCGCTGCTGAAGACACACTCGTGCAGGCACTGCGTGTACCCGGCGCCAAACGGCTTTGGTATGTCGTTGACGCATTTCGCTTCGGGATGAGTGTCGAACAGGTGCGTGATCTCACTGGTATAGATCCTTGGTTTCTCGCGGACATCGAAGAGTTGGTGCATATCGAGCGTGACATCAGGCTTGGTCCTCAAGTCGATCGCGATCGGCTGTGGCAATGGAAGCGCAAAGGCTTTTCTGATCGGTACTTGGCAGTGCTGCTGGGCATCAATGAGCCAGCCTTTCGCGCTCTGCGTCATGGTCAAGGCGTGCGTCCCGTGTACAAACGAGTAGATTCTTGTGCTGCGGAATTCGCCACCGCCACTGCGTACATGTACTCGACTTACGATGAAGAGTGTGAGTCACAGGCGGAAGACAAGGAAAAGATTATCGTTCTCGGTGGTGGACCAAACCGTATCGGTCAGGGAATCGAGTTTGATTATTGTTGTGTGCACGCATCGATGGCGCTGCGTGAAGATGGTTATCAGACCATCATGGTTAACTGTAATCCGGAGACGGTATCCACCGACTATGACACGTCGGACAGACTGTATTTTGAGCCGCTTACACTTGAAGATGTTTTGGAAGTTGTGCATAAAGAGAATCCCACCGGCGTAATCGTGCAATACGGTGGGCAGACACCTTTGAAACTCGCCCGTGATCTGGAAGCGGCCGGCACACCGATCATCGGCACGTCACCTGAAGCAATTCATAAGGCCGAAGACCGGGAACACTTCCAAAAATTACTTCACGATCTGGAATTGTTACAGCCGCCCAACCGCACCGCCACCAGCGCAGCACAAGCGCTGCGGGTGGCCGAAGAGATCGGCTACCCGTTGGTTGTCCGGCCATCTTATGTGCTCGGTGGCCGCGCGATGGAGATCGTTCACGGCCGGGATGATCTGGAACGCTACATGCGTATGGCGATCGATGTCTCCAACGAATCTCCGGTATTGCTGGACCGTTTCTTGAGTGATGCCACGGAAGTTGACGTCGACGCGGTGTGTGACGGCGAGACCGTTATCGTCGGAGGCATCATGGAACACATCGAGGAAGCTGGCGTGCACTCAGGAGATTCAGCGTGTTCGCTACCGCCGTTCAGCCTGTCACCGGCAATTCAGGAGGCGTTGCGCAATCAGACGCGAAAGATGGCGTTGGCGCTGAATGTGGTGGGGTTAATGAACGTTCAGTTTGCTGTGAAGGGGGATGAAATTTATGTTTTAGAGGTCAATCCTCGTGCCTCCCGCACTGTGCCTTTCGTCTCCAAAGCGACGTCACGGCCATTGGCGAAGATCTCGGCACGCTGTATGGTCGGCAAGTCATTGGTTTCACAGGGGGTGACCAAAGAGCTTGTACCCGATTACTACTCGGTAAAAGAAGCGGTATTTCCGTTTCTCAAATTCCCCGGCGTGGATACCGTACTCGGACCGGAGATGAAAAGTACCGGCGAGGTGATGGGCATCGGTAAGAATTTTGGTGAGGCATTTGACAAGTCACAGCGTGCTGCGGGAGCAGAAATTCCCAAAGCTGGAAGAGCGTTAATCTCGGTGAAGAAGAAAGACCAAAAGTCCGTAGTGGAAATCGCACGCTATCTTGCCGAAAACGGGTTTGAGTTGATCGCGACCAGCGGCACGGCGGTGGTTTTGGCCGACGCCGGCCTGACGGTGCGGACAGTTAATAAGGTAAAAGAAGGCCGCCCCCATGTGGTAGATATAATAAAGAATAAAGAGATTGATTTAATCGTGAATACCACCGAGGGTAAACAAAGCCTAAGGGATTCCTACACTATCAGACGTGAGGCGTTGCAGCACAAAGTCACTTATTTCACCACCCTGGCCGCCGCACGGGCCGCTTGCGCTGCGCACAGCGTGTTGGGTGTAGAAACTGTGAACCGCTTGCAGGACTTACATCAACAAGTAGCTATATGAAACGCGTACTCCTGACCGCCGCCGGAGCGGACAAACTGCAAGACGAGTTAAAACGTCTGAAGTCCGTCGAGCGCCCGCGCGTGATCCAGGCTATTGCCGAGGCCCGATCGCACGGCGATCTATCGGAAAACGCCGAGTACGAGGCGGCCAGAAACCAGCAAGGCTTCATTGAAGGTCGAATCGCTGAATTAGAGGTTTATTTGGCCAGGGCAGAGGTGATCGATCCTACGCGTTTGAACGTCGCAGATACCGTGGTCTTTGGTACGTACGTCGACTTATATGACATTCACAACGACGAGCGCGTTACCTATCAGATTGTCGGCGACCTGGAAGCGGACCTGGACAATGCGCAAATATCGTTCAGTTCGCCGATTGGACGTGCGCTGATAGGCAAACGCGTAGGTGAGGAAGTCGAGGTCAGCACGCCCGGTGGCGTCCGCGAATACGAAATCCTCGAGATACACTGCAAGCAATAAGGTCTCTTTCTCTTTGCCCGCGCTTCGGATATCACTGGATCGCATCCTTGTTACGTTCTGGGTCGGCGCGATTTGGATCGTGGGTTATGTGGTTACGCCGACGCTATTTGCCATGTTGGAGCGCAGTGTGGCGGGTGACGTAGCCGGCCGTTTGTTCGGCTATGTGAGCATGATCGGATTCATTTGCGGGGGATTATTGCTGTTGTTTGCGTTAGTACTCGATTGTCGGCCAGGCTGGCTGCGTACTTGGAACATCTGGATATTGGCCGCCATGCTGACGATTACTATGTTCAGCGAATATCTGGTGTCGCCCCAGTTGACCGAATTGAGGCTAGCTGCCGGCGGTGAGTGGGTTCCCGATTCACCATTGCAGCGTCATTTTGCCAAGCTGCATGGCATCTCCAGCGCCCTGTATGTCGTCAACAGCTTGTTGGGGCTGGTGCTGCTGGTTCGTTGGGGGCGATCCGGCAAAGGGGTGCAATCAGGGCCTTGAACTGGGCGGACCCGGCGAACGCGATGTCACCATATAAACAATTGTTGCCAGCGCTCGCGCCAGTCAATCAATGCAGCACCTGGACCTCGTCAATCTGTGCGATCGGAACGCGGAATGTGGCGGATCCGCCCACCAATTCTTGGGTCAGCACCAGGGTATCTTGACTCACAACGCTCAGATAGGCGTGGTGCAGTTTGCCGTCTAAGGTACGAATCTTGAGCAGCCTGTTGACATGTTGATCTAGCTCGGCGACCGGGGTCGGCTTGTAAGTGTCGAGTATCACTGCGGGTTTGGCCTCTTGCTCCGGCTGTTCTTCCTCAACCGCGATTACCATTAATTCTTGGATATTTTTACCAGCGATATTCACATCTAAACTGAGCCACTCCAGTAATTGGCGGGGATTCAGTGTCAACAGCGTCATTAGGTCAACAGGGTCCAAAGGATTGGCGCTGATGGTGACGTTACCGGATTCAGTAACGTATTTTCGATAGGCGGCTAACAGCTCATCACTCACTGGAAAACCACTGTCATCGGCATAGGCTCTTACCTGATCAACATGCCGATCGACGAACTCCGTACTCGAGATACCGGCCAGCTTGGCGCAATACTGATTGCGGCGCTCGTTGAACGACAAGTCCTCGATATCAATCGAGAAATCCTTGAGTTGGGGAATCTGAAACGTCAACTGCCGACGCGATGTTGGTGCCTGGCTGCGGGGAATTGAAATGTCGAAGGCCAAGGATGCGGCGTCTCGGACGCTAAACTTGACGAACAATTCTACCGATTCTTTTACCCGATTGACTTGGTAATTCAGTTGGGTGTCAACTGACAGTTGTTCATACCCCATCGCTAACAGATCTGTGGGGCTGAAGTATTCTCGGCCGCCGCATGCCATCGCATCGAGCGGCGTGCCAAAAAAATTGGTCTTTTGGTTGTCGGCCATCAGTGACGCAATTTCTCCGTTGAGATCAATCGAGAATCGATTGAGTGTGACTTTCAGCCTATGCGGTAACTCCTCGTTAAAAACCTTTTTTCCCAGTTCGTAAAGGTCCTTATATCCAGCAGTGTGGACGAGCGCCGAACCAATACTAATTGTGTCAGTCACCATGTGGGGCTCGATGGTGATGCCGGTGACGCCGAACGGTTCATTGAGCGGCGCACGGATGTCTTTGTACTCGATCTTGGCGAATGGCGCGGCGGCTTCTTTAAGGTCTTCCATGTTGCTGTAGATCGAATACCACAAATATCCCTTGACTCCGGCGTACGCTAGGACCGGTAACAAAACCCCAACAATCAAAAGCTTTCGCAAGGCACCTCTCCCAACAAGTTAATCTCTATGATTATAGCCTGTGAATAGTGAACCGGTGGGATGCAGACTGGAAATTTTCCGGTGAGGGTGGGCGCCCGGCAGATGTTGGGAAACTGTGCTCAATGAATTGAACCTGATTTTCCTGATCCACGAGGATAACGGTTGAGCTTCGGGTTCCATAGTCGCGGCTGCTGATGAATGCGGGTGAAAGTAAGCGTTCCCGCTCTTCGCCGATTCCCGTGTCCGGTAAGCCGGTCGCTGCCTGGTGTTGATCGCTGAGCAGCGTGAATAAGCGTTGGGCGTTCAGATCGTCGTCTTGTGTCAATATCTTTATGAGCCTGTTTTTGCCTTTCTTGAGCTTCGGCCAGGGCGAATCGAGTAGATGGTTGCTGAGACCATAGACACCTTCGCTGCATAGCTGCGGATCGCCGCCGCGGTTTGAGTAATAAACAACGTGATCGTAATCGGCGATAATCAGATTGAAGCCCGCATACCGGTCCGCTCGGTGATGTACTTTGTCAATGTAATGTTCCGCGCCAAGCTCGCTGACCAGATAATCTCGAATCAAGTGCCCCCGAGAACTACTGTGCTGCGTTGTGCCAACCTCGCGATAGTTGGTCACGGCGCCCCAACGGCCGTCGCGGGTGATACCCAACCAAGTGCCGCCCTGCTCGAGGTCACGGCCGCCGAGTACGTGCGGTGCGTCGTCCCAAAACCGCGCTGTTGTTGTTGCACGCCGGTAGTACTCGTCGCGGTTCGCGGCTATAACCAGCCGATAGCTGGGGTGATTATTGGCGGCGAAAAATAACAGACACATAACCCAGGGTATTACTGTGGCAGTTTGATGATGGGCTCGTTTCCGGCGCGATAGATCACGCAGATACGGCCAATTAATTGCACCAAGTCAGTGCGGGACTGATCGCATATCTGCATAGCTAAGTTGCGCCGCTCATCGCGACTCGATACTGGTAATTTGACTTTCAATAGCTCGTGATGTTGCAACGCAGAGTCGATTTCCTGTAAGACATTGTTACTCAAACCGGCGGCGCCCACGGTTACGGACACTTTACAATCATGCGCGAGGCCGCGCAGAAAATGTTTTTGTTTGCCCGTTAAAGGCATAGGCCGACGACATATCTTGTTACCGTAAACGCGATAGTGATGGCAAAAAAGCACAAACGCAATCACTGGTTGCAGCGCCATACACGAGATGCGTACGTGCGTAAGGCACAAGCGGATGGATACCGCTCACGCGCGGTCTATAAGTTGATCGAGATTGATCAGCGCGACCGCTTGTTGCGCCCGGGATTGACGGTGGTGGAACTCGGCGCGGCACCCGGCAGCTGGTCCCAGTACGCGCGGGAACGGATCGGCCCGGGCGGCACCTTGATCGCGGTGGATGTTGAAGAGATGATGCCGATTGCGGGGGTGACGCGGGTGCGCGGTGATATCGCCGATGTAGCCGTGAAACAACGGATTATTGAGCACCTCGGTGGCCGCGGCCGTGCCGATCTTGTAATTTCGGATATGGCCCCCAATATAACCGGTATACGCGCGCTCGATCAGTCACGGGCGTTGGTGCTGGTGGAGGATAGTTTGACGGTAGCGACCGCAGTCCTAGCCCCCGGCGGCCGTTTGCTGGTCAAACTGTTCGAAGGCGAGGAAGTGAGCGGGTTTCGCCGGCGCTGTGCGCTATACTTTAAGCGATGCGTGATCCGTAAGCCTGCCGCCTCGCGAGCCAAAAGCCGTGAAATGTATCTGGTTGCTAACGGTTTTGTCGGCGATACCGGCGGTAAGGCTGTTGTACGCGGGGCCAAACCGTAGCAGAATGCTAGCGGGAACCATCAAACAGTTGATCTGGTCAACCATATATACGGTCCAGTCAAGTGAAGTGATACCTTTTATACACACTGAATCAAGGTGGTAGTTTGAACAATCTCACCAAAAACCTGATTTTATGGTTAGTGATCGCCATGGTGTTAATGGCGGTGTTTAACAATTTTGCCCCTCGCGAGATGTCGCGTAGCCAAAAGATTGAATATTCGACCTTTCTTCAAGAAGTCAAAGAAGGGCGCATAAAACGCGTCACCATCGAGGGTAAGAATATCTATGCAGAGACCTCATCCGGACAGTCCTTGATGACCTATGCGCCTGATGATCGCGGCTTGGTGGGTGACCTCATTGAAAGTGGCGTGCAGATTGAAGCCCGACCGGAGGAGTCACCTTCCATCTTTACGCAGATTCTGGTTCACTGGTTCCCGCTGCTGTTGATCATTGGTGTATGGATTTACTTAATGCGACAAATGCAAGGAGGCGGCGGCCGCGGTGCGCTGAGTTTTGGTAAGAGTCGGGCACGTATGCTGACTGAGGAAACCAATAAGATTACCTTCGAGGACGTCGCCGGTGTTGAGGAGGCCAAGGAGGAGGTCGGGGAGTTGGTCGAGTTTCTTCGGGATCCATCCAAATTTCAAAAGCTCGGCGGACGTATTCCCCGCGGAGTCCTCATGACCGGAAATCCCGGCACCGGAAAGACATTGCTGGCGAAGGCAATCGCCGGTGAAGCTAAAGTCCCGTTTTTTTCAATTTCGGGTTCTGATTTTGTCGAGATGTTTGTGGGTGTGGGTGCTTCCCGGGTACGGGACATGTTTGAACAGGCGAAAAAGCACGCGCCGTGCATCATCTTCATAGACGAGATCGATGCGGTTGGGCGGCAACGTGGCGCCGGTTTGGGCGGTGGACACGATGAAAGGGAACAGACCTTAAACCAGTTGTTGGTGGAGATGGACGGTTTTGAGGGTAGCGAGGGCGTCATCGTGATCGCGGCGACCAACCGACCGGACGTGCTTGATCCGGCGCTGTTACGGCCCGGGCGGTTTGACCGGCAGGTACACGTTCCACTACCCGATATCCGTGGTCGAGAGCAGATCCTCAAGGTGCATATGCGAAAAGTACCGGTGGCGGACGATGTTGACGCAAATGTCATTGCCCGGGGTACGCCGGGATTCTCTGGCGCTGATCTGGCCAATCTGGTGAATGAAGCGGCATTGTTCGCGGCCCGCGCTGGCAAGAAGTTGGTTAACATGGAAGATTTCGAGAAGGCCAAGGACAAGGTGATTATGGGCGTCGAACGCCGCTCCATCGTGATGCCGGAACACGAACGCCTGAATACCGCCTATCACGAATCTGGTCATACCGTGGTTGCAAAGGTATTAGAAAATACCGATCCGGTGCACAAGGTCACGATTATTCCGCGCGGTCGCGCACTGGGCGTCACCATGCAGTTGCCGGAAGAAGACCGTTACAGCCACGATCGGGAATATTTGCTCGCCAGGATAGCGGTGCTTATGGGTGGCCGGATAGCGGAAGAGTTGTTCATGAAACAGATGACGACCGGCGCTTCCAACGATTTCGAGCAGGCTACCGAGTTGGCCCATAAGATGGTGGCGCGTTGGGGAATGAGTGAAGATATGGGGCCGCGCGTGTACGGCGACAACGAGGCCGAAGTATTTATGGGCCGTGACTTGGTGACGCATCGCAATCTGAGCGAGACGACCGCACAGAAACTGGATGCCGAGGTTACCCGAATTATTGACGAGCAATATGGCCGTGCGCGCAAAATCCTCGAGGACAATCATAATAAGGTCGAGGTAATGGCCAAAGCGTTGATGGAGTGGGAAACCCTGGAGTCCGACCAAATCGACGACATCATGGCCGGCAAAGAGCCCAAGCCGCCTCAGGATCTAGGTGGCACGCCAAGTCCGCCTTCGGACGAAGAAAAACACCAAGGCCGACCTGAGGTCAAGCCGCGACTCGATGAGCCGGCCGGCGACCAACCCTGATTATCCCGTTTCGTCCCTGAACTGCGGTGGCCGCACGCTGGATCTGCGGTGCGCCGCCATCATGGGGGTATTAAACGTTACCCCAGATTCGTTCTCTGACGGCGGCAAGTTCGTGGTCCCGGAGGCCGCGCTGCGGCATGCGGAGCAAATGGTCGCCGAGGGTGCGGATATCATCGATGTCGGGGGTGAGTCGACCCGCCCCGGGGCGCAGCGGATAAGTGTGCAACAGGAGCTAGACCGGGTTATTCCGGTTGTCGAGGCGCTGCACGATGCGGTAGCCGTACCCATCTCTATTGACACCTCAAAACCGGAAGTCATGTGTCACGCGACATCAGCCGGTGCGGGACTAATCAATGATATATATGGGTTTCGCACAGAGGGCGCGCTCGCGGCCGCGGCGGCGGCTGGGGTACCGGTTTGTGTCATGCATATGCAGGGTGAACCGCACACCATGCAACAGTCACCTTCCTACGATGACGTGGTGGCAGAAGTGATCGCGTTTCTTTCGGCAAAGCGCGACGAATGTATTGCGGCGGGTATACTGTCCGCGTCGGTGATCGTGGATCCGGGATTCGGTTTTGGCAAAACGGTGACGCATAATCTCAGTTTACTGCGCAATCTCAACGCCCTGACCGCGTTGGGTGCGCCTATACTGGTGGGGCTGTCGCGCAAATCGATGATTGGCAATTTGCTCGATTTACCCGTTGACGACCGGGCCGCGGCCAGTGTTTCCCTGGCGCTGCTTGCGGTGCAACACGGCGCCAATATCGTCCGTGTCCACGACGTGAAGATGACCCGGGATGCGGTACGCATGATGGAGATTGTCAACCGGCACGATTGATGGTTTTTTGCGCAACAACTTGGCAAAATACCTGGCTATTATGATTACTGGGACTCGGTCTTTACAGTTCAATTTATCTTGAATACCGCTGCAAAAAAACGTTATTTCGGTACCGACGGTGTGCGTGGGCGTGTGGGTGAGGAGCCCATCACTCCGGAAACGGTGTTGAAGCTCGGATGGGCGGCGGGATGCGCATTGGGTGGTGGCAGCGCCGCAGACGGTAAGGTCATTATTGGAAAAGACACACGGGTCTCGGGTTATCTTCTGGAGTCCGCGTTGGAGGCCGGGTTGTCAGCAGCAGGGATCGATATCTCCTTGTTAGGGCCGATGCCGACACCGGGGATAGCGTATCTCACGTGTACCGCGAGGGCGATAGCGGGGATCGCTATCAGCGCGTCACATAACGATTACGACGACAACGGGATTAAATTCTTTTCTCCCGATGGTGAAAAGCTGCCGGACGAGGTGGAATTGGAGATTGAGCGCCTCATGCAGCAACCCATGACGATCGTTCCTTCGGCGCAACTTGGCAAAGCAGAACGGTTTCCGGATGCCGCGGGTCGCTATATCGAATTTTGCAAGAGTGCGATTCCCCATAAGCTTACGTTGAACGGATTGACGATTGCGGTCGACTGCGCACATGGCGCTGCTTATCACGTGGCGCCAAACGTGTTTGCTGAATTAGGAGCCGAGGTAATTGCGATCGCTAATCGGCCTGACGGGTTTAATATAAACCGCGATTGCGGGTCCACCCGTCCACAGATGCTCATGAATAAGGTGCGCGAGTTGGGCGCCGACATTGGCGTGGCGCTTGACGGAGACGGTGACCGGGTGCTGCTGGTCGATCACAATGGTGAGTTGGTCGACGGTGATCAGATTTTGTACATCTTGGCGACGTCGAGACAAGCGGTGGGCCAATTGAATGGCGGTGTCGTCGGCACGTTGATGACGAATCTGGGGTTGGAACAGGCTTTTGCGCGTAATCACATTCCGTTTCGTCGCGCACCAGTGGGTGATCGCTACGTGCTGCGTCTGCTCAAACAAGAAGACTGGGACTTGGGGGGCGAATCCTCGGGTCATATCATTTGTCTTGACAAGAGCACCACCGGCGACGGAATCATCGCCGCGCTTCAGGTATTGCAAGCGATGGTGGAGCGTCGACGATCGTTGGCCGAGTTGAAACACGGTATGGAAGTATTTCCCCAGACCATGATTAACGTGCGTGTGCCCGGAGAATTGGCGCCCAGGCACTTGAATATAGAGCGCTGCAAGACCATTCAGGCTGCGGTGCGGGCGGCGGAAAGCAAACTAGTGAGCAACGGACGGGTGCTCCTGCGCCCGTCAGGGACTGAGCCGGTGATACGAGTGATGGTCGAGGGCAACGATGCAGCGCAGGTGGCGCTAATCAGTCAAGAACTGGCCGATGTAGTGAGGTCTGCGGCGGTTTCCGACGAACTCCAACCCACCGCCGTTTAGCTGAAAATACGCGGGTAAAACGGGGTCAGCTCATTGCTTTATAAGGCCGCGAGCGTTAACATCGCGCGCTTTTCAAACACCTTAAACACAAATCCAAGCCGCCAATACTCGAGAGAACACGAGAGAAAACCATCATGCGTCGCCCCATAGTTGCTGGAAATTGGAAAATGAACGGAACGCAATCCGAGGCTGCGACGTTAATAGATGGAATACTGGCAGGGCTTGATACGGTCACGAATTCCGAAGTCGTAGTGTGTCCGCCGTTTACATTGATCTCTCGCGTGGCCGAGTCCCTGAACAGCAGTGGCGTCGGTTATGGTGCACAGAATATCAACGTGAATGACGCGGGCGCCTATACCGGCGAGGTGTCAGGTCCGATGTTGCGGGATTTGAGATGCACCTATGTGATAGTCGGTCATTCGGAGCGGCGCGCTTTGTACGGCGAGAGTGATGACATCGTCGCCGAGAAATTCCGCGCCGCTCAGCAGCATGGTTTGGTGCCGATACTCTGCGTCGGCGAGACCCTCGAACAACGTGAAAATAATCAAACCGAAAAGGTGATAACACGGCAGCTTGATGCAGTCGTTGACATCGTCGGTATCGAAGGGTTCGGCCGGGCGGTGGTTGCATACGAGCCGATATGGGCGATTGGCACCGGGATGACCGCCACGCCCGAACAAGCCCAGGACGTGCACCGGTTTATCCGTGAGAAATTAGGCGGCCTTGACGCTACCATTGCGGCAAACCTGCGTCTGCAATACGGAGGCAGCGTTAAGGGGGCGAACGCCAAAGGATTGTTTGATCAACCCGATATCGATGGTGGCCTGATCGGCGGTGCGTCACTACAGGCCGATGAGTTTCTTGATATCTGTCGCGCCGCATGAGTAGATAAATATGGCCAACATTTTGCTTGTCATTCATGTTCTGACCGCGATAGGGATCGTGGTGTTGGTGCTGTTACAGCAGGGGCGCGGTGCGGATATGGGTGCTGCGTTCGGAGGCGGTTCACAGACCCTATTCGGAGCCCGCGGCTCGGCAACATTCTTGAGCAAGATTACCACCTGGTTGGCAGCGGTATTCTTTTTTACCAGTATGGGACTGGCCTACGTTTATACCGGCGCGATTGAGTCACGCAGTGTGACCGAACAAACCGCCCCGCAGACACCGCCCGCACCCAAGCCGATTGCGCAAGACCAAGATATTCCAGTGACCCCCGGGCAGGCAGGTCAGGCAGGTCAAGATACGCAGGGCGACGTGCCGCCGGTACCGATACCCCGCGAGCCCGGGGAAGCAGATGCAAAGGTTGGTACCGAATCCGGCGATCCGCCGAAGTCACAGTAACGGGCCGAAGTGGTGGAATTGGTAGACACGCCGTCTTGAGGGGGCGGTGGCGCGAGCCGTGCCGGTTCGAGTCCGGCCTTCGGCACCATTGTTAAGAAAGGCAGTCTAATGTTCCATGAACCCTCGTCGTCCGAAACATCCGCCGTGTACCGCACGTCGGACACCAAAACTTGATCATCGTCGCTGGCCGAAGCAAAGGTATCCCACGGGACAGCGCGTTGCTGGCGGTGGAAACGCGGCATGCAGGCGGTCGCTTTCTTGACTTGCCGCGGGCCTGCACCTAGACTCTGTTGCGGTCTTAGTCTGTGTAGGGTGGGGCACACCACCTTGAACCATCTGTGCGCGACTCGTCTAATGCCGTGTTCACAGTCAGTTGAGACCACAGCGCGTCTCACCAGGGGGCGTAACGTAAGGCGCGTGTCTCGAAATTCGAAGTTGAGAGCGTAATGCTACAGAACTACGTCCCGATCCTGATCTTCCTCGGTATCGGCGCGCTGGTCGGCATCGGGGCCATCGCGTTCAGCCGGGTTGTCGCCCCCAGTAAGCCTACACAAGAAAAAGGGTCGCCCTACGAATGTGGCTTCGAGGCATTCGAAGATTCGCGCATGAAATTCGATGTGCGTTATTACCTGGTCGCGATTCTATTCATAATCTTCGATCTTGAGATCGCATTCCTGTTTCCATGGGCCGTGGTGCTCGAGGAAATCGGAATGTTCGGGTTTTTGTCGATGATGCTGTTTCTCGGGATCTTGGTAGTAGGTTTCATATATGAATGGGTCAAGGGTGCTTTGGAGTGGGAGTAGAGCATGTCTATCGAAGGACTACTTGAACAAGGGTGGGTCACCACGACCGCAGACAGACTGATCAACTGGACGCGAACCAGTTCGATGTGGCCGGTGACATTTGGTCTTGCGTGTTGCGCGGTTGAAATGATGCATGCCGGGGCAGCACGGTATGATCTCGATCGATTCGGAATCATGTTTCGTCCTAGCCCGCGGCAATCGGACGTGATGATTGTCGCCGGCACCCTGGTCAACAAAATGGCACCGGCGCTGCG
This sequence comes from uncultured Gammaproteobacteria bacterium, assembly GCA_947259395.1. GTDB lineage: Bacteria > Pseudomonadota > Gammaproteobacteria > Arenicellales > JAANXG01 > CALZGZ01. The sequence goes on along the minus strand of CAMYMN010000011.1, from coordinate 34,590 downwards.
CAAGGTCTACGATCAAATGCCGGAACCAAAGTGGGTGATCTCCATGGGATCGTGTGCCAACGGCGGGGGCTACTATCACTATTCCTATGCCGTGGTTCGTGGTTGTGATCGAATCATCCCGGTGGATGTGTATGTACCGGGGTGTCCACCTACAGCTGAGGCGTTGTTATACGGTATTCTTCAACTTCAAAAGAAGATACGCCGTACCAACACGATTGCTCGTTAGCGGATATGGCGACTAATGAGGTCATCGCGGCACGCGCTACTCAGTTATTGGGCGATGCAATAATCAACACCAAAGAGCATCGTGGTGAAATCACATTCGAGATCGATGCCTCGCGCGTACGAGAGGTGTGCGAGTCGTTTCGCGACAACCCATCACTACAATGCGAAGAACTGATTGATCTATGTGGTGTGGATTACTCGACCTACGGACAGGAAGATCCGAGCGTGCCGCGACCGAGTAAGCGGTTTGCCGTCGTTTACCACCTGCTGTCCGTAAGCCACAATCACCGTATTCGTCTCAAGGCGTTTATCGGCGAGGACGCGCCGGTAATCGATTCGGTCGTCGACGTGTGGGCGTCCGCCAATTGGTTCGAGCGCGAGGCGTTTGATTTATTCGGTATCGTATTCGAAGGCCACCCGGATCTTCGCAGAATACTTACCGATTACGGCTTTATCGGTCACCCGTTCCGCAAGGATTTCCCATTGATAGGTAACGTCGAGATGCGTTACGACCCGGAGAAGGGTCGCGTGGTATATCAACCGGTCACCATCGACGCTCGCACCTTGGTGCCGCGCGTAATACGAGGGGAGGGTTTCGGTGACCGAGATTCGTAACTATACAATGAATTTTGGTCCCCAGCATCCCGCTGCACATGGGGTGTTGAGGCTGGTCATGGAAATGGACGGAGAGGTGATTGAGCGCCTCGATCCACATATCGGATTGTTACATAGGGGCACCGAAAAGCTCGCTGAGAACAAACCTTTCAATCAGAGCATTGGTTATATGGATCGCCTGGATTACGTATCCATGATGTGCAATGAGCACGGGTACGTGCGCGCGATTGAGAAGTTGTTGGGCATTGAGCCACCGGAGCGTGCGCAATATATAAGAGTTTTGTTCGATGAGATCACGCGGATCTTGAATCATTTGTTATGGCTGGGTACGCACGGACTCGATCTAGGAGCCATGACCATGTTCCTGTACTGCTTTCGGGAACGGGAAGATCTCATGGATTGTTACGAGGCGGTATCGGGGGCGCGCATGCACGCCACTTATTATCGCCCTGGCGGCGTGTACCGCGATCTTCCCAATAAGATGCCGCAATACGAACCCACCAAGATACATGGAAAGAAAGACGTGGCGCGAATGAACGAGAGCCGACAGGGTTCACTGCTAGATTTCATCTGGAATTTCACCGAACGCTTTCCAGGATGTGTGGACGACTATGAGACTCTATTGACGGACAACCGGATCTGGAAGCAACGCACCGTCGGTATTGGCGTCGTGACTCCGGAGCGCGCGCTGCAGCTAGGATTCACCGGCGTGATGGTGCGTGGTTCCGGGATTGAATGGGACTTGCGTAAGAAGCGGCCCTATGCCGCTTACGATCGCATCGACTTTGATATCCCCGTAGGTGTCACCGGTGATTGCTATGATCGTTACCTGGTGCGAATTGAAGAAATGCGGCAATCGAACCGCATCATTCGTCAGTGTGTTCGCTGGCTGAAGCAAAATCCTGGTCTGGTGATGGCTGACAACCGCAAGATCTCGCCACCAAGCCGGGGCGAAATGAAGGGTGATATGGAATCGCTGATCCACCACTTCAAATTATTCACTGAAGGTTATTGCGTTCCCGAGGGCGAGGCCTATGCGGCGGTGGAGGCCCCGAAAGGCGAGTTTGGTTGTTACGTAATCTCGGATGGCGCCAACAAGCCCTACCGTTTAAAAATCCGCGCTCCGGGTTTTGTACATCTGTCGTCCATCCACGAGATGTGCCGGGGCCACATGTTGGCTGACGTGGTAGCAGTTATTGGCACTCAGGATATCGTATTCGGGGAGATTGACAGGTAGCTAAAATGTTATCCCAGCAGGCGGTAAACGAAATCAATCATGAGATCAGCAAGTATCCGCGTGATCAAAAACAGGCGGCGCTGATGGCTACTCTCAGTATTGCGCAGCGTGAAATAGGCTACCTGAGCACAGAGGTGATGGATTGGGTCGCTGGATTCTTGAACGTGCCGCCGATTCGGGTACGTGAAGTCGCGACTTTTTACACGATGTATGACTTGAAACCGGTGGGAAAGCACAAGATATGCGTGTGTAGCAACATCTCCTGCATGCTCCGCGGCTCCGACGAGGTTATACAACATATCGAGGACCGGCTAGGAATCAAGGTCGGCGAGACCACGCCCGACGGTGACATAACACTCTCCGAAGTCGAGTGCCTCGGCGCGTGTGGCGGCGCACCGATGATGCAAATCGGCGACGACTACCACGAAAACCTAACCCCGGAACGCATTGACGCGATTCTGGGTCAATTGGAGACCACCAATGCCTGAAGTGCGAGTATGCCTGCCGCAGCCCGGTGTCGAGAAACCGTGGTCCCTGGAGTCTTATCGCAATACCGGTGGATATCAGGCATGGGAAAAGATTCTCACGGAAAAGACTTCCCGGGAGGACATCATCGAGGAGATCAAGACTTCCGGATTGCGCGGCCGCGGCGGGGCCGGTTTTCCCACCGGGCTGAAGATGAGCTTCATGCCGCGCAACGCACCGGGGCAGAAATACCTGATCTGCAACTCCGATGAAGGCGAGCCAGGGACGTGTAAGGACCGCGACATCCTGCGCTATAACCCACATGTCTTGATAGAGGGTATGGCGATCTCCGGGTATGCGATCGGCGCCACGGTTGGCTACAACTACATTCGCGGTGAATTTGTCGAACCGTATCGAAGATTTGAGCAAGCCCTGAACGAGGCCCGTGCCGCCGGATTGCTCGGTACCAATATCCTCGGAACCGACATAGAGTTCGAGATCCACACCCATCTCGGCGCCGGTGCCTATATCTGCGGCGAAGAAACGGCGTTACTGGAGTCCATTGAAGGCAAGAAGGGTCAGCCAAGGTTCAAACCTCCATTTCCCGCTCAGTACGGTCTATTCGGTCGTCCGACAACCGTCAACAATACCGAGACCCTGGCGTCATTGCCCACGATCATGCGTAACGGCGGACAATGGTTTTTAGATCTTGGTCTACCGAACAATGGCGGCACCAAGATTTTCTCGGTGTCTGGGCACGTAAATAAGCCCGGCAACTTTGAAGTGCCGATGGGTACTCCCTTCGTCGAGCTGTTAGATATGGCGGGCGGTATTCGCGATGGAAAGAAACTCAAAGCGGTCATCCCAGGCGGCTCGTCAGTGCCGGTGATGCCGGCGGATGTCATCATGGGCTGTAATATGGATTATGACTCGCTGGCAAAGGCGGGTTCCATGCTTGGTGCCGGTTCAGTGATAGTCATGGATGAAGATACGTGCATGGTGCGGGTGTTGGAGCGCATCGCTTATTTCTACTACGAAGAATCTTGCGGCCAATGCACCCCATGCCGCGAGGGCACCGGTTGGCTGTACCGCACCATTCACCGCATCCGCACCGGGAAGGGTCGGCAGGAAGATCTTGATATGCTGGTGGACCTAGCCAACCGCATCGAGGGCCGTACCATCTGTGCATTGGGGGACGCGGCCGCATGGCCGGTGCAGAGTTTCCTCAAGCATTTTCGCGAGGAGTTCGAAGCGATGATAACGTCCAGGCAGCGTCGACCGGCGAATCTGCAGCAAACGGAAACGGCGATTTATTAACAGGGATCAAACTATGACAACCATTGAGATTGACGGCAGAAAACTGGACGTTGAAGCAGGGACAATGGTGATACAGGCCGCGGATGAGGCTGGTATTTACATCCCGCGTTTTTGTTATCACGCAAAGCTTTCTGTCGCGGCCAATTGCCGCATGTGTATGGTGGAAGTTGAGAAGGCTCCCAAGCCGATGCCTGCGTGTGCCACCCCGGTCACCGACGGCATGAAGGTATTCACCTCCTCACCGTTGGCGGTCGATGCGCAGAAGGGAACAATGGAATTTCTGTTAATCAACCATCCTCTCGACTGCCCGGTATGTGATCAGGGTGGTGAGTGTCCGTTGCAGGACCAAGCCATGGGTTACGGCGAGGATGTGTCCAGATTCACTGAGAACAAGCGGGTGGTGAAGGACAAGGACATCGGCCCACTCATTGCTACCGAAATGACGCGGTGTATACACTGTACCCGCTGCGTGCGATTTGGTCAGGAGATCGCGGGAATCATGGAACTCGGCGCCACCGGACGTGGTGAACACATGGAGATCGGCACTTACATAGGTCAATCGGTCGATTCAGAACTATCAGGTAATATGGTCGATCTGTGTCCGGTAGGCGCGCTGACGAATAAGCCATACCGGTTTACCGCCCGAGCTTGGGAGTTGGTTGCCCGTTCGGGGATCAGCCCGCACGATTGCGTCGGTTCCAATCTTGAGTTGCATTGCTTGCGCAATACCGTCAAGCGTGTGTTACCGGCTGAAAATGAACAAATCAACCAATGTTGGTTGTCCGACCGCGATCGTTTCAGTTACCAGTCATTTAATAGCGGGGATCGTTTGCTGGTGCCGAAGATTCACGAGGCCGGTAAGTGGATAGAGACAGATTGGGAGACTGCGCTCCGGTATACCGTGCAAGGCCTCAGAGCCACCTTACAACACCATAGCGCTCAACAAGTGGGTGCTTTAGTGACCCCCACTGCAACCCTTGAGGAGTTCTACTTAACGCAGAAGTTAATGCGATCATTGGGCTGTCACAATGTCGACCACCGCTTACGGCAGTTGGATTTCAGCGACGACGATATCGCACCCTTGTTCCCTGCGTTGGGATCGTCCATCGAGCAACTAGAACAGGCCAAAGCGATTCTGTTAATTGGGACCAATATCCGAAAGGATCAACCGCTGCTCGGATTGCGTGTGCGCAAGGCTTCTTTGCAGGGTGCACGCGTCATGGCCATCAACAGCATGGATTATTCGTTTCATTTTGATCTTGCCGCCAAGGCAGTCGTCGCCCCTAAACAGCTTCCGTACGTCCTGGCCCGCGTAGTGGCCGCGATGGGTGACGGCAGTGACCCACCTCAGGGCTTGCGTGCTTGGGCGTCGGATGCACCGACACAGACCGAGCGGGAGATGGCGGACTATCTAAATCAAGCCGGCGAAAATGCGCATATTATTTTGGGTCTTTCGGCCATTGCGCATCCTTGGTTTTCGGTATTGCAGGGGTTGGCGCAAGCGATTCGCGCTCGGACCGGGGCCCGGTTCGGCATACTACCCGAGGCCAACAGCGCCGGCGGTTGGCTAGCGGGTTGCGTACCTCACCGCGGGGCGATCGGTCATGAAGTTGGGGATGCCGGTATGCATACCGTTGACATGCTTCGCGACCCGCGTAAGGCCTATCTGCTGGTAGGTGTGGAACCGGAATACGACTGTCTCGAAAGCCGGGTCGCGGGGGATGCTATGACAAGCGCTGAGTTCGTCGTGCGTATGACGGCATTCGATATTGAAGATGGCCTTCCCGGCGACGTGTTGCTGCCCATTGCGCCGTTCGGCGAGACGTCGGGCACCTATGTGAATTGTGAAGGACGCGCACAAAGCGCGAGTGCTGTGGTGCCGCCGAAAGGCGAGGCACGGCCGTTATGGAAGGTGCTGCGCGTGGTTGGCAACCTGCTTGACCAATCAGGCTTTGAATACATGTCTTCCGACGATGTTCGACGGGAGTTGACTTGGGATATTGATTTTTCCACGCCGAATGGCACCGGGCGGCGCCTGAGCGAGCCTGGCACGCCGGCAAACGGCACAGGCATCGACGTCGAACGCGTCGTGGACGTGCCCTTATATAAGGTCGATCCGTACGTACGACGGGCGCCGGCGCTACAGGCTACGAGAGACACGCCGATGCCGGCGGCGTACATGAACTCGGAACAAGCGACTAAACTGGCGGTAGTAAACGGCGACCGTATTCATGCACACATGGGTGAGTCAAGCATCGAACTAGACCTGATCATTGACGAACGAGTACCGACGCACAGTGTTTACATCCCATCGGGTTACCTAGAGACGGCACCCTTGGGGGGGGTTGGAATGGTTCGAATCGTGAAGGTGTAATTGTATGGATGTAATGCTCTCGTACATGCAGGGTTGGCCGGAATGGATTCAAGTGACGTTGATAAGCGTAGCCAAGATCGTTTTAATCTTGATTCCGCTGCTGCTGGCGGTGGCGTATACGACCTACGCGGAGCGCAAGTTGATCGGTTATATGCAGATACGCATAGGACCCAATCGGGTGGGTCCACGTGGTTGGTTGCAGCCTATCGCCGATGCCTTCAAGTTGTTGCTAAAAGAAGCTGCGATCCCAACCAATGCCAACCGTTATCTGTTTCAGTTGGCGCCGGTAATATCGATTACCGCAGCGCTGGCGGCATGGGCGGTGATACCCGTAGCGGATACCTTGGTGTTGTCCAATATTGACGCCGGCTTGTTGTACATCTTGGCGTTGACGTCCATGGGTGTATACGGAGTCATCATTGCCGGTTGGGCGTCCAATTCTAAGTACGCATTCCTTGGGGCGATGCGTTCCGCTGCACAAATCGTCGCCTATGAAATTGCCATGGGTTTTGCATTGGTGGGCGTACTGATGGTCGCTGGCAGCCTGAACCTCGGCGACATTGTACGCGGTCAGCAAGGGAGTGTTCTCGATTGGTATCTATGGCCCTTATTTCCGTTGTTCCTGGTTTATTTCATCTCCGGTGTTGCGGAAACCAATCGTGCGCCGTTTGACGTTGCCGAAGGCGAGTCAGAGTTAGTGGCCGGATTCCACGTGGAGTATTCGGGGATGACCTTCGCAGTGTTTTTCCTGGCCGAGTACGCCAATATCATCTTGATCTCGGCGTTAACTGCAATAATGTTTCTCGGTGGATGGCATGCGCCCATAAACACGCCGTTCACCATAGTGCCGCCGGGTTTGTGGTTCATTGGTAAGACCGCACTGGTGTTGTTCTTTTTCTTGTGGTTCCGCGCCACATTTCCGCGTTACCGCTATGATCAAATCATGCGTTTGGGTTGGAAAGTGTTCATTCCGGTGACCTTGGTATGGATAGGGGCGTTGGGCTTCTTCATGTTTTTCACGCCGTTCGGCCATTTGTTTCACTGATGCGGGGCACTAACATATGAACACTAGAGTGAGACAAGTATTTCAAAGTTTCCTGCTGTGGGAATTATGGAAAGGTCTGCGGGTTACGGGTCGGCACCTGTTTGCAAGAAAGATCACCGTCCAATATCCCGAGGAGAAAACACCAAAATCGCCACGATTTCGTGGATTGCACGCGTTGCGTCGTTATCCCAACGGGGAGGAAAGGTGTATTGCATGCAAGCTTTGTGAGGCGGTATGTCCCGCGGCGGCAATCACCATTGAGTCGGAAGAGCGCGAAGATGGGACCCGCCGCACGACCCGTTATGATATTGACCTGTTCAAATGCATCTATTGTGGATTTTGTGAAGAAGCATGCCCGGTGGACTCGATTGTCGAAACGCATATCCATGAATTTCACTTCGAAAATCGAGGCGAGAATGTCATTACCAAAGAGCAGCTGCTAGCGATCGGCGATAAATACGAGGCGGAGATCGCAGCGGCGCGAAACGCGGATGCGCCGTATAGATAATAATCACGGGGGTGCTCGAGTAACACCAGAATATAACCAACAACGAAACGGACCACAGATTTGTTAAACGTGGCCGAAAGTAGTTCCCGAAATCATAACAAATCAAACTCTGATGTCATTTACACAACTTGCTTTTTATTTCTTTGCGGCGGTAATGATTTTCGCCGCAACAATGGTCATAACTATTCGTAATCCGGTCAAGGCAGCGTTGTTTCTGGTGCTTACGTTTGTCAGTGGTGCGTGCGTATGGATGACACTCGAGGCAGAATTTCTAGCCATCGTATTGGTGCTCGTGTACGTCGGGGCGGTAATGGTGCTGTTCTTATTCGTGGTGATGATGTTGGATATTAATTTGGCCCGGCTGCGCGAAGGTTTTGGGGAGTATTTGCCCATTGGTGGATTAGTCGCGGTGTTGATGGTGCTGGAAATGGCTATCGTGTTGAGTGCTGACAACTTTGATCAGCAGAATATGCCTCGTCCGGAGCCCGAAGCAGAAGGTTACAGCAACACTAAAGAATTGGGTCGATTGCTTTACACATTTTATGTATACCCATTTGAAATTGCCGCATTGATCTTGCTGGTCGCGATCATCGCGGCGATAGCGTTAACGTTGCGCAAGCGGCCGGAGACTAAGTATCAAAATCCAGCCAAACAGGTTGCGGTACAACGTGAAGACCGCGTTAGGTTGGTGAAAATGGCCGCCGAACGGCGCAAGGATGACCAATCATGATTCCGCTTGCTCATTATTTGATTCTCGGCGCGATCATGTTCTGCTTGAGCGTTATTGGAATATTTCTGAACCGGAAAAACGTAGTTATTCTGTTGATGTCCATTGAGTTATTGCTGCTTGCGATAAACATAAATTTCCTTGCGTTTTCTCATTACCTGCAAGATACCGCCGGTCAGGTCTTCGTTTTTTTCATACTCACCGTGGCAGCGGCAGAGTCCGCTATTGGACTGGCGATTCTAATCGTGTTGTTTCGCAATCGTCATACCATCAACGTGGAAGATTTGGATACGCTGAAAGGCTAACGAGATATGTTTGAGAACATGCAATTGGTGTACCTGGCAATTCCCTTGAGTTGCTTGACGGCGTCGATTATCGCCGGTGTGTTCGGGAAAAAGATCGGACGCGTGGGTGCGCACACGATCACCATCCTGGCCGTAGCTCTATCTTTTGGGTTGTCGTTGGTGGTTTATCTCGATGTGCTGGCCGGTAACAAATTCAATGGTGCGGTGTACACGTGGGGGATTAGTGGCGGTGTGCCGTTCGAAATCGGTTTTTTGATTGACGAACTCAGCGCCACGATGATGGCAGTGGTGACGTTTGTATCGTTGATGGTGCATGTGTATACCGTTGGATACATGCGGGATGATCCCGGCTACCAGAGGTTTTTCAGTTACATCGCGCTGTTTACCTTCGCGATGCTGATGTTGGTCATGTCCAACAATTTCTTGCAATTGTTTTTTGGTTGGGAAGCCGTGGGTCTGGTGTCTTACCTGCTGATCGGTTTTTGGTTTCAACGGGAGTCGGCGATTGCCGCCAACCTCAAGGCATTCTTGGTCAACCGGGTCGGCGACTTCGGATTTCTGCTCGGTGTCGCCGCCATCGCGTTCTTGTTCGGAAGCATGGATTACTCGGCGGTGTTCTCGGCCGCACCGCAGGCGGCGACGGTGACGGTGTCGTTTATGGGCGGCGAGACAACCTGGATCACGGTTATTTGCCTGCTTCTGTTTGTTGGCGCCATGGGCAAGTCTGCCCAGGTGCCGCTGCACGTGTGGCTGCCGGATTCAATGGAAGGCCCAACACCAATTTCCGCGCTAATCCATGCGGCCACCATGGTCACCGCCGGAATTTTTATGATTGCCCGTATGTCGCCGTTATATGAGCTGTCAGAAACTGCGCTCAGCGCGATCATGGTAATCGGCGCCATCACCGCGTTCTTTATGGCGCTGATCGGTTTGGTGCAAAACGACATCAAGCGGGTTGTGGCGTATTCCACCTTATCGCAGCTCGGTTACATGACTGTGGCTATGGGCGCATCCGCGTACGCCGCCGGGATGTTCCATCTCGTGACCCACGCGTTTTTCAAGGCGTTGCTGTTTCTAGCCGCGGGATCGGTGATTATTGCCATGCATCACGAACAGGACATGCGGGCCATGGGCGGGCTGCGCAAACCGATGCCTATTACCTATCTCACTGCCATCATCGGGACGTTGGCACTGGTTGGGTTTCCGGGTTTTTCAGGTTTCTTCTCCAAAGATGCAATTATTGAGGCGGTGCACCTGTCGAAGTTGCCCGGATCCGGATTTGCCTACATCGCGTTGACCGCCGGGGTGTTCATCACCGCGTTCTACAGTTTCAGGTTGTTGTTTCTGACGTTCCACGGTCGTCCGCGGATGGATCAGGAGGCCCGGCGCCACGTCAAGGAATCGCCATGGGTGGTCACCGTGCCTTTAGTCATGCTGGCAATTCCCTCTGTAGTCATCGGTGCCTGGTACGTGGAGCCGATGCTGTTTGGTGGTTTTTTTGGCGAGTCATTAAAGGTATTGCCGGAGCACGACACGCTTGGTCGGCTTGCTCAGGAAAATCCGGATGCCACCGGTGTTGAGCTGCTGCTAAACCTGGTGTTGCACGGCATGATGGCGCCGCCATTCTGGTTATTTTTAATCGGCGCGATAACCGCTTGGGTGATGTACATCGATAAACCGGAGCTGCCCGGCAAACTGGCGGTAAAGTTCGATGCGATCTACCGGATGCTAATGAACAAGTACGGTTTCGACGAATTTTACGAGCGGGTAATCGCTCGCGGCGTCCGCCGCATCGGCAGTCTTTTCTGGCAAATCGGAGATGCAAAACTCATTGATGGTTGGCTGATCAACGGCACCGCGCGCGTCGTCGGTTGGTTTTCCGGAATCGTCCGTACCATTCAGACCGGATACGTGTACCACTATGCATTCGCGATGATCATTGGATTGTTCTTGTTGATGACCCTGTTTCTGAAGCCCTGAGCGTATGGACGCGCATCTGTTAAGCCTCGTTATCTGGACCCCTATCATCGGCGGCGTGCTGGTGCTTGCCACCGGAGGCGACGAACGCGCGCCCATTGCCCGCAAGATCGCCCTGGCATTCTCCGTGGTCACGTTCCTTTTTAGCCTGTCCCTTTACAGCGGATTCGACAAGACCACCGCGGCCATGCAATTCATTGAAAGGGCGCCGTGGATCTCTACCTTCAATATCTTTTATCACCTTGGTATCGACGGGATCGCACTGCCGTTCATCTTGCTAACGACGTTCTTGACCGTCATCGTAGTGATTGCCGGTTGGCAGATTATTCAGATCAAGGTCGCACAATACATGGCCGCGTTCCTGATCATGGAAGGTCTAATGATCGGCGTGTTTTCAGCCCTGGATGCGATTCTGTTTTACGTATTCTGGGAAGGCATGCTGATCCCGATGTTCATCATCATCGGCATCTGGGGCGGACCCAATCGTATCTATGCAACGATCAAGTTTTTTCTATTCACGCTGACGGGTTCGTTGCTCATGCTGGTGGCGTTTATCTACCTTTATCAACAAAGCCGCAGTTTCAGCATCCCTGACTATTACTTGTTGCCGCTCAACATCAACGAGCAGATCCTGTTGTTTATAGCGTTTTTCGCCGCGTTTGCTGTGAAGGTACCAATGGTGCCGGTACATACCTGGTTGCCTGATGCGCACGTGGAGGCTCCCACCGGTGGTTCGGTGATTCTGGCGGCAATTATGTTGAAGATGGGTGGTTATGGTTTTCTACGCTTCAATTTGCCTATCCTGCCGGACGCCAGCCATGCACTCGCAGGCTTCATGATTGCGTTGTCGCTAATTGCCATTATTTACATAGCATTAGTCGCCTTGGTCCAGGAGGACATGAAGAAGCTCATTGCCTATTCGTCCGTTGCCCATATGGGCTTTGTCACCTTGGGTCTTTTCATTTTCAATGAGCAGGGAATAGAGGGCGGCATCGCGCAAATGATCTCCCATGGATTCATCTCTGGTGCTTTATTCCTGTGTGTTGGCGTGTTGTACGATCGTATGCATTCTCGTCAGATATCGAGTTATGGAGGTGTCGCCAATACCATGCCGGTGTTTGCATCGTTCATGATGTTATTCGCAATGGCGAACGCGGGCCTTCCTGGCACTTCCGGTTTTGTCGGTGAGTTCCTCGTTATCCTCGGCGCGTTCAAGGTCAACGTTTGGTATGCAGTGCTGGCCGGCACCACGCTGATATTCGGTGCCGCCTATACGCTGTGGATGTACAAACGGGTAATTTACGGTGCCGTGGCCAACGATGCGGTAAAGGCGCTCAGTGATGCCTCGGCGCGGGAAGTCGTCTTTTTATCACTGTTGGCGGCGGCGGTATTGATCATGGGAGTGTGGCCATTCCCGGTGCTCGACATTATGCACGCGTCGGTGGAAAACCTGGTCGCACAAACGGCGGCATCGAAACTGTGATCATGGCAACAGAATGAACGGCACACTCAACGTCACCCCGGCAATTCCTGAACTGTTCGTGTTCACGATGGCCTGTGTCATTCTCGTGGTCGACTTGTACATATCCAAGGAACAACGCGCGATCAGCTATGGTTTGACGCTGCTCACTCTCGGAATAGGTGCGATGCTTTCGTTGCTGAGTTTTTCGGCGGAACCGGTGTTCACCTTCAATAATATGTTTGTCGACGATGCCTTGTCCGATGTCGTCAAAATCGCAATATGTGTGATCACACTGCTGGTGTTCGTCTACTCTCGTGAGTACATCGAAGCGCGCGGCCTTTACAAAGGAGAATATTTTGTACTTGGCCTGTTCGCGGTAGTCGGCATGATGGTGATGGCTTCGGCCAATCATTTTTTGGTGTTGTATCTGGGCCTAGAACTGCTATCACTGAGTTTGTACTCGCTGGTCGCGTTTCAGCGTGATTCTGAATTGGCGACCGAGGCGGCGATGAAGTACTTCGTGCTCGGCGCCCTGGCCTCGGGGATGATGTTATACGGCATGTCGATCCTGTACGGCTTGACCGGCAGTCTGGACATCCCCACCGTTCGTAAGGCAGTGGGAGGGATGTCACCGGACGATGTGGTGTTAATCTTTGGGCTGGTGTTTGTGCTTGTCGGCCTGGCATTCAAATTGGGAGTCGTTCCCTTCCACATGTGGGTGCCGGATGTCTATCACGGGGCGCCAACCTCATCAACGCTGTTCATCGGCACCACCCCCAAGATTGCGGGTTTTGCTATTGTCATCCGATTGTTGATCGGCGGCTTGGAAGACCTGCACGGCGCATGGCGGGACATGGTGATCATCTTGGCGGTGCTGTCGATCGCTACGGGAAACCTCATTGCCATTGCGCAGACCAATCTCAAGCGCATGCTGGCATATTCGGCGATTTCGCACATGGGGTTCATGTTGCTTGGCATATTAGCGGGTACGCCCACCGGCTACAGCGCTGCGTTGTTTTACAGCCTGATTTATGCGTTCATGAGTCTGGGTGCATTCGGCATGATCCTATTATTGTCCCGGGAGGGATTCGAAGCCGACGAACTCGAGGATCTCAAAGGGCTAAATCAACGAAATTCATGGTATGCGCTGTTGATGCTGTTGCTGATGGTGTCCATGGCCGGTATCCCTCCCGCGGTTGGATTTTTCGCGAAACTGGCGGTGATCCAAGCGATTGTCGATGTCAACTTGGTGTGGCTGGCGGTGGTTGCCGTGTTGTTCGCGGTGGTGGGTGCTTTTTACTACTTGCGTGTCATTAAGCTCATGTACTTCGACCCGCCCAACGAAGATGTCCCGGCGATCCAGGCGGCGCCTGACTTGAAAATCGTGATGGGTGTGAACGCCTGGGCGATGTTACTGGTACTGCCTTGGATCGGTCCGATTCAGCAACTGTGTCTAACTGCCGTGGCCAGCGTAATGAACGGTTTCGTGTCCTAGACCGTATTGCACTGAGGATCCCGCATGGTAGCGGAGGGAGCCGGCTGTAGCGGTGCCGCGTTGGAGTCATGAAACAATGGCGTCGGTGACTTTGATCCCTTAATTTTGTGTTCGAGTGTTTTTCCTCTGAATGAAACCCGAGTTCAGGCCTTTGCGGCCGATCCCGCGCGGTGATACTCCCGTTGTTATTCTTGCTGAGCAACTTGGTGCATTGGTGTTGCCGTTTTGTGGAGGACTCGCTGGGGGTTTTCCAGAATTTTAGCCATGAATCAGGGCGCGGCGCCCTGGTACAATAAACGGGCCACACGCCTTGCTGTGGGTGACGGTGACAGGGTGGTGTTCCAAGCTTTGAGTTCTACCGCCTATTTACGGCCAACCCCGCCCCTGAAGTGTTTTGTTTTCAACGAGTTGGAGAAACAGGCGCTTGAATTGCCCAATGGAATGGCGTACAATCCTGCCGCCCTGATGCGGGGTGGAGCAGTCTGGCAGCTCGTCGGGCTCATAACCCGAAGGTCGTAGGTTCAAATCCTACCCCCGCTACCAAATTGCTGCCTTCGGCCCCGCTTCATGTGCGGGGCTTTGTGTTTGGGCGCTGGGTAAGGGGCGTGGGTGCGTTCACGAGGGAACAGAACAAAGCGGAGAATTCCAAAGTGGGCCGAGTGCCCACTTTTTTATTAACGCAGGTTGGACATGGCATCATTGACCAACACCACGTTGCACGCATTGTTGGAGCCCGGCGCCGCGGCGTTGGGATTCGAAGTAGTGGCGGTTGAACTCGTGGGAAGTGGCGGGTCGACGGTGTTGCGGGTATATATTGACGGACCCGACGGTGTGACGATTGATGATTGTGCCCGCGTTAGCCATCAGTTGAGCGCTATCCTTGATGTCGAGGATCCAGTACCGGACCGCTACACGTTGGAAGTGTCTTCTCCGGGTCTGGACCGCCCATTGAGTAAGCGGCGTCACTTTGAGCAGGTTGTAGGAAGCGAAGTAAAAGTTAAGACCCATCACTATGTGGCGGGTCGGCGGCGATTTACCGGTGTATTGCAGCAAGTAACGGAAGATGTAGTAGTGGTCGAGGTAGACGGTGAACCCTATGATTTACCGTTTGATGATATCGAAAAGGCACGTTTGGTGCCTGAGTACTAGCACGAGGATTAAATGGCCGGTTCAAAAATGATCGATGAAGCGGCTGGTTAGGAGTAAAAGTCATGGCGAACGAAATCTTATTGATGGCGGACGTGTTGTCCCGGGAAAAGGGTGTCGAGAAAGACGTGATCTTTCAGGCGATCGAGGCCGCGTTGGCGACCGCGACACGTAAGCGTCATCGTGAAGATATCGATGCGCGCGTGGACATCCATCGTGATACCGGGGATTACGATACCTATCGCCGTTGGGAGGTGATTCCCGACGAAGACGAACTCGAATTCCCGGACCGCCAGATCCGGCTGACCCAGGCACGTTTGGAACACCCGGAGCTGGAAATCGGAGAATTCGTTGAACAGCCGCTGGAACCGGTTGATTTCGGCCGCATCGCTGCCCAAGCCGCAAAACAAGTAATTATGCAAAAGGTGCGTGAGGCCGAACGTGAGCGTATCGTCTCTGAGTACGAACCACGTACGAATGAGATGGTTTCCGGTGTCGTCAAACGTTTGGAAAGAGGGGACGCCATTGTTGATCTCGGTGGTGCGGAATCAGTGCTTTCCAAGTCGGCAATGATTCCTCGAGAAGGTCTGCGTCCCGGCGATCGCATTCGCGCCATCCTGCGCGATGTGCGGCCGGTGCCGCGAGGGCCGCAATTGTTTCTGGATCGGGTGTCGCCCGAGCTGTTGATTCAGTTATTCCAGTTGGAGGTACCCGAAGCCGGTGAAGGAATTATTGAGATCTTGAGTGCGGCCCGGGATCCTGGTCTGCGTGCCAAGATTGCGGTGAAGTCGAACGATCCAAAAATTGACCCGGTAGGTGCATGCGTCGGTATTCGCGGTTCCCGCGTGCAGAGCGTGTCCAACGAGATCGCTGGAGAACGGGTGGACATCATTAAGTGGTCGGAAGACCCGGCCCAGTTCGTAATCAATGCCTTGGCACCGGCGGAAGTTGAATCGATCGTTGTGGATGAGGAACTAAAGGCCATGGACGTTGTGGTAGATGAGAGCCAATTATCTCAGGCTATCGGCCGCGGTGGTCAGAATGTGAGACTCGCTTCGGAACTTACCGGTTGGGAGATCAATATCCTGACAGATCAGGAAGCGGTGGAGAAGGCGGAGACAGAGTCGCACGACATCCGTGACATGTTGATGGAGCAGTTGGACGTGGACGAGGACGTTGCGGGTATCTTGGTACAGGAGGGTTTCACGTCATTAGAAGAAGTGGCATACGTGCCCAAACAGGAACTCTTGGACATCGAGGAGTTTGACGAAGCCCTGGTGGATGAATTACGCAGCCGTGCCGAAGATGCGTTGGTGACCCGGGCGATTGCCCAGGAAGAGCAGCTTAAGTTGGCGGAGCCGCAGCCGGATTTATTGGAACTGGACGGAATGGACGAGCATACTGGACGCGTGCTTGCCAGCCATGGTATCCGCACGCGCGAGGATCTAGCGGAGTGTGCGGTGGACGAGTTATTAGAGATCTCGGATATCGAACTTGAACAGGAGCGGGCCGCGGCGCTGATTATGGCTGCGCGCGCGCACTGGTTCGAGCAAGCAGAGGTGGCGGAGAACGAGTAATGGTAGGAACGGCGATGTCCCAGGTTACGGTAAGAAGTTTCGCAGAACAGATCGGAATCGGCACCGAGAAGCTGATTCAACAATTGGCGGATGCTGGGATTGACGGTAAACAATCCGACGATACGCTCAGCGAGGACGAAAAAGTGACTTTGCTCTCGTTCCTGCGTGGCGGCGACCAACAGACCTTGGCGCCCAAGCGCAGCAAGATCTCGCTCAAGCGTAAAACCGCGGGTGAGATTAAACAAACTTCACGTACCGGCACGTCGCGAACCATTCATGTCGAGGTGCGTAAACGCCGAACCTTCGTCAAGCGTGAGGTATTGGAAGAGCAGGAACGTCAGCGTCGCCAGGCAATCGAGGAGGCGGCGGCAGAGGCTGCTGCCGCGGAGGCCGCGAAAGCAGAACAAGAACAACCGGTGGTGGAAGAGCCGGTTGCAACCGCCGAGCCCACGGTGCCCGAAGCAGAAACTGTGGCTGACGAGGCCGCGACAATGGGGGAATCGGAACCCGCAGTCGAACCATCTGCGGAAGTCGAGCCAGGTGAGCCCGCCGAGCAAGCAACACCGGCCCCTGTTGCGGAGACGGCTGAAGTACCGGCCGAGGTACCGGTGCCCGTGGAACCCGCCCCGGTGCCGGAGAAGAAGAAAGACGAACGAGTCAAAAAAGGAGACCGCAAGGGTAAGCGGACACGCAATGAGCTCCATGTTTCGGGTGATTTGAAAGGGCGGCGCAAGGCCCGGGAAATACATCGGCCGAAGAAGGTCAAGACAACAACCCAACATGCGTTCGAGCGACCGACGGAACCGGTCAAGCGTGAAGTGAGTATTCCCGAGACGATTACGGTTGCCGAGCTCGCCCAGGCGATGTCCGTCAAGGCAGCGGAAGTCATTAAGGCGTTAATGCAGATGGGTTCTATGGTCACCATCAATCAGGTGTTGGACCAGGATACGGCGATTCTGGTGGTCGAAGAAATGGGTCACCAGGCCAAACCGGCGGCGCGGGACGATCCCGAGGCGTTATTGCTGGATCAGCAGCAAGAAGAAGGAGAGTTACAACCGCGACCACCGGTGGTCACGGTAATGGGTCATGTCGACCACGGCAAAACCTCGCTTCTGGATTACATTCGCAAGGCCAAAGTGGCCGCCGGCGAGGCGGGTGGTATCACGCAACATATCGGGGCCTATCAGGTACGCACATCCAAGGGCGTGCTCACGTTTCTCGATACCCCGGGGCACGAGGCGTTCACCGCGATGCGCGCTCGGGGGGCGGAAGCCACCGACATAGTGATTCTGGTGGTTGCGGCCGACGACGGGGTTAAACCACAGACGATCGAAGCGATCCATCATGCTAAGAACGCGGGTGTACCGATCGTAGTGGCGGTAAACAAGATAGACAAGGAAGACGCGGACCCGGAACGCGTTAAGCAGGATTTGTCGACCCACGAGGTCATTCCCGAAGATTGGGGCGGCGATGTATTAATAGTGCCGGTCTCAGCCAAAACGGGTGAGGGCGTGGAACAACTTCTCGAATCGGTGCTGTTGCAATCCGAATTACTGGATATGAACGCATCCAGCGGTGGTCTGGCGTCCGGGTTGGTAGTCGAAGCCCGTCTCGACAAGGGGCGGGGTCCGGTGGCGACGATACTCGTGCAAAAAGGCGCACTGCATCACGGCGATGTCATACTGGCGGGCCGTGAGACTGGGCGTGTGCGCGCGATGACCAACGATGCGGGTAAGCGTATCAAAGAAGCTGGACCGTCGACACCGGTGGAGATCCAGGGATTGTCCGGCGTACCCGTAGCCGGAGACGAGGTACTGGCAGTCACCGATGAGCGCAAGGCCCGTGAAATCGCTCTGTTCCGCCAGGGAAAACACAAGGAAGTCAAACTCGCCCGGCAACAGGCTGCGAAGCTGGAAAACATGTTTCAGCAAATGGACGAGGGTGAACAAGAGAGCCTCAACCTGGTGATAAAGGCCGATGTACAAGGGTCGGTCGAAGCGCTTACTGAGGCGTTGGAGAAACTGTCTACCGACGAGGTCCGGGTTAACGTAGTCCACGGTATGGTCGGTGGTATCAGCGAGTCCGACGTTAATTTGGCCATGGCGTCAAATGCGATCATCGTTGGATTCAACGTGCGCGCCGACGCCACCGCGCGTAAACTCATCGAAGGAGAAGGTGTCGACGTGCATTATTACAACGTCATTTACGATGTGGTGGACGAAGTCAAGGCGGCGATGTCGGGTATGCTGGCGCCGGAAATAAAAGAGGAGGTTATGGGCAACGCCGAGGTTCGAGATGTATTTCGGGCCCCAAAGATCGGCGCCATAGCGGGGTGTTATGTCACTGAGGGTGTCGTCCGGCGCAATGAAAAGGTTCGTGTTTTGCGAGACAACGTAGTGATTTTCGAGGGCCAAATCGATTCACTGCGGCGATTCAAGGAAGATGTGAATGAGGTCAAAGCTGGAGTCGAATGTGGGGTGGGCATCAAGAACTACAACGATGTCAAAGTGGGTGACCAGATTGAAATCTTTAAGACTTTTGAAGTGCGGCCGAAGTTATAGCCCGCAGGCGCGGTGATAAGACATGCCGAGAGAGTTCAGCCGCACCCGCCGGGTTGCGGAACTTGTGCAGCGCGAACTCGCCAAATTATTGGCGAATCAAGTGAACGATCCGCGTATTGGATTCGTTACTGTTACCGGCGTTGAGCTGAGTAAAGACTTGAAACACGCCAAGGTATACGTAACTCGCCTCAATCAGGAAGATGATTCAGCGAGCAAAGAACAACTAATAGCGGCTCTGACACACGCGAGCGGTTTCTTACGTCGCGAGTTGAGCCACGACTTGAATTTACGCGTGAGTCCGAATTTTCGCTTTGTTTACGATACCAGTGTCGAAAATGGAAATCAGTTGTCGAAGTTGATCGAGAATGCAGTACACCCCGATATCGATGCCACTCCCAAAGGCTGATCCGGCATTGAAGCAAAGTAGACGACGCGGCGGCCGCAACATCCAAGGGATCTTGTTGCTGGACAAACCTGTAGGCCTGACTTCCAACACTGCGCTGCAGGATGTGAAGACATTGTACAAAGCGCGCAAAGCGGGGCACACCGGCAGTTTGGACCCCATTGCTACTGGCTTGTTGCCGATATGCTTCGGCGAGGCAACTAAGATTTCCAGTTTTTTTCTAGATGCGGACAAGCGTTATCGGACGGTCTTCACGCTTGGTAAGTCAACTGATACCGGTGATGCGGAAGGTGACCTTGTCTTCAGTGCGCCAGTAAATGTGTCCGATGAATCGGTCGAGGAGGCATTAGCTGCCTTTCGCGGCCGTATCCAGCAGGTGCCGCCCATGTATAGCGCCATCAAGCATCGCGGACAGCCGCTGTACAAACTCGCGCGTCAGGGTATTGAAGTCGAGCGTAAGCCACGGTCTGTCAACGTGTATCAGGCAACCTGGCGGCGACAGGACTCAGATAACATAGAGGTCGAACTACACTGTTCGAGCGGTTTTTATGTGAGGACGCTGGCCCACGAGTTGGGTGAAAGATTGGGATGTGGTGCTCATGTCGCATCGCTGCGGCGTATAGGTGTCGGTTCATTTACCGTGGACGACGCGGTGTCTTTCGAACAACTGCGGCGCGCCGAGTGTATCGAGGATCTCGATCGCTTATTGATACCCGCGGATGAGGGGCTATCGGACCTGCCGGATGTGATGTTGTCAGCCGATGCCGCCTATTACTTGTGCCGCGGACAGCCAGTGCGTGCTTCCGGGGTGCCGCGTTCGGGTTGGGTGCGGCTGTATGCCAAGGAGGCCGGATTTCTCGGTGTGGGTCAAGTTATGGCGGATGGTCGCGTGGCGCCGAAACGGCTGTTTCAGACTTACTAAGTGATTGTCTTTACATACAAATTTCGGTGCCCGCACTATTGCACGCATCTGGTTGTGACGGCGGAGGTGTGCAGTTAGAATACGCGGGCCGTTTTTCGAGCTAACCCATTAAGAACACAGAGGAAAGTTATGGCTTTAACTGCCGAGCAAAAGGCGCAAGTTGTCACCGAGCATCAGCGCGGGACCAGTGATACCGGTTCACCGGAAGTCCAAATTGCGTTGATGACTGCGCGCATCAAGGACCTGTCGTCGCACTTCAAAACTCATATACATGATCATCATTCCCGTCAAGGATTGTTGCGTATAGTGAATCAGCGACGCAAGTTACTTGATTATCTAAAAACTAAGGACATTGAGCGTTATCGATCTGTGATCGGTAAGCTGGGTCTGCGGAAATAAGCGGTGGAGAAAATATTGTGGTGCATGTAGTCAAAGAGTTTCAGTACGGTCAGCATAATTTCAAGTTGGAGACTGGCGAAATTGCCAGACAGGCCACCGGGGCCGTGGTCGCCAGCTGTGGGGACACCTCGGTGTTGGTCACCGTGGTGTGCGAAAAAGGAGGGCCGGCGAGGGATTTCCTCCCCCTTACCGTAGATTTCGAAGAGCGAACCTACGCAGCAGGCCGAATACCCGGAGGATTCTTCAGGCGAGAAGGCCGGCCTTCCGAGAAAGCCGTCCTCACCTGCCGCCTCATTGATCGCCCCATCCGCCCGCTGTTTCCCAAGGGCTTTGCCAACGAAGTGCAAATCATCGCCACCGTGATGTCCATAGACCCGGAAATCGATCCTGATATTGTGGCGTTGATTGGTGCATCCGCAGCGTTGCAATTATCGGGTGTACCGTTCAAGGGTCCCATCGGTGCGGCACGGGTGGGATTCCGGGATGGTGAGTATATTTTGAACCCAAGCATTTCCACTTTGAACGAAGAATCCAAACTCGACCTGGTCGTTGCCGGTACCGAAAGTGCGGTGCTGATGGTTGAATCCGAGGCGGATGGGTTGAGCGAGCAGGAGATGTTGGGCGCGGTGCTGTTCGGTCATGAACAGCTGCAGGTCGCTATTCGCACTATCCGCGACTTGGCTCAGGAGGTGGGCGTGCAGCCTATGGAATGGGATCCCATAGAGGAAGATACCTCACTCGGCGACAAAGTCGCCGAACTCGCAAATACCGACATTGCTGAGGCATATCGTATTGCCGACAAACAACAACGTCAGGATCGGCTCGCTGATATTCGCGAGCGGATTGTTTCCGCCTTGACCGACGAAGAGTCCGAACAAGGGCTCATTGATGCCGTCAAAGGGACGATCAAGAACCTCGAAAAAAATATGGTACGCGGACGGATCCTCGGTGGCGAGCCGCGCATCGACGGGCGCGATACACGTAGCGTCCGTGCCATCAACTGTCGCGTCGGCACCCTACCTCGTACCCACGGGTCGGCCTTGTTCACACGTGGTGAGACCCAGGCTATTGTGACCACTACTTTAGGTACGGAGCGCGATGCACAAATTATTGATGCTTTAGAAGGCGAAAGCCGTGACCGGTTCATGCTGCATTATAATTTCCCGCCATTCTGTGTCGGTGAGACTGGTCGTGTGGGGTCGCCCAAACGCCGCGAGATTGGTCACGGTAAATTGGCAAAAAGAGCAATTGCCGCGGTATTGCCGTCAATGGACGATTTCCCTTACGTGGTGCGTGTGGTGTCGGAGATCACCGAATCCAATGGATCGAGCTCCATGGCCACGGTATGCGGCACGAGCTTGTCGTTGATGGATGCGGGCGTAAATATCAAGGCACCCGTAGCGGGTGTGGCCATGGGCCTGATCAAAGACGGCGAGCAATTTGCGGTGTTAACCGATATTCTGGGCGATGAGGACCATCTTGGCGACATGGACTTTAAGGTTGCCGGGACACCAAGCGGTGTCACCGCCCTGCAGATGGATATAAAGATCGACGGCATTACCAAGGAGATCATGGAGGTTGCGTTAGACCAGGCCCGCGAAGGTCGCATGCATATCTTGAATGAGATGGCGACCGCGATTTCGAGTCCGCGCCCGGAAATGTCGGACTACGCGCCGCGAATTTTGACCATCAGGATCCCAGTAGACAAAATCCGCGACGTCATCGGTAAGGGTGGTACCACGGTGCGTGCGATTTCCGAGGAGACCGGTACTACCATTGACATCAGCGATGACGGCACCATCAAGATCGCCTCGGTCGACAATGCCGCCGGACAGGAAGCACGCCGGCGCATCGAGGATATCACCGCCGACGTCGAGGTCGGTAAGACTTACGAGGGTCGGGTCGTTAAACTGATGGATTTTGGCGCATTCGTTAATATCCTACCCGGCAGGGATGGTCTAGTGCACATCTCACAGATCTCCAACAAGCGTGTTGAGAACGTCAGCGACATGTTGTCGGAGGGCGATCTCATCAAGGTCAAGGTTTTAGAGGTAGACAAACAAGGCCGTATTCGTCTGAGTATGAAAGCGATTGACAACGCGGCGTGATACACGCTCAACCGCGAACAATAAAAGGGGGCCATCAGGCCCCCTTTTTTTACCGCGTAAAGCGCAAGATTATAAATTATTAATTTATCCTTTTCGTGAAAGTTCTCCTGCAACGTGTCCGATCTGCGTCAGTGACCGTGGATCGGGAATTAATCAGCCAAATCGCTGCTGGGTTGTTGCTACTGGTTGGATTCGGCAGCGATGATGATGAATCTATATTGCAGCCGATGGCCGACAAAGTGGCAAACCTGCGGGTATTCGCCGACCAAGCGGGGCATTTTCAATATTCGGTGTTGCAAACTGGAGGGGAATTGATGGTGGTGCCGCAATTTACCCTGTATGGGGATACGGGCAGGGGACGGCGTCCGGATTTTTCCGCGGCCATGCCGCCAGGACAGGCCCAAGCGTTGTTTGATCGCTTTGTTACTGCCTTGCGTGCCGCCGGCATCTGCCACGTGGTGACTGGGCGGTTCGGTGCATTGATGCAGGTTCAGCTGGTCAATGACGGTCCGGTGACGCTTGTCCTGGAGAAATAAGAATATTTATAGACCTATAAGTTTGGCTAGAATAGCGGTGTCGCAATCGTCTTACAGGAGGATGCCATGAGTAAAGATGCCCAACGACCCGAAGACATATCACCGCAAGAAGCGTATGAGCGGATGCAAAATAATCCGCAAGCGGTGCTGATCGACATTCGCTCGACGATGGAGCACTTGATGATTGGGCACCCACGAGACGCGATCCATATCCCATGGTTGGATGAACCCGATTGGATCGTTAATCCTCGATTCGTCGCGCAGGTGCGCGAGGTGTTGCTCGGTGGTTTCCTGGGGGCCGACGAGGACAAACCGCCTAGCGTGATACTCATCTGCCGAAGTGGACGCCGGTCCGTGGAGGCCGGGAAGGCGTTGATCGATGCGGGGATAAAAAATGTGTCCCACATCGATACTGGTTTCGAGGGTCCTTTGGATGACAATCATCAACGCAGCACGATCGCTGGGTGGCGGCACGACGGTCTGCCATGGCAACAGTGCTAATCCGCATTTCGCACCAGGCGCCCCGCCCTGGCTGGCGCTTGCACAGCTGCGCTTGGCCGTCACGCAACAGAAAAAACGGGGTCGGGGTTTATGTGTGACGTTGAACCCCTTTTTTCATCGCTCCAGGCGCGGCGCTCAACCGCACGAGTTCAGCGCCAACAACCGGGATCCTGATGAGAAAGGCGGGCCAGCCAATGGCCATGGGCATGAACTGGTAATATGAGGGGCTTATGCGTCCAATTACGATAATTCCCGGCGATGGCATCGGTCCCGAGATTACCCGGGCCGCACTTCGCGTGTTGGATGCATTGGACTGCGGATTCAGTTACGACAATCAGCTTGCGGGAATAACCGCGTCGCAAGCAGGCAAGGAAATTTTGCCTGAAGAGACATTGCGGTCGATCCGTACAAACGGCGTCGCCTTGAAGGGGCCATTGACCACACCCGTGGGGAAGGGGTTTACGTCGATCAATGTTCGGCTTCGCAAGATGTTCGATCTATATGCCAACGTGCGTCCTGCCATTACCCGTCCCGGTGTGCAGTCGCGATATCATAATATCGACATCATCACCATTCGCGAGAACACCGAAGGTATGTACTCCGGCGAACGTCAGGAAATCTCATCGGACGGATCACGGGCCGAGTCGGTTAGCGTTATCACGCGCGCCGGCTCGGAGCGGGTGATTCGATTCGCTTTTGAGCTGGCGCAGAGGCGTAATCGGGAAAAGATCACAATCGTGCACAAGGCGAACATATTGAAGGCGACTTCCGGCTTGTTCCTCAATGTTGCACGGGAAATTGCCAAACAATACCCGAATATTGAAAGTGTAGAGATGATTGTCGACAACACGTGCATGCAATTAGTGATGAACCCACACCAGTTTGATGTCATTGTCACGACGAATCTGTTTGGCGATATTATCTCAGATCTATGCGCCGGTTTAATTGGCGGACTGGGCATGGCGCCAGGAGCTAATATCGGTGATGACGTCGCGATTTTCGAGGCGGTTCATGGTTCGGCGCCGGACATTGCCGGGAAAAAGATCGCCAATCCCTCGGCGCTGATCTTGGCAGCCGCGTTGATGCTGGACCAGTTGAATATGCCTGCGAAGGCACAGCGCATTCGTACCGCGATCAGAGAGGTCATTGCAACCGGTGATCGCGTCACGCGAGATCTCGGTGGTCATGCCGCGACCGAGGAGTTTACCGACGCGATTATTGATCGGCTGTAGCCCTCGTGTTTCGCCTCTGGATTGCGGCGGGGCGATGCCGTCATCCGGAATTCTTGCTGCAATATGCGGGCTAGATTGGGGGGCCCTTGGACGCTAGCTTCGTACTGAGATAATCCGTCACCCGTTGATCCAACCAATACCGAGGACGCCACACCGGGCCAGTGACAAAGCCCACATGGCCGCCATATTGACTCACCTCGAGTTGAATCTTGGTAGACAATTCATGCTCCCGGGGAATCACCGCAGTGGTCATCAATGGATCATCCTTTGCATGCACAATCAAGGTATCGGTGTTGATTTCGGAGAGGAATTGGCGGCTGCTGCTGCGCTCGTAGTAGTCTTTGACGCTGGCGAAGTCGTGGAGCCGCGCGGTTACTTGATCGTCGAAGTCCCAAAAAGTTTGGAGCTCGCGCACATGGTACATATCCACCGGCGCCGGTCGGTGTGCGAACTTCTTGTTGAGGGAATGTTTCATTAATCCTATTAGACGCCGTTGATAGATTTGCGATATTCCCCGTTGCATGCGCCGGGCTCCTTCCGCAAGCAAGAATGGGACCGAAACCGCCACCGCGGCTTCAACTAATGAGATGTGCGGATTTTCGCCTAGCCATTTCAGTAACATATTACCGCCCAGGGAAAAACCGATCGCGCCCAGGGGGGTGTTCGGTTCACGGTCATGCAAGCGCGTCAATACGGTATCTAAATCGATGGTTTCCCCGGCATGATAGCTACGATCTAAACGGTTCGGTTCCCCGCTGCACCCACGGTGATGCATGACCACGGATCGAATGTTTCGTTGCGCAAAGGCGGTGACCAACCCGCGAACGTAATGAGATCGTGAACAGCCTTCCAGCCCGTGTAAAACTAAGACCAATGGTCCTGCAGAGTTGGGCTCGTACCAGTCAAGGTCAAGAAAATCGCCGTCCTTCAGCTCGAGGCGTTCCCGGCGGTACTCGGGTCGGGGAGAAAAACGGAAAAAATACGGCCACAGTGTCTGTAGATGCGGGTTTCGGCACCAGATTGCCGGTCGAAACTCAGACTCAACAATGGACATCGTTTCACGGCCGATGGCGCTTTCAGCTTCGCGCCGGACCGGTATTACACCGGTCTTATATCACCTGCCTCTCACGAATCTCGTCCAGTGTCTTGCAGTCGATACATAGGGTCGCCGTGGGCCGGGCCTCGAGACGCTGAATGCCGATCTCCACCCCGCAGTTTTCACAGAAACCGTAGTCACCAGCATCGATGAGCACAAAGGTGTCGTCAATTTTCTTGATCAGCTTGCGTTCCCGGTCGCGGCTGCGTAACTCCAGTGACATATCCGTTTCTTGAGTTGCGCGGTCCGTCGGATCGGGATGGTTAATGGTTTCATCCTGCATCGAGTGGATGGTACGGGAGATGTCGTCTACCAACTGCGATCGCCAATTCTCTAGAATCGTGCGGAAGTGTTCGAGCTGACGAGTGCTCATATACTTCTCACCCCGCTTGGCCTGATACGGGTCGATCCCATGTACGATGGTATCACCCATCATCTTGATGACGGGACGAGATCTCTTTCGGGCTGCCGATGCCCTCTTTTTAGCAGGCTTTTTTGTGGTTTTCTTTTTTGCGGGTTTTTTCTTGGTTGCGACTTTCTTCTTCTTTTTAGCAACCTTTTTGGCCGTCTTTTTCTTTACCGCCTTTTTCGCCGTTTTCTTGGTCTTTTTTGCTACCTTCTTCTTCGACGTCTTCTTTTTCGCTTTGGCCTTCTTCTTGGAAGTGGCCGCCATAATATAGACTCCTACGGTACACCTGGAAAAAAATAAGCGCGCATTTGTACTACAAAGGCCGGATCGACGCAACACGAATTATCTCGTGCGCTAACTCCTGGAATTATTTGGATTTTCAATGACTTCTACCGATTGCAGATGACGGATTCAACCCTACAAGCGCTGGTTTTTGACGTCGACGGGACACTGGCGGACACTGAACGCGATGGGCACCGGCTCGCCTACAACGCCGCATTTAGGGAATTTGGCCTCGATTGGGATTGGGATGCCGATTTGTACGGAAGGCTACTGGCTGTGCACGGCGGAAAAGAGCGATTGCACCATTATGTGGAACGATATTGTCCCGGCATCAGGGCGGACCGCGATCTGGAGAGCTACATCGAGGTGCTGCACGACGTGAAAACAAACCATTTCGTGAAAATCGTTCAACAACATGGAATTCCGGCGCGTCCCGGCGTCAAGCGCCTGCTGCAAGAAGCGCGTGCCGCGGGACTGCGCTTGGCGATCGCCACGACGACGTCACGTGTCAACGTGGAGGCGTTGCTACAAACGGCGATCGATCCAACCGCTCCTGCATGGTTTGAAGTGATTGCCGCAGGTGAGGACGCGGTAAACAAGAAACCGGCGCCGGATATTTACGATCTTGTGCTCGAACGATTAAAGCTGTCTCCGGATCGCGTATTGGCATTCGAAGACTCGCGAAACGGATTACTGTCCGCGATAGGCGCTGGCATACGCACTGTGATCACCGTGAACCACTACACCGAGCACGAGGACTTCCATGAAGCGGTAATGGTGGTCGATCATCTCGGTGAACCGGAGTGTGCCTTCCGCTTACAGTCATCCGTCACGCCTTTGCATGGTTACTCCTATGTCAATGTAGCCTGTCTGCGTTATTTGTGTACACACACTTGATCGACCTCTGATTTTGGCTTGTCGCCGGAACTCGTGAGCACACGTTTAATGGTGCGCTCAGCAATAATTCAGCTTTTTGTATGTACACGGCGTGGGTGTGACACGTGTGTGCTTGTGGAAAAACCGTGCTGACCTTACCTGCAGTGGAATACATAGCCGGACGATGTCGCCGCCTGAGCAGATCAATGGGCGACGGTATGCGTCTTGGAGAGGTACAATACGCCTGCATTCACAATGTGTGTAAAACGTATGCGTGTTTACAGCCCAACAATATTGATGATTTTTCTTCTGCTTGGCCCGTTCTCGTCGCAGCTTATGGCCGATAGCGACGCCAACAAAACGGTCCCAGTGACGCCGGAAGTCGTACAACCCGGGGCCCCAGAACCTTTGGTGCACGACAAAGGCGCCGGGAAGGGTGGGGAGACTTGGGAGGCGACCAAGGAAATATCCAAGGAAGCGTGGGAAGCGACCAAGCAGACCTCGAAGGAAGTGTGGGATGAGACCAAACAAACCTCTCAGGAGGTGTGGGAAGCCACCAAGAGCGGCGCCAGGAAAACCGGTGAGTACGCTGACAAGGCTTGGGACAAGACCAAAGAGGTCTCGAAAGACGCGTGGGACGCAACCACCGAGGCTGTCGGGGCAGCCGGACGCGCCACCAAGAAGGGCTATGAGGACGTGGTTGGCAATAAGGATCAAACGACAAAATAAGATAGGGTTTGATCTCAATTAGACGTCATTTTGAGTCGCTAAACCGCGAGATCTCATCCTGTTAGAGATGCTTTGTCATCCTCAGGCGCAACGCGCTGAAGGATCTTAACCTGTTAGGTCTGCTGCCGTTATCCGACGGTGCGAGATTCCTCGCGGCGTTCAATATGCCAGCACGTACTCCAACGCATGCCAAGGGGACAGCAATGGTCTTACTCCAACTTTAACCAATTTTCAGGCTACTGAATCCGCCGCAGACGGAACAAGCCGTTAGTACCCCCATCGCTGGTGAAATACAGCGCGCCATCGGGTCCGATGGCAGCGCCGCATGGGCGGCCCCAGCGCTGGCCGTTATCCAACTGAAACCCGGTAATCAGATCGACCACCCGCGTTGCCCGCCCGTCCTCGAACATCACTTGGACTAATTTTGGGTGCCGCCGAGTGGCCGGGTCCCCGGCGTAGCCGCCGCGCGGTTGTGTGCCCCAGGATCCGTGCAGGGCAACGATCGCGTCACCTTCGAAGCGCGCGTCCATCGCCCCTTTGGGGACAAACACCATACCCATGGGCGCGTTACGGGCGTCGAAGGTGACCTCCGGTGGCATCGCTTCGGTCACCGGCCGCGGGGGCTTGGCGCGAATGCATCTGTCACGCTGAAAACGTCCGTCGACGTACTGATACCAGGGCATGCCGTGAAAAGATCCCGCACTCAAGCGCCCGAAATACTCTCGCGGCAACTCATAACCCCAATGATCCGGACCGTTATTGTTCGCGTACAGGATCTTGGTACCGGGATGCCAGGCAAATCCGATCGGGTTGCGTAGTCCGGAGGCATAGGGCCACAACTTCGGTTTGTCGCCGGTTTCATCGAGCACGAACACACCGCCGCGCCGGTTCTCGAAGTCGTAACTATCGTCGAGGTATTCATTAGGACAGTTGCCGCTAATCCCAAGACCGATATAGAGCCGGTTGTCGGGCCCGACTTCCACCGTTCGGCTGCTGTGAGTGCCACCGCTCGGTAATGGCGCCACCAAAGTGAAGTCCTTATGCCTGAGACGTGTGATACCAGAGTTGTATCGAGCCCGGTACAGGCCATCAGTGTCGGCTACATACAATTCATCACCGCGCACCACAACACTGTGTGGATAATCCGCGAACTTCGTCAACACCTCGGCTTGAGTATAAGGCGGGGCGAGCCGATACACCTTGCCACTCCTGGATCCCACCAGCAGGTCGCCGTTAGATGTGAAGTACATGAACCGTGGGCGTGACATGCTTCCGGTTAGAAACTCCAGTTCATACCCCGCCGGAATCATCACCGTGAACCGCTTTCCTTCGATCTCCACCTCATCGGCGGTCAGGTCGGCAGGCGCCGCTGCGGCGAGCTGCTGGGTGATGAGGATCACCAGCCCCGCACAAGTAAAGATAAAGCTGCGCATTCGATAAGACATTTTTCCGTGGTGTGCGTTGTTAGCTGAGATTATATTATGACGATTGCCGTGCGGGACTGTAATTTTTCATCCGGCACACTAAAATATGGTGCCCTACACAGAACCGGCCCACGCCGAAAATGACCGCGAATATCGACAAAACGCCGATGTCTCAACACACCGCCGATGAGATCGGCCTGCACTCGGAGTTAACGGGTCCAATCGCCGAGCTCGGTAATTTAAGGCGGTCTTTGCTGCTCGCCGAGCTATCCATGATTGCCTATTTGCCGGAGCGCGAGGCCGCACGCGCGGTGAGACGTTTGCGCTTTGATGAGGTGCAGTTCTTTGATCGCGATGGCGCACAGGCGTACAAGTTCGAGAATGACATAGATTGCGTGATTGCGTGCCGGGGTACGGAGCCTAACGAATGGAACGACATTCGCGCGGATGCCAATGCCATCACTGCGTTATCGGAGACTATGGGCCGAGTACATCGGGGGTTCAAACGGGAAGTCGATGATCTGTGGCCACGAATCGAAAAAACCCTCATCGACAATACCAAGACATTATGGTTTACGGGCCACTCACTAGGCGGTGCCATGGCAACGATTTGCGCAGGGCGCTGTATGCTGTCGCACATACCTTCTAATCCGCAACAACTGCAGACCTTTGGCAGCCCGCGGGTCGGCGACAAGCGATTCGTCCACTTTTGTAAGCTCGACTATAGCCGATGGGTCAACAACAACGACATCGTCGCGAGGGTACCGCCGGCATGGATGGGATATCGGCACTCTGGGGAAGAGATCTACCTGAACGCACGCGGCAAGATCCGGCGGGTCGGTGGTTGGCAACGGACCAAGGACCTGTGGCGGGGCTTCGTGAAAGGCATAAGGCAGGGCAAGATCGACCATTTCGAGGATCACTCTATCGTGCAGTACATCGAGTACATTTATCAGGCGCTATCTGAAGAAGAAGATGATGTTGATACTAGTACTCGAGTGGTCACTGGTACGGGCAACGTGGAACTTGCCGGCGATTCGACTCGATGACGTAAGTGTAACAACTCAGACTTGATTCGATAGGAAATTACAGATTACAAAGGACCATGTCCAACCCACTGGAGCCATTGGTCGCTGTGACTACCGAATGACCGGATTGTATGACGACCGGGCCACCGGCCCCTTTTCGTATTGTCGGTATTCTTTACAGCTTTGATCCGTGGATTCAGGTCGGCGTGAATGTGTAAAAACGACCCGTTATAGCTATTCAGTCCCGCTTTCAGCGAAGCTAGATGCAGCCAGCAGGTAGCTGCTGGTGGGAGCGGGACATGCACCCGCAGACTACGATCCGGGCATTCGGCATCTGCCCGACCAACGTCCGCAATGCGGGCGGGGCGGTCGTCCGTTAGTTTCCAAAAAATCACGAAGCGAAACCGTACGAGCCCGTATTGTGCTACTGCCTCAAGGTTTCGCTTGTGGGAAGACTGGAACATATTAGAAATACCTTATCTTGAGAGTCAGCCGCCACGCAGTAGTGGTCCCGTATAATATAGATCAGACATCCGGCTCTATGGATCTACCACAAATGCCTGAAGCGCCTAGATCAATATCTTGTTGAACAGCCGGTGGCCCCGTAGTGAACACAGACCTCGTCCAGGAACTCGAAGCGAACAAACGAGCTTTCGCCGAGGCACTCGAGCAACAAGCGGCAACGAGTGCCATCCTTGGTGTGATCTCGGCCTCGCCGAGCGATCTTCAGCCGGTGTTCAACATGATTGCGGAGAGCGCAGTACGTTTGTGCGACGGCGAGTTCAGTACGGTGTTTCTGTTCGATGGCAAGCTACTCACCCTCGTCGGTCATCATGGCATGACACCTGAGCAGGTCGAAGTATGGGGTCGGACCTTCCCGAGGCCGCCAGGCCAAGATATGGCCATCGGTCGCACCATCTTGAGCCGAGACGTTGCGAGCATCCCGGACGTGGGTGCCGACACTTTGTTTGCCCCTGCCTACCTCAATGTGGCGCAAATGGTGAAGTTTCGAAGCCTGGTCGCGGTACCGATGCTACACAAGGGCTTCCCCGTTGGCGGGATCGTCGTGGCGCGAGGCAAAGCAGGCCCCTTCCCCGCAAACCAGATCGAGCTGCTCAAGACGTTTGCCGACCAGGCGGTGATCGCGATCGAGAACGCACGATTGTTCCAAGAACTGGAGGCACGGACCGCGGACCTGACGCACTCGGTCGAGCAACTCACGGCCCTCAGCGAGATCGGACGGGCGGTAAGTACGACCCTCGATCTTGACACCGTTCTCAGCACGATTGTCAGCCGCGCGGTGCGGCTGTCGGGGGGCTACAGCGGGATCATCTACGAGTTCGATGATACGACGCAGACTTTCCAGGTGCGGGCCGCACACCGTATCACGCCAGAGCACCTCGCCCTGCTGCAGCAGGCACCGATCCGCCTCGGCGAGGGCGCGATCGGTCAAGCGGGCGCAACTCGTGAACCTGTCGAGGTCAATGACCTGCGAACCACGGGACAACCCGTTGCCCCTCAAGTACGGGAGCAGCTCTCGCGAGAGGGACTGCGCGCGCTGCTTGCACTTCCACTTGTGCGGGAAGAGCGACTGCTGGGAGGCCTTGTCATCTTGCGACGCGAAGCCCGTGCCTTCTTGCCCGATGTGGTTGAGCTTCTCAATACCTTTGCCGCTCAATCCGTGTTGGCTATGCACAATGCACGGCTCTTCCGTAAGATCCAGGGGACCAATCGCGATCTTACTGAGGCGCTGGCCTATCAGACGGCGACGAGTGAGGTCCTGCGGCTCATGGCGAGTTCGCCCGGTGAGCTTCAGCCGGTGTTCAACATGATTGCGGAGAGCGCGGTGCGTTTGTGCGACGGCGAGTTCAGTACGGTGTTTCGGTTCGATGGCAAGCTACTCACTCTCGTCGGTCATCATGGCGTGACACCTGAGCAGGTCGATGTGTGGGGTCGGACCTTCCCTAGGGCCCCAGGCCAAGACCTGGCTATCGGTCGTGCCATCTTGAGCCGGGACGTTGCGAGCATCCCGGACGTGGACGCCGACACCCTGTTTGCCCCTGAGTATCTCAATGTGGCGCGAACGGTCAAGTTTCGAAGCCTTGTCGCTGTACCGATGCTGCATATGGGCCATCCACTTGGTGGAATCGTCGTTGCACGACGCGAGGTAGGGCCTTTCCCAGGGAAACAGGTCGAACTTCTCAAGACCTTCGCGGACCAGGCGGTGATCGCGATCGAGAGTGTGCGATTGTTTCGCAAAGTCAACCGTCAACTCGATGTCATTCGTGAGGTGTTCGGCAAGTATGTGCCTGAAAGCGTTGCCGAGGCCATCGTCGCTGGCAAGGGCCATCTGAAGCCGATCCAGACCACAGCAACCGTGCTGTATTCTGACCTGGAGGCCTTCACCAGCATTGCTGAAAGGATGTCACCGGAACAGGTTGTACAGATGCTCAACGAGTATTTTCCGACCGTTATCGAACCAATCAAACGGCAGGGGGGTGTGGTCAATCAGTTCCACGGTGATGCCATGCTGGTAACGTTCAATGTTCCCGTAGAAGATTCTCATCACGCGGACCAAGCGGTTAGGGCTGCGTGTGAAATACAGCAGGTCCTAAAGGGCCGAACGTTTGCAGGGGCCTCCCTGCGTACCCGGATTGGAATCAACACCGGGACTGTGATTGCCGGCAACGTTGGTTCGGGTGATCGTGTCAACTATACGGTATATGGGGATGCCGTGAACTTGGCGGCTCGGCTCGAGCAGCTAAACAAAGACTACGATACGCGTGTTCTCGTCTCTGGCACGACCGTCTCACTGCTCACTGACACCTATCCGTTGGAGGCCATGGGTAAAGTCACAGTCCGCGGTAAGCATGACCCGGTCGAGCTGTTTAAGCTTGCGATCTGACGTTCGGAGGAACTGGCCTAATCGTTTCGCAATTAGAAGAAGCGAAATTCCGGACTGCGTAATTCGCGTGGATACGGCGGGTTTTGCTTTTCTAACCGGCTACCGATAGCACCCCCTATCCGCTGTGCGCCGCATAAGAGTCGTTCGCGACCCTCTCAGCGAATGCCCGTTCCTGGCCGATCGAGGCTTGTTAGACGCCTGCCCACACCTTGGCTTGCCGCGAATCGCGAGCCACTCTCGCGCAGGCGTCTAACAACCCTTAACGCGAAGTGCCCTTCGTGATCAGATCGGCTGGAGGCGACCCGATGGAGCCTTTCATCTCCGTCACCCGTGGATCTGCAAAGTAATCGGAAGCGGGAGCTTAACGCACGCTGTAGGGCATCGATTCCATACCTTGGCTAGGCTTGATTATTGCTGGAATGATCAAAAGGAATTTTACAAAAACCTTGAGATGGCACATCTAGAGCACTATTGAATTTGCTGGATAAATTTTGAAAAGCAATAAGCCCAGTTAATTCCACAATGCCATCGTCGTCAAAGAAGCTCTTTAATCGATCCATCAATTCATCAGTCACCTGTTGATCTGAATAAGTAACAGCTTCCACGTATTCAAGAACAACCTTCTCTTTCTCGTCGAAAAGATCGCTTTCTTTCCACTGCGCAAGTTTCTCAACTTTGTCCATAGAGCCAGAGCGTTTGGCCAG
>CAMYMN010000010.1 GCA_947259395.1 uncultured Gammaproteobacteria bacterium | reverse complement strand
ATTGCGCCGATTGCGATGGAGGATGGATTACGGTTTGCGATTCGCGAAGGCGGCCGCACCGTGGGCGCCGGCGTGGTAACCAAGATAATTGAATAGGAAATAAAAGTAGTGTTCACATGACAGTCAAAGGTCAGAAGATACGCATTCGGTTGAAGGCCTTCGATCACCGCATGATCGATAAGTCGGCTCAGGAAATTGTGGATACTGCGAAACGAACCGGCGCGGTGGTTCGCGGTCCGATTCCCTTGCCGACGCGTATAGAGAGATATACATTGTTGCGCTCGCCTCATGTGAACAAAAAGGCCCGGGACCAGTTCGAGATCCGTACCCACAAAAGGATCATGGACATTATCGAGCCGACGGATAAGACGGTGGATGCGCTGATGCGTTTGGATCTGCCCTCCGGCGTTGATGTTGAAATAAAGCTAAATTAGCAACGTGATAAATGACGAGGTAAACACAGAAAAGATACAAATACGCTTTGATCTTTTCTTGAGAACAAGACAATGCCGTTAGGATTGGTTGGTAAAAAGATTGGCATGAGCCGCGTATTTGCGGAGGACGGTGGTTCGATTCCGGTCACCGTGCTGCAGGTTGGCTCGAACCGTGTGACCCAGGTGAAGACCACGCAACGGGATCGCTATGCTGCAGTTCAGGTGACGATAGGCGCGCGCCGGCCCGGACGCGTGTCCAAGCCGATGTCGGGACATTTTGCCAAGGCGGGGGTGGAGCCAGGGGTGGGGTTATGGGAATTCCGCCTGGATACAGACGAGAGCTGTGAACTGGCGCCTGGTGGTGAAGTGCAGTTGGAGATATTTACCGCAGGTCAGAAGGTCGACGTGACTGGGACCAGCGTCGGCAAAGGTTATGCCGGAGTGGTAAAGCGTTACGGATTCGGTGGGGGTCGCGCCAGCCACGGAGCGTCTTTGACCCATCGCGGTGCAGGCTCCATCGGTCAATGCCAGGACCCGGGTCGCGTATTTCCCGGTAAGAAGATGGCGGGCCAGATGGGAAATGTGACGCGTACCCAACAAAACCTTGAGGTTGTACGTGTCGATCCAGGGCGCCGGTTATTGTTGGTGAAAGGATCTGTTCCCGGGCCGAAGGGCGCGAACGTGGTTATAAAGCCTGCGGTCAAGGCCAAGGCAAAGAAGAATTGAAATGGTTGAGTTGACAGTGGTCAAAGAAGATGGAAAGAAATCGGAGTCCGGGCTGAAGGTGTCGGAGGCGACCTTTAGCGCCGATTACAATGAGCCTTTGGTGCATCAGGTCATCGTTGCTTATCAAGCCGGGGCACGCGCCGGCACGCGCAGCCAAAAAAATCGCTCTGCGGTAAGAGGCGGTGGCGGTAAGCCGTGGCGCCAGAAAGGCACCGGCCGTGCGCGCGTTGGTACTAATAGAAGCCCATTGTGGCGAGGCGGTGGCAAGGTATTTCCTGCCACCAACAAGGACTTCTCGCAAAAGGTCAATCGCAAGATGTATCGTGCCGCAATGCGGTCAATATTCTCCGAATTGACCCGGCAGGACCGCCTCTGGGTATGCGACGATTTATCCGTGTCGGCACCTAAGACGAAGGAACTCGCGAATAAGTTAAAGCAACTCGGCGCGCAAGATGTTCTGATTGTACAAGAGTCGGTGGACGACCATATGTTGTTGTCGGCACGTAACCTGCACCGTGTGAATATTTGCAGCGTGAGCCAACTCGACCCTCTAAGTCTGGTTGGACATGAGCGGGTGGTAATGACGTCGGGCGCGGTGAAAAAAATCGAAGAGTGGTTGCAATGAAAGACGAACGTTTGTTCCAAATCTTGGTTGCACCGGTAATCTCGGAGAAGAGCACACGTCTTGCCGACAAACATGGGCAAGCGGTATTCAAGGTCATTCCTAGCGCTACCAAGTCCGAAATTAAACAAGCGGTGGAAAAGGCATTCGACGTTGAGGTGGAATCGGTTCAAGTTGTGAATATGCGCGGCAAGATAAAAAGATTCGGCCGCACTCCCGGCATGCGAAGTAATTGGAAAAAGGCCTACGTGCGCCTGAAAGAAGGTCATGATATTGATTTCGCGGAAGGACATGCGTGATGCCTAGGGGTCATCAACAATGGCGTTAGTAACACTAAAACCTACTTCACCGGGACGCCGTGGGACGGTGCGTGTTGTTTCCACTCAGTTACATACTGGAAAACCACACAAAGCCTTACTGACGTCGAAAAAATCGATAGACGGCCGTAACAATCAAGGCCGGATTACCGTACGTCATCGTGGCGGTGGCCACAAACGGAAATACCGTATTGTAGATTTTTGCCGCGGAAAAGACGGTGTGTCTGGTCGTGTAGAACGTCTGGAATATGACCCAAATCGCAGCGCGAATCTGGCGCTCGTGCTTTACACCGATGGCGAGCGGCGCTACATACTCGCGCCTAAAGGAATAGATGTCGGAAGCGCTATCCAATCCGGTGTCGACGTGCCGATCGCGCCGGGCAATTCTTTACCGCTACGTAATATTCCGGTAGGCACGACAGTTCACTGCGTCGAGTTGAAGCCGGGTAAGGGCGGTCAGCTGGGGCGAGCAGCGGGTAGCGTAATTCAGTATCTCAGCCGGGAAGGTAATTACGCACAATTACGCCTGCGGTCCGGTGAAGTCCGCAAGGTGCATCTGGATTGTCGTGCCACCATCGGCGAAGTTGGGAACTCCGAACACTCGCTTCGCAAGCTTGGCAAGGCGGGCGCTAAACGTTGGCGTGGAATTCGTCCTACGGTTCGCGGAGTGGCGATGAATCCTGTCGACCATCCGCACGGTGGTGGTGAAGGACGAACATCCGGTGGACGCGATCCGGTGTCACCCTGGGGAGTGCCGACGAAGGGATTCCGTACGCGCCGGAACAAGCGCACCAATTCTATGATTATTCGCAGACGTAAGAAGTAATCGAGGTTACACATGCCCCGTTCCGTAAAAAAAGGTCCGTTCGTTGATCATCACCTGTGGACCAAGGTTGAGCAAGCACGCGCGGAAAACAGCCGGAAACCTGTGAAAACGTGGTCCCGGCGTTCAACAATTATGCCAGAGTTTGTCGGCTTAACAATTGCGGTACATAACGGTCGTCAACATGTTCCGATTCTTATATCGGAGAACATGGTCGGACACAAACTTGGAGAGTTTGCCCCGACACGCATGTTTCGAAGCCATGCCGCTGATCGAAGGGCTAAGTGAGGACGTCAGCATGCAAGTAAAGGCCGTGGCCAAATACATTCGGGTTTCGCCGCAAAAAGCGCGCTTGGTAGCTGACCAGATTCGTGGTCTATCGGTCAGTCAGGCGTTGGAGCTCCTTCAGTTCAGCCCTAAAAAGGCTGCCAAGCCCATAAAAAAGACACTGGAGTCGGCGATCGCTAATGCAGAAAATAATGAGGGTGCCGATATTGACGAGCTTCGCGTCGAGACAGCCTACATCGATGAGGGGCCAACACTGAAACGATGGCGGCCACGAGCCAAAGGCAGGGCGTCGTCGATTTTCAAGCGTACCAGTCATATCACCGTTGCTGTTGGTGATTCAAGAGGAGGTCGATAGTGGGACAGAAAGTTCAACCAAATGGGATACGCCTGGGTGTTATTCGTGACTGGCGGGCAAAATGGTACGCGTCGCGGCGTGATTACACAGAAAACTTGAAGCAAGACCTCAAAGTAAGAGCTTACCTAAAGAAACGGCTTTCGAATGCGGCGATCAGTCATATTTCAATAGAGCGTCCAGCACAGAATCTAAACGTAACTATACATACGGCGAGACCGGGTATAGTGATCGGAAAAAAAGGTGAAGACATTGACCGTATGCGTCGCGATGTTTCGCGGATGACCGGTCTGCCCGTTCAATTGTCGGTTGAAGAAATTCGTAAACCAGAGTTGGATGCCACTTTGGTGTCGGAAAGTATTGCTCAGCAGTTGGAAAAGCGCATTATGTTTCGCCGGGCGATGAAACGAGCGGTCACTAACGCGATGCGTTTGGGCGCTAAAGGAGTCAAGGTAATGGTATCCGGCCGGCTCAACGGCGCGGAGATTGCCAGAAGCGAGTGGTACCGGGAGGGGCGTGTACCCCTGCACACGCTACGAGCCGACATCGACTACGGATTTACCGAGGCGTACACCACTTATGGAGTGATCGGGGTCAAGGTGTGGATCTTTAAAGGAGAGGTGTTCGACACGGCTGACGATGTCGAGGCCCCAGCGGAAACCAAAACGGGTGTAGCAGCCAGCTAAGGAAATAAATCGATGTTACAACCAAAGAGAACTAAATACCGCAAACAGCAAAAGGGCAGGAATCGTGGTCTTGCCAGCCGCGGTAACAAGATTAGTTTTGGACAATACGGCTTAAAGGCTACCGGTAGGGGTCGGATTACTGCGCGGCAAGTGGAGGCGGCCCGGCGCGCGATTACGCGCCATATTAAACGTGGTGGGCGAGTTTGGATCCGGGTGTTCCCAGATAAACCGGTGTCCAAGAAGCCATTGGAAGTCCGTATGGGTAAGGGAAAAGGCAATCCGGAGTACTGGGTCGCGGTAGTAAAACCGGGCCACGTTTTGTACGAGATGGGAGGGGTTAACGAAGATCTGGCTCGCGAGGCATTTCGTCTTGCCAGCGCCAAGTTGTCAGTCCCGACCACGTTCGCGAAGAGGCAGGTCATCCAATGAAGATTTCAGAACTTCGCGACAAGTCGGATACAGACTTGCAAAATGAGATTGTCGAGTTGCGGCGGGAGCAATTCAACTTACGCATGCAAAAAGCCACGGGACAATTGGGTAATTCGGCTCGCTTCAAGGAATTGCGCCGCGACATTGCCCGTATAAGAACTGTCTTGAATGAGAAATCGAGGGCTTCGTCATGAGTGAGATGGGGAAAGGTCGCTCGGCATCAGGTCGTGTTGTCAGCAACAAGATGGATAAGACCATTGCGGTGATAGTCGAGCGCCGTATGAAGCATTCCCTATACAAGAAGTATATTCGTCGATCGACGCGCCTGCTTGCTCATGACGAAGGTAACGAGTGCCAAGAAGGAGATATGGTGCTGATCGAAGAGTGCCGTCCGTTATCCAAGAATAAAAGCTGGCGGTTGGTGAGAATCGTGGAAAGAGCAGTTTAGTTGCCATGATTCAAATGCAAAGCGTATTAGAAGTTGCCGATAACAGTGGCGCACGCAAGATCCAGTGCATAAAGGTGCTTGGTGGTTCAAAGCGTAGATATGCCGGTATTGGCGATGTCATTAAAATCAGTGTCAAAGAGGCGCTCCCAAACAGTCGCGTGAAGAAGGGTGATATCTATAACGCCGTCATCGTGAGAACGCGCAAGGGTGTGCGACGCATCGATGGCTCATTGATCCGCTTTGACAAGAACGCTGCAGTGTTGTTGAACAATCAATTACAACCTTTGGGTACCCGAATTTTCGGGCCCGTAACGCGTGAGTTGCGAACAGAACGTTTTATGAAAATCATCTCTCTTGCTCCAGAGGTGTTGTAGGACAAACGGCGTACAAGCAGATGCGTAAGCTCAAAAAAGGTGATGAGGTAATCGTGATAGCAGGCCGAGACAAAGGTAAGATCGGTGAGGTGTTACGGGTCTTGGACGACGACCGACTGCTAGTTAATGACGTAAATATTGTGAAACGCCACACCAAACCGAATCCCATGAAGGGTCAACAGGGAGGGATCATCGAGATGGAAGCGCCGATTAACGCTTCTAACGTGTCGATCTACAATCCTGAAACCAAGAAAGCTGACCGTATCGGGTTTAAGCACCTGCAAGACGGTCGTAAGGTTCGTTTTTTTAAATCCACAGGCGAAGTCGTCGACATTTGATTATTTGAGTCATGTCTAGACTACAGGAATTTTATAAACAAACCGTAGTACCCAAACTTCATAAACAGTTTGGATACGAAAATGTGATGCAAGTACCGCGTATCACGAAGATATCTTTGAATATGGGCTTGGGAGAAGCGATCGGAAATAAGAAGGTATTGGAAACCGCCGCCGAGGACATGACGAAGATCAGTGGACAAAAACCGGTGATCACCAATGCGAGAAAATCGGTGGCAAACTTCAAGATCCGCAAAGGATGGCCGATTGGGTGCAGAGTGACGCTCCGGCGCGAGCGTATGTATGAGTTTTTGGACCGTTTAATCAATGTTGCTATTCCACGTATACGCGACTTTCGCGGAATGTCGCCAAGGTCTTTTGACGGGAGGGGAAATTATTCCTTCGGCGTAAAAGAGCAGATTGTGTTTCCGGAAATTGACTACGATAAAGTGGACGCTATTCGCGGCCTCGACGTGACGATCACCACGACCGCTAACACGGACAACGAGGCGCGCGCTTTGTTGTCGGCGTTTAATTTTCCAATTCGAGATTGAGTCAGCAGGTTAGAACGATGGCAAAGAAATCAATGATCGCACGGGAACTAAAGCGCGCCAAGCAGATTGACAAGTATAAGCAGCGCAGAGACGCGTTGCGTAGCAAGGTCGTCGACACCTCTATCAGTAATGACGAACGCTGGCAGGCGATGATGGAACTCCAAAAGCTGCCCCGAGACTCAAACGCATCGCGTCAAAGAAATCGTTGTACCCTCACCGGTCGCCCCCGCGGCTATTATAGAAAGTTTGGATTGAGCCGGAACAAACTACGGGAAATCATCATGTCTGGGGACGTGCCCGGCGTAGTTAAGTCGAGTTGGTAAAGCAAACGGAAACTCTAGTGAAATGTATTGGCACTGTCAGTTCGTAAATGTTGATTTTGATCGTGGACTTTGAATTATGATGACCGACCCCATATCCGATATGTTGACGCGTATACGCAACGCACAAATTGCGAACAAAGTCACGGTGCTTATACCAGCGTCAGGCATTAAAACGGCAATTGCGAAGGTGTTGAAGGAGGAGGGGTATATTGAGGCATACAGCGCCGACAAAGAGAGCACAAAGCCGTTGTTAGAGGTGAAGTTGAAATACCACCAGGGCCAGCCGGTAATATCGAATTTGAAACGTATCAGCCGTCCGGGCTTGCGGATTTATAGTAGCGCGGACGAAATTCCTTCGATTTTGGGTGGACTTGGCATTGCCATCATCTCGACGTCGCAAGGCATTATGACTGATCGTGCGGCGCGCAAGGCTAGAGTCGGAGGCGAGGTACTATGCGCAGTAAGTTGAGCGGCGATCTACAGCGGGGAGGATGTTATTCACCGCAGTTGGAGCCACGACCCTATTTTTCCAGTTGAATACGATGTCGAGAATAGCCAAAGCCCCGGTTGCGATACCCAAAGGAGTGCAGGTTAAGCTTGCTGCTGATGAAATTTCGGTGAAGGGTCCAAATGGCCAGTTGCAGCTTGAGTCCCATCCTTTAGTGCAGGTCGTACAAGAGGGTGAAGAGTTAAAGGTGGTCACAAAAGCAGAGAGTCAGGCCGCGGTGGCCATGGCAGGTACGACGCGGGCGCTTGTCAACAATATGGTTACGGGCGTAACCAAAGGGTTTGAAAAAAAGTTGTCTATTGTTGGCGTTGGTTATCGTGCTCAAATTCAGGGCGACAAGCTGAATTTGACTTTGGGATTTTCGCATCCGGTGATATACGAGGTGCCCGAAGGCATACAAGTAGAGGTGCCAAGCCAAACGGAGATTGTAGTAAAAGGCGCTGACAAACAGCGAGTTGGCCAGGTAGCCGCGGAGATACGCAGTTACCGTCGGCCGGAGCCATACAAGGGAAAGGGAATCCGCTACACCGACGAATATGTGGCTCGTAAACAGGCCAAGAAAAAGTAGGCGGTATATTTCTTATGTCTAAGAAAAGAGATACGCGGTTGCGCCGCGCCCGCAAGACGAGAATCAAGATCCGCGATCTTGAGGTGAATCGTCTAAGCGTGTTTCGCACGCCGCGGCATATTTATGCGCAGGTTGTTGATCCGAGTGGCAGTGTGGTGCTCGCCAGTGCCTCAACACTTAATGCCGCGATTCGCGGCGCAATTAAAAATGGCGGAAACATAAAGGCGGCTCAGGAAGTGGGTAGACTTATCGCACAAAACGC
Organism: uncultured Gammaproteobacteria bacterium; assembly: GCA_947259395.1. Classification (GTDB taxonomy): domain Bacteria; phylum Pseudomonadota; class Gammaproteobacteria; order Arenicellales; family JAANXG01; genus CALZGZ01. The sequence goes on along the minus strand of CAMYMN010000010.1, from coordinate 48,271 downwards.
CAAGGCTTCGGGTATCGATCGGGTGGCGTTCGATCGTTCAGGTTTCAGGTATCACGGGCGGATTAAGGCATTGGCTGATGCTGCTCGCGAACACGGGTTGGAGTTTTAGCATAGTGGCGATTACAGGTAACCAAAACCGCAGCGAAGATCTGCAGGAGCAACTGATCAACGTGAGACGTGTCGCAAAGGTGGTCAAAGGTGGCCGAATCTTTGGCTTTTCCGCTCTGACTGTGGTCGGTGACGGCAACGGTCGGGTCGGCATGGGCCGCGGTAAGGCGCGCGAAGTCCCGTTAGCGGTGCAAAAGGCTATGGAGGCGGCACGGAAAAATATGTTTAAGGTGCCACTCAAGGATGGGACCCTGCACTATCCCGTCGTAGCGCGGCACGGAAGCGCAAAAGTAGTTATGCGCCCAGCGTCCGAGGGTACGGGTATCATTGCCGGTGGGACGATGCGTGCGGTATTTGAAGTTGCCGGAGTTCGTGATGTGTTGGCGAAATGTATTGGCTCCACCAATCCGGTTAATGTCGTTCGCGCTACCCTAGAGGGTTTACGTTCGTTGATGAGCCCGGAGCAATTTGCTGCTAAGCGCGATATGACACCAGAAGAAATTTTTGAGTAGTCCATTGATGGCGGAGAAAAAGAAACTTCGGGTAACCCTCATTCGCAGTATGCACGGCCGCGTCCGGAAACACATGGCCTGTGTGCGCGGACTCGGTCTACGGCGGATTCATCACTCGGTCGAAGTGGAAGACACGCCGCAGAACCGTGGAATGATCAATAAAATTTCGTATCTTCTGAAATGGGAGGAACTGTGAACATGCGGCTCAATGCCCTCAAACCCGCTGACGGCGCGAAAGCGACCCGTAAGCGCGTGGGGCGCGGTATTGGCTCTGGGCGGGGCGGGACCAGTGGTCGCGGTCACAAGGGTCAAAAGTCGCGATCCGGCGGCTACCATAAAGTTGGCTTCGAGGGCGGACAAATGCCCTTGCAAAGACGTTTACCCAAGCGTGGTTTTCGCTCTTTGCGCCGGGGACAGACGGCAGAAATTCGCCTGCACGAGCTCGCACAGGTCAAAAGCGACGTCATCGATGTGAATGCGCTGCGAACAGCGGGTGTGGTTCGGCACGATGTCAAGCACGCTAAAGTCATCGCTTCTGGTGTGATTGAAAAACCTGTCACCTTACGCGGGGTGCGTGTCACCAAAGGCGCGCGGGAAGTGATCGAAAAAGCTGGAGGCAAGATAGAGGACTGATGGCGGGACCAGATATTTCAGCACTCGGCGGCGGCAAGTTAACGGAACTGCGTCAACGCGTCTTATTCGTCCTTGGCGCTTTCATCGTGTTCCGGTTAGGAGCGCATGTACCGATTCCGGGTGTCAATCCGGTGGCGGTAGCCGCGCTCTTCGATCAGACTCGCGGCTCGATCATCGATGTATTCAACATGTTTTCCGGCGGCGCGCTGAGTCGGCTGTCGGTCATGGCATTAGGAGTGATGCCCTATATTTCTGCTTCTATCATCATGCAGATGATGAGCGCAGTGATACCCACCCTTGAGCAGTTGAAAAAAGAAGGTGAGTCGGGGCGGCGCAAGATTACGCAGTACACGCGATATGGGACGGTATTACTGGCAGCCTTTCAAGGCCTGGGTATTTCTGTCGCCGTGCAAGACCAGACCGCTGCGGGGATGGCGGTGGTCATTACACCTGGTATTGGCTTTAACATCACAACCGTGATTACACTGGTGTGCGGAACAATGTTTCTAGTGTGGCTCGGCGAACAGATATCGGAGCGCGGTATTGGAAACGGAATTTCGCTGATCATCTTCGCCAGTATCGTGGCTGGATTACCGTCCGCAGTGGGTGGCACTTTGGAGTTGGCGCGCACCGGTTCGTTCAGTCCATTGTTTGTTCTTGGACTGTTTGTGGGTGCCATCATTGTTACCGGCATTGTCGTTTTCGTAGAACGGGGTCAACGCAGAATTACGGTAAACTACGCGAAACGTCAGCAGGGACGGCGGATGTTTGCCGGAACTACCAGTCATCTGCCGTTGAAACTGAATATGTCGGGAGTTATCCCGCCGATTTTTGCCTCGAGTATTATTTTATTTCCGGCGAGCCTCGGAAGTTTTTTCGGACAAGCAGAGGGCATGACATGGCTCCGTGACTTATCGACGACACTGTCCCCGGGTCAGCCGATCTACGTTTTAGTGTATGCCGGTATGATCGTGTTTTTCTGCTTTTTCTATACGGCGTTGGTGTTTAATCCCAAGGAGATCGCAGACAATCTCAAGAAATCCGGAGCGTTCGTTCCGGGGATTCGCCCGGGCGAGCAGACCGCCAGGCATATCGATACAATCGTGTCCCGCTTGACACTTGCCGGCGCGGTTTACCTGACGGTGGTTTGCCTGATACCTGAGTTCATGATCGTACAATGGAACGTGCCGTTCTATTTCGGTGGAACCTCGTTGCTGATTATTGTTGTAGTGATGATGGATTTGATGGCGCAGGTACAGTCATACCTCATGTCCCGCCAGTACGAGAGTTTGATGAAAAAGACCAATCTAACCGGCGGCATAGGCGGCCTGACCCGTTAACGCTAAGGGGGAACATCATGAAAGTGAGAGCATCGGTGAAGAAGATGTGCCGCAACTGTAAGATTATCCGACGCAATGGGGTGGTGCGGGTGATTTGTTCGGATCCTCGTCACAAACAACGTCAGGGATAATATTAGAATTTGATAATGTTGCTTTATAGCCGCGCAATCAGTATGCTTACGCGCCTTTTTTCGGCGCACACTCAGGAGACATAGCCGTTGGCTCGAATATCCGGAATCAATCTACCCGTTAATAAACATGCCGAAGTCGCCTTGACTGCGATTTACGGTATCGGGCGTCCTCGCGCACAGAAGATCTGCGATGCGGCGGGCGTCGCACGAGACTTGAAAGTAAAGAATTTTACCGAAGGGGATGCCGAGAAATTACGCGCAGAAGTGGCGAAGTACACGCTGGAAGGTGACCTGCGGCGGGAAGTTTCGATGAACATCAAACGGTTAATGGACCTCGGGGCGTATCGTGGAATGCGCCATCGTCGCGGGTTACCGGTTCGTGGGCAGCGCACGCGTACTAACGCGAGGACCCGAAAAGGTCCGCGCAAACCAATCAAAAGGTAAGTTCTGATGGCGAAACCAAAAACCGGCGCCAAGGCGAAGAAGAAGATCAAAAAGACAATCGTCGAAGGCATTGCTCATATACATGCCTCGTTCAACAATACGATCATCACCATCACCGACCGGCATGGCAACACGTTGTGTTGGGCGACGGCGGGTGGCGCCGGTTTCCGTGGTTCGCGTAAAAGCACTCCCTTTGCAGCCCAGGTGGCAGCGGAAAAGGCCGGGCGTGCAGCGCAGGATTACGGCATGAAGAACCTCGAAGTTCGTGTCAAGGGGCCTGGTCCCGGAAGGGAATCCGCGGTGCGGGCTTTGAACGCGGTCGGTTTCGAAATCAGTCAGATCAGCGACGTCACGCCCATACCGCACAATGGTTGCCGGCCGCCGAAACGGCGTCGCGTATAGTTGCATGATGAGAAAATTATGGCGAGATATTTAGGACCGACTTGTAAGCTGGCGCGACGCGAAGGTACGGACTTGTTCTTGAAGAGTCCGGTTCGTCCTCTGGACTCCAAGTGCCGAATCGACAAACTGCCGGGACAGCCAGGGACGGGAAGGCGCCCGCGGGTGACAGTTTACGGAACGCAGCTGCGGGAGAAGCAGAAACTGCGCCGCATCTACGGTGTATTCGAAAAACAATTTCACAACTATTACAAGGAAGCCGCCCGTCTCAAAGGCTCGACAGGTGAAAACTTGCTGCAGCTGCTGGAATGTCGGCTCGATAATGTTGTGTATCGGATGGGATTTGCGGTCACCCGTGCCGAAGCCCGTCAATTAGTGAGCCACAAATCGATCGCAGTCAATAACAAAACCGTCAACATACCTTCCTATCAGGTGTCGCCGGGAGCTGTCATTGAAGTTCGGCAAAAAAGTAAAAGCCAGTTGCGAATTCGATCGGCAATGGAAATCGGCGAGCAGATTGGGATCCCGCACTGGTTAGAGGTTGATACCAAGAGCATAAAAGGAATATTTAAATCGATACCGGAACGCAGCGATTTGTCTGCGGATATAAATGAAGCCTTGGTCGTCGCACTTTATTCAAAGTAATTGCTAGTCCGTTAGTAAAAGAGGAACAGATATGCAGGATTTAACTGCGGAATTTCTCAAACCGCGTCTTGTCGATGTCCAGAGCATGGACAAAACACACGCAAAGATTACGCTAGAACCGTTGGAGCGGGGATTTGGATATACCCTCGGCAACGCCCTACGCCGCATCCTTTTGTCTTCCATGCCAGGGTGCGCGGTCACGGAAGTGAAGATAGATGGCGTGCTTCATGAGTACTCAACCATGGAGGGCGTGCAAGAGGACGTTATCGACATCTTGCTCAATCTAAAAAATCTCGCGTTGCGGATGCACGCACGTGACCAAGCCTTGCTGAGAATCAGCAAAAAAGGACCCGGGGTAGTCACTGCCGCAGACATTCAACTGGAGCACGATATCGAGATTGTCGATCCAGACCACATCATTGCTCACTTGTCCAAGGATGGTAAGCTGGACATGGAACTCACCGTAACCCGTGGAAGGGGCTACGAGCCCGTAGATGCACGCAAGATCCCCGAAGATGCCAAGATTATCGGTGTCATGCAGCTCGATGCATCGTACAGTCCCATACAACGTGTTTCCTACGAAGTGGAAAACGCGCGCGTGGAGCAACGCACGGATTTGGACAAGCTGATCCTGGACATAGAAACAAATGGCGCCATCGACCCCGAAGAAGCAGTGCGCCGCGCCGCGACAATCTTGCACGAGCAGATTTCGGTATTCGTAAACTTAGAAGAGACTGCCGCCGAGACGCCGGCGCAAGACGAGCCAGAAGTGGATCCGTTGTTGCTGCGTCCGGTCGACGACTTGGAGCTTACTGTTCGTTCGGCCAACTGCCTGAAGGCGGAAAATATCTACTACATCGGTGATTTGATCCAGCGCACCGAGGTGGAGTTGTTGAAGACTCCCAATCTAGGCAAGAAATCGCTCACCGAAATCAAGGATGTGTTGGCTATGCGTGGGCTGTCTCTGGGTATGAAATTAGAAAACTGGCCGCCGGCCTCGTTGAAAAAGGAGAAAACCGAGGCGCACGTGGAATTCCCAGGTATCTAGACCATGCGGCATCAAAAATCCGGACGGCATCTGAATCGCACATCGGCACATCGTAACGCCATGTTTCGGAATATGACCGTGTCTTTGTTTCGCCATGAGCAAATAAAGACCACCTTGACCAAGGCAAAGGAACTCCGGCGGGTTGCGGAACCATTGATTACGCTTGCCAAGTCTCCGACTTTGGCCAACCGCCGATTGGCATTTGATCGTTTACGAGATCGAGATATTGTCTCTAAGTTGTTTGACGATTTGGGCGATCACTTTAAAAACCGGCCAGGTGGTTATCTACGTATTTTGAAATGCGGTTCGCGCACGGGCGATAATGCGCCGATGGCCTATGTGCAGTTGGTGGATAGAATACAGGACTCGCAGCAACAAGAATCGTCATCACCGACAAACGAAACAGACGAATAACTAGCTTAAATTGTCCGCTATCATGCAAACCGGGGTCGGGATTCGATCCCGGTTTTTTTACGTTAAGTCATCACGGAACCCCTCGTCCGGTCTGGGGTCTTAGTAGCGGAATCAATCCATTCGTGGCGAACCAGCCTGTTGCTGACATCAACGATAAGTTAGACGGGTAGTCAGTAAAAAAATGCGTATTAACCAGGAGGATGATAGATGAAGGCTGCCGAGCTGTTTGTGCGGTGTCTCGAAAACGAGGATGTGCAGTACATCTTCGGTATTCCCGGGGAAGAAAACATCGATGTGATGGATGCCCTATTGGACAGCACGATACAGTTTATCACCACGCGTCACGAGCAAGGTGCCGCCTTCATGGCCGACGTCTTTGGCCGCTTGACCGGCAAACCCGGAGTATGCCTGGCGACCCTGGGACCGGGGGCGACAAATCTCATCACCGGTGTCGCCGATGCCAACATGGATCGCGCGCCGGTGATCGCCATTGCCGGGCAAGGGGCGACGACACGCCTGCACAAGGAGAGTCACCAAATCCTCGACCTGGTGAATTTGTTTGCACCGATCTCGAAATACAGCACCCAGATTCGTGAGCCGGAGATCATACCCGAAGTCGTGCGCAAGGCGTTCAAGGTTGCGACCACCGAGAAACCAGGGTGTGCATTCATCGATTTTCCAGAAAATATCGCCAAAGCCGAGGTCGAGGGTAGGCAACCATTGCGGGTGCAAAGTCCCACCCCACCGTCGCCGCCTATGGAAAAAGTCGAGCAGGCGGGAAAGATCATCTCCGACGCACGCTATCCGATCATCATGGCGGGAAACGGTGTAATCCGAGCCGATGCGCACGATCAACTGGTACGATTTGCCGAGACATTGAACATTCCGGTGGCCACGACGTTTATGGCCAAGGGTGTCATTCCCTTTTCCCATGAACTGTCATTAGGCGCGGTGGGACTGCAGGCAAATGATTATGTTTCTTGCGGTTTTGATCGTGCCGATGTCATCATTTGTGTCGGGTTCGACATGGTCGAATACCATCCCTATCTGTGGCACAAGGATAAGAACCGGAAAATCGTGCACATCGATGCAGAACCGGCAGAGGTCGACGAACATTATGTGCTTGCGTCCGGCGTGCTCGGTGATATTGGTCTCGCCCTGGAACAGATTCAGGAGTGCGCCACACGGGGCACGGAATCAATCACCACGAACCTGCGGCAGACGATTGTGGACGAAATGGCGGCATTGGCCGATGACACGTCGTTTCCGATCAAGCCACAAAAGATCATCTGGGATTTACGTCAGGCGCTGGAGGTAGATGGAATCGTGATCTCGGATGTGGGCGCCCACAAGATGTGGATGGCGCGGATGTTTCAGGCCGAACGTCCGAACACGTGCATCATCTCCAATGGATTTGCTTCGATGGGTATCGCTGTGCCGGGAGCGATTGCAGCGAAGCTGGCGTATCCTGATCGGCCTGCTGTCGCGGTGACCGGCGACGCCGGCTTCATGATGAATTCCCAAGAGATAGAAACCGCATTGAGAATTGGTGCCCCAGTAGTGGTGCTGATTTGGAATGACAGTCAATATGGTCTCATTCGCTGGCACCAGGAAAAGCACTTCGGCCGTTCGAGCCATATTGATTTCAATAACCCCGACTTCGTGAAGTACGCAGAGAGTTTCGGCGCCAAGGGCTATCGTGTCGAATCCACCCGCGAACTGATGCCTACCATTAAGCAAGCAGTGGGTGACGATACCGTATCCATAATAGACTGTGCGGTGGATTATTCAGAGAACATGAAGTTGACCCAGAAGCTTGGAGAGTTGGTATGCCCGATTTGAATAAATTCCAATTCAGACACGAAAGGTTTGGATCGTGTTGGCGCCAAAACTCTGAAACCGAAGCATGATCGATCATTTTCCGTTAATGATTCCCGGTGCCGGGCCGGCAGCGCGCGAGGACGTCGTCGCCCCCTATGACGGCAGCCGAATAGCAACCGTGGACATCGGAGATACCGGCGCCGTCGAACAGGCTTTAAAAAATGCCGACGCATTGTCTGCGGACGGGTCCATGTGGTTACCCGCCTGGCGGCGCATCGAAATCCTCGAGAAAACAATGGACCTGATGCGGGACAAAGCGTCTGAATTGGCCGTCGAGGCGGCGCGGGAGGGAGGCAAGCCGTTGACTGATTCCAAGGTTGAGGTGACGCGTGCCATCGACAGCATCAGGATCTGTATAGAAACGTTGCGCACCGAGGGTGGTACCGAGATTCCCATGGATGTGAATACCGCCTCCGCCGGGCGCATGGCGTTTACCCACAACATACCCATCGGTGTGGTGGTTGCCGTGAGTGCCTTCAATCATCCGCTCAACTTGATTGTCCATCAGGTGGCCCCGGCGGTGGCAACGGGATGTCCGGTGATTGTCAAACCGGCCGGTGATACACCGCTGTCTTGTTTCCGTTTTGTGTCCATGCTGCGTGAAGCCGGCCTGCCGGAAGAGTGGTGCCAAGCAGCATTAATTCCCGATAATGTAGCGACCCAATTGGTGACCGACTCCCGGGTGGCGTTCTTTTCGTTTATCGGTAGCGCTCGCGTAGGCTGGATGTTGAGATCGATATTGTCCGCCGGTACGCGTTGTGCCCTTGAGCATGGAGGCGCCGCCCCGGTGATCGTCGCCGAGGACGCAGATCTACGCGATGCCTTGCCGTTGTTGGCCAAGGGCGGTTTGTACCATGCCGGCCAGGTCTGTGTGTCGGTGCAGCGTGTATTCGTCCACGAATCCATCGCACGAACCGTCGCCGACGGTCTCGTAGAACAGGCACAGGCTATGAGGGTTGGTGATCCCACCCACGAAGACACCGAAATTGGCCCGTTGATTCGGCATGCCGAGGTCGACCGTATTGAGGATTGGGTCGGCGAAGCAGCAAAGCAAGGCGGGCAATTACTGTGTGGCGGGAAAAGATTATCCGCCTCTACGTATGCTGCAACGATATTGTTTGATCCACCATCGGACGCCAAAGTAAGCACTCTGGAAATCTTTGGACCGGTTATATGTGTCTACCCCTATCGCGAATTGGACGATGCCATTGCTCGCGCCAATGCGCTGCCTTACGCGTTTCAGGCGGCGGTGTTTTCTAACCGCTTAGATATCGCGATGCGGGTTTACTCTCGAATCAATGCGTCCGCAGTAATGATCAATGATCATACCGCGTTTCGTGTGGACTGGATGCCGTTTGCGGGTCTCGGACAGTCCGGTCTCGGCGTCGGCGGTATTCCCTATACGATGCGCGACATGCAAGTGGAGAAAATGATGGTGCTTCGCTCCCAGGCTTGGTAGTGGCGGTGGAATTTTAATTCTCTTCGAGGAGACAACGGGTCATGTTCACCAGCACGCAGAATTTCTTTATAAATGCCCTCGGATTTATGTCGGCGCTGTTTATTTTTGTGATCGGCACCTTGGTGTTGGTTGTTATCGGCATGTACATCGCAGACGTAACCCAGAAAAAACAAGCGATTCGACGGAATTATCCAGTGGTGGGAAGATTTCGTTATCTGTTTGAACACTTGGGAGAATTTTTTCGGCAGTATTTCTTTGCCATGGATCGTGAGGAATTGCCGTTCAATCGTGCCGAGCGATCATGGGTATACCGGGCTGCCAAGAACATCGACAACACGGTTGCGTTTGGATCGACACGTGATCTTCGTCCCAGTGGCACGATTCTGTTTGTCAACTGTCCTTTCCCTACCTTGGGCCAAGACGCAGTACCGCCGCGGGATGTGACCATTGGTCCGCAGTGTCCGCAGCCGTACGTAACCAGTTCGCTTTTCAATATATCCGGAATGAGTTTCGGGGCGATCTCGAAACCCGCAGTGCAAGCCTTATCTAAGGGTGCCGGCATGGCTGGTGCGTGGATGAACACTGGCGAGGGTGGCTTGTCGCCGTATCACCTCGAGGGCGGATGCGACATTGTGTTTCAGATTGGCACCGCCAGATACGGGGTTCGTGATGTGAACGGCAACCTCAACGATGCCAAGCTGCGGCAGATCGCCGCGCATGACGAGGTCAAGATGTTCGAGATTAAACTGAGTCAGGGTGCGAAACCGGGTAAGGGCGGCATACTGCCTGGCGGTAAGGTGACCGAAGAGATCGCCACTATCCGTGGAATCCGACCCGGCGCCGATTCCATCAGCCCCAATCGTCATGAAGATATCAATTCAGTGTCGGAGTTGCTGGACTTTATCAATCGCGTCCGTGACAGTGTTGGAAAACCAGTTGGATTCAAAGCGGTTGTCGGGGCATACGGTTGGTTGGATTCACTGTTCAATGAGATCCATAAACGCGGTTTAGGTCTAGCGCCGGACTTCATCACCGTGGATGGTGCTGATGGCGGTACCGGTGCGGCGCCCATGCCGTTGATTGATGACATGGGGCTGCCGTTGCGCGAGAGCTTGCCGATGGTGGTCGATAAGCTGAAAGAACATGGCCTGCGCGAGCGGATCAAAGTGGTGGCCTCCGGAAAATTAGTTACGCCAACCGAAGTTGCGTGGGCATTGTGCATTGGCACCGATTTCGTCGCTTCGGCACGTGGCAATATGTTTGCGTTGGGTTGTATCCAGGCACTGCAATGCAACAAGAACACTTGTCCCACCGGAATCACCACCCATGATCCGGATCTACAAAAAGGCTTGGTGCCAGAGGAGAAGGCCATCCGTGTGGCCCACTACATTCAAAACCTAGTCAAAGAAGTGGGAATCATCGCCCACTCCTGCGGCGTCAACGAGCCCCGGCAGTTGCGGCGGTACCATGCGCGCATGGTGACCGACAATGGTAAATCCATCGCATTAAATGAGTTGTGGCCGGAAGTCGAGCCGCAAAAAACCGCCGCATAAGCCATTTTCCGTCCCACACCGCTGTCTCTGGTGTTCGATTAAGGATAAAATGTGGCGTTTCTGTGACAGGAGCGTCGCCAACTAGGTCAGATCCGGTCTAATTGGCGCGGTAAAAGCATGACCAAAAAGATAAAGATTGCCATCGCCGGTGTAGGAAATTGTGCCAGCTCCTTGGTGCAAGGTCTCTACTACTATCGCGACAAAACCGCGGCCGACGCGATCGGTGTGATGCATTGGGAGTTGGGCGGTTACTTGCCTAGTGATATCGAAGTCGTTGCGGCATTTGACATCGACCGTCGTAAGGTAGGGCAAGATGTCAAAGACGCGATCTTCGCAGCCCCAAACTGCACCACCGTGTTTTGTTCCGATGTGCCGCATTTGGACGTCACCGTGAACATGGGCCCGGTACTCGATGGTTTTGCCGATCATATGCACGAATATAATGACGAACGCACTTTCGTGCTGGCGGACGAACGACAACCCTCAAAAGACGAAGTTGTTGCCCTTTTGCAGGAATCCGATACTGAGATACTGTTAAATTACCTTCCCGTCGGTTCGGAACAGGCGAGCCGATTCTACGCCGAATGTGCGCTGGATGCGGGGGTTGCCTTCATAAACAACATTCCGGTGTTTATCGCCAGTGATCCAAAGTGGGCAGATCGTTTCGAGCAGCATAATCTCCCGATTATCGGCGATGACATCAAGGCACAAATGGGTGCCACTATTACCCACCGGATACTCACCGATCTATTCAAGAAACGGGGAGTGAAGATTGAGCGTACGTATCAGTTGAATACCGGTGGCAACACGGATTTTCTGAATATGCTCAACCGTGCGCGGTTAAAATCCAAGAAGACATCGAAAACCGAGGCGGTTCAATCCGTGGCGGGGGTGCGCTTAAAGGACGATAACATCCACGTAGGTCCCAGCGACTACGTCCCGTGGCAAAACGACAACAAGGTCTGTTTCCTGAGGATAGAGGGCAAGCTGTTTGGTGATGTGCCGATGAATCTGGAACTGCGGCTGTCGGTCGAAGATTCCCCCAATTCTGCGGGGGTCGCACTCGATGCCGTTCGGTGCTGCAAGCTAGCGTTAGACCGCGGAGAATGCGGCGTATTGCATCCGCCGTCGGCGTATTTTTGCAAACATCCACCTCGTCAATACACCGATGACGAGGCATATCGTATGCTCGAAGCATTCATTGGTGGAACTTGGGGAGACAAGCTGAGTGAAATGCCTGATCATCGCCGCCGGTCAGGGGAGTCGATTGCGGCAGAGGGCAGAAAGTAAGCCCCTGGTTCCGGTACACGGAATTCCTCTTATCCAACGCGTCATTCGCGCCGCTGTAGCAGGCGGTGTCGATGAGTTCTATGTGGTGAGCGGGTATCAAGGCCCGCGCCTGCGTGAACATCTGGATCAGTTTGCGAGTGATGCGGGCATCGTCGTCAACCATCTCGTGAACCGAAACTGGCAACGGCCCAACGGTGTGTCGGTGTTGCGGGCTAGGGGTCATCTAAGTGAACCGTTCCTGCTGCTGATGTCCGATCATTTGTTTGATCCGTCTATAGTGCGCGAACTTCTCGATCAACCCCTGGATGCCGATGGCCTGATACTCGCTGTGGACAAAAGACTCAACAATCCGTTAGTAGATTTGGACGACGTCACCCGCGTTGACTGTAGCGGTGACGAAATCCGAGATATCGGTAAGGAGTTGTCAAATTTCAATGCCTTTGACACTGGAATTTTTTATTCTACCCCGGCCCTATTTGCAGCCCTGGAGGCGAGTACTAAAAACAGCGGCAATGCCAGCCTCTCCGGCGGCGTTGCTCACCTCGCCAGTCTCGGGAAGGCCAGGGTATTCGATATTGGAGATCGCTTCTGGTTGGACATCGATGACTCACGTTCCTATGTAAAAGCAGAGGTGGCTCTGGTTGAGAGTACCCATGAGGACGGTCTAAAGTACTCGACTCGATCCGCTACTGGATAGTCCATACGCGCGTCTAGGTAGTGGTTGATGACGCGCAAGCCCCCAAAGGTTATGCCTCCGGTCGCGGCAACAGAACCGCGCTCGTTTTACATCCACGGCGAGACGTACGTCGATCATTACGCATATCTGCGTGACCGCACCGATCCCCGGGTAGAGAAGCATATCGCCGCGGAAAACGCGTATACCGCCGCCATCACCACAACATGGCGTGGGTTGCAGGACACCTTGTTCAGCGAGCTGACTCGCCGGATGTTGGAAGACGATACCACCGTTCCCGAACATATCGACGAGTATTGGTATTACGCCCGGGTTGAGGCCGGAAAGGAATATCCGCTGCATTGTCGGCGCGCGGGCTTGAGTGCACCGGAACAGGTGTATCTCGATGAGAACAACTTGGCGGACGGCAGGGACTATTTCGACCTTGCCACCTTGAGCGTTTGCCCCCGCCACAAACGGGTGGCTTTCGTGGTCGACACCCAGGGAGACGAACGCTACCGGTTACGAATCAAGGAAATCAGCAATAACGAATTGCTGGATGATGAGATTCAAGGTGTTGGCGAGGATCTGGCGTGGTTGGGGGACGCCAACACGTTGCTGTACGTAAAAACCGACGCCAACAGCCGCCCTTATGCCGTTTACGCACATAGGGTCGGTACTCCGGTCTCCAGCGATAATCCATTGTACGAGGAACAAGATCCCGCGTTCTTCGTGAATGTCTGGAAGTCCCGTTCCAAGGATTACGTATTCATCGAATCCCAGAGTAATACTACGTCCGAGGTGCGCTGCGTGAAGGCCAGAGAATCTGCGATGGCGCCAAGATTGATTCGGCAGCGGCAATCCGACGTGGAGTATTACCTGGATCATCACGGTGATCGATTCTATATTTTGACAAATCTTGACGCGCCCAACTTCAAGATCATGCAGGCACTTGTCGGTGATCCCAAGGTCTGGCGCCAGTGGATACCGGAGCGGCCGGATTCGACTATTGAATTCCTGGAGGTGTTTGCTGATCACGTGGTAGTCGGAGAACGAGAACAAGGCATCGAGCGTCTGCGGGTAATCGATATAAAAACCGGGACAGACCACATCATCGCATTTCCGGATGTCCTGTATTGTGTCGATGTCGAAGACCTGGATAACTACCACTGTTCCTTCCTGCGCATGAACTACAGTTCCCTAGTTACACCGGAATGCGTCATTGACTATGACGTACCGAGCCGTCAACGCCGTTTGCGAAAACAGCACAAGATCCCCGGATACGACGAGGCAAACTATCAGCTCAGTCGTCTGTATTCGATCGATGATCAAGGAATCAGAGTTCCGATCTCGATACTGCATCGAAAGGAATTACGCCTCGACGGCAGTCACCCGCTATTACTCGTCGGTTATGGTGCATACGAGGAGAGTCTCGATGTTGAGTTCAACAGCGACTATCTGAGCCTCCTGGATCGTGGGGTAGTCATCGCCCTGGCCCATGTTCGCGGTGGTGGAGAATTGGGGTACGATTGGTACGATCAGGGTCGACTGGGTAACAAGGAATACAGTTTTTCCGACTTTTTGAATTGCGCCGAGTGGTTGATTTCGCAGGGTTACACGGCGGCGGGCAAAATCGCCGCCTGGGGTGCCAGCGCCGGCGGCCTGTTAGTCGCCGTCGCAGCCCAGCGCCGGCCGGAATTGTTTGCCGCTGTGGTGGCGGAGGTGCCATTTGTCGATATCGTCAACACACTGTTGGACCCAAATCTGCCCCTGACGGTGCACGACTACGAAGAATTCGGTAATCCAGCGAACGAACGCGAATACCGGTATCTGCGAAGCTACTCGCCGTACGACAACGTCAGCGCACAACAGTATCCGCCGATGTTGGTTACCTCAGGGCTGCATGATCGGCGCGTTGGTTTTTGGGAATCTTTGAAGTGGGTCGCCAAACTTCGTAGCGTAAAAACGGATGATAAGCTGTTGTTGCTGAAAGTCGATACCACCGGACATTACGGTGAAACCGGCCGCTATCAGGACGTGAAACGCACCGCCTTTATGTATTCATTTCTGCTCAATGTGTGGGGTGTGGGCGACGATAGCCAGGGGGTTGAAACAGTTAACCGGTAATGTTCTCTGCATGATCATCTTGTTTACAGACTTTGGAGTTTACGATCCCTATGTCGGGCAGATGCACGCCGTGCTGGCACAGCGGGCGCCCGGTATACAGGTCATCGACCTGTGCCACCATGTCCCGAACTTTGATATCAAGGCCGGTGCTTACCTGTTGGCCGCCTTGGTGCAGGAATTGCCACATGACGCGATCTGTGTTGGGGTCGTCGATCCCGGCGTCGGCGGCCGGCGGGATGCGATTATGGTGCGCGCCGATGGCAGGTGGTTTGTCGGGCCCGATAATGGGCTGTTTGCCATCGTCATGCGGCGTCCGCGGGATGTGACCAGCTATCGCATCGACTGGCGGCCGGCGGCGCTTTCCAACTCGTTCCACGGCCGTGATCTGTTCGCGCCGGTCGCGGCGATGCTTGCGCAAGGCACGCTACCGGCGTCCACGTCCGAGCATTTGCCAATGGATACCAAGCACTGGCCTGACGATTGGGATGCTGTCATTTATATCGATCATTACGGCAATGCAATCACCGGATTGAGGGCGTCTAACATAGATATCGGAACCGTACTCGAATTGGGTGACACGCCTGTTCATTACGCGCGCACCTTCAGCGAAGTCCCGCCCGGCCAACCGTTCTGGTACGGCAATTCGTTCGGACTGTTGGAAATCGCCATGAACCAGGATCACGCGGCGCAAAAGCTGGAAATAAGTCACGGGGACAGGGTGCGCATTAGGTCAGCCGGCTAACACGGATATTGCACCGAGGCATCCGGGCTCACCGCGATCCGCGAATAGATCCCCAAGAAAAATATGTACCACGCCCTATTGGGGTACGGGTTCTTTCAGCGCGGCCAGAAAGTCTCGAATTCGATTTGCATTGGAACCGCCATCGCCCCCCCTGCCGAAGCGGGAGGTAGAACGCATGTCCACTCTCGTCCCGGTGCCGGTTTTCGTCAAACGGATGGCGACGTCGTCTTTAAAGCCGTACCAGAACGTCGTGACCGTCGCCTCGATTCGTCCTTCGCCGGGTTCCACGGTAACCAGCTTCCAGCCAAAATCTTGTACCAGGGTCACGGTTCTTGTGAATACCTGATCTATCGGCGCGGAGACGGTCATGGGTTGGATTTCCGGATAGGCTGCTCGCTGTTGTTCGGCTACGGTTGCACCAGGATGGGTGATTCTCGAAGTGGGGGCGTCCCAGAATTCGGGAGGATTGTCGAGGTCCGTGGAAATATCTTGAATAGGTGGAAGCTTCGATTTCGAATAACTCCAGTAGAGCGGCATGGCGAGGGTCGGCAACATGATGATCAAACCCGCCATGCTGAGAGCGAGGCCCCTGCGGTTGCGACCGGGCCACGTCAGGATGATCCCGGCCAGCGACAGCGCGATGGCAATGACGCCGCCATATACCGCACTGCGCAGTATTCTCAGTGAACTGGAGTATCCCCACCACTCCAAGCGAAAACCTACGGCAGCCATCACCACGACGGCGATGATGATGACAGACAACAGGAGCGCCATCACCGCCACCCAGGATAGCCGGCGATTGTTCATTGGTTGTACGAACGCAACCATCGGGGAATTTTCCATTCTTGGCCCAGTATACGCAATCGCACAACAATTCTTTCTCTGAATTCTGAGGTCGGTCTACGCAATCGGTATCTACCCGAATAGGCACACTGTCCCCAAAATACTGGCGAGTTAGGATCCGGGATTGACGGGTTTTTTATTTTTGGGGATATATAAATCGGTAATCGTCCCTGCGAATGCCTCGGCCGAAAATGCCACGGTTTCTGATAAGGTCGGATGCGGATGGATCGTCAAGCCGATATCTTCCGCGTCGCACCCCATTTCGATCGCCAGTCCTGCCTCCGCAATCAGGTCTCCAGCATGGGGTCCAACGATACCGGCACCGACAATCCGCCCGGTGCCCTCGTCAAACAACAGCTTCGTGAGTCCCTCGTCACGGCCAATCCCAAGCGCACGGCCGCTGGCTGCCCACGGAAACATGCCCTTGCCGTATTTCATCCCCTGTTGCTTTGCCTCGGTCTCGGTGACACCGACCCAAGCCACCTCCGGGTCCGTGTAGGCGACACTGGGAACAGCGGTGGCGTCAAATCCGCTCTTCAATCCCGCGCACACCTCGGCCGCGACCTTGCCTTCGTGGGTCGCCTTGTGCGCCAACATCGGCTGCCCCACGATGTCACCGATTGCAAAAATGTGCGCGACGTTAGTGCGTTGTTGTTGGTCCACTGGGACGAAACCACGTTCATCCACCTTAACCCCCGCGTTTTCCGCACCGATTTCATGCCCATTGGGTTGCCGGCCGACTGCCACCAGCACGTAATCAAAAACATCGCTTTCGGGCGCCGCACCGCCTTCAAACCAGACCGTGATCTGATGCTCGGCGGGCTCCATACGCGTAACCTTGGTGTTCACGAAGATGTTTTCGTACATCTTGCCGATACGGCGCTGCAAAGGTTTGACCAGATCGCTGTCGACACCCGGCAGCAGCGTCGGGGTGAGTTCCACCACCGTGATCCTGGCGCCCAGCTCGTGATAGACATTGGCCATTTCCAAGCCGATGATGCCGCCGCCGATGACCAGCAGACGCTCGGGAACTTCCTTGAGTTCCAATGCGCCGGTCGAGTCGATAACACGGGGATGGTCATTGGGAAATCCGGGGAGCATGATCGATTGGGACCCGGCCGCGATGATGGCGCAGTCGAACGACACACTGGTGACGCCGCTGTCGCCGACCACCACCAGATTGTTAGGTCCGACGAATTCCCCGCTGCCCTGCACCACCTCGACCTTACGCTGCTTGGCGAGACCGGCAAGCCCCTTGTTCAAACGACCGACGATCGAATTTTTCCAGCCCCGCAGTCGATCCAGATCGACCTTCGGATCGCCAAATTCAATGCCATGGATGGCCATGTCTCGCGCTTCGGCGACTACCTTGGCGGCATGCAGCAGGGCCTTGGAGGGAATGCAACCGACGTTCAGGCAAACGCCGCCCAACTCTGGATAACGTTCAACGAGAACCGTTTTCTTGCCCAGATCCGCGGCACGAAACGCCGCCGTATAGCCACCGGGACCAGCGCCGAGCACCAACACCTCGGCGTGCCGATCTGCCTTCATGTCTGCGGGTGGCTGTGTCTCGGTGTCCAGCTCCGAGGGAACCGCGGTATCGGGCGGCGAGACCGCCTCGCTGCTCTCGGTGTCGGCGCGCAGCGTCATGATCAAAGATCCCTCTGACACCTTGTCGCCGACCTTAACCACAACGTTATCCACGGTGCCGGCCATAGGTGACGGGACGTCCATGGTGGCTTTGTCGCTCTCCAGCGTGATCAGTGGATCCTCCGGCTGTATCTCCCGGCCGGGCGCCACCAACACCTCGATGACGTCGACATCCTTGAAATCACCGATGTCGGGCACCTTGATATCGATTTTGTTAGCCAAATCTGCTCTCTTCGTCTATTGGTTTGCGCGCGTTTCGCGAATACTCAACAGGACAGGTCTACAGTAGCAAGCGGCGCGCGTCTTCGAGCACCCGCGTTAAGAAAGCGGTGAACCGGGCTGCCTCGGCGCCGTCGATCACTCTGTGGTCGTAGGAGAGCGACAGTGGAAGCATAAGCCGCGGTATGAAATCGTCACCCTTGTAAACGGGTTTCAATTGCGCGCGCGACACGCCCAGAATGGCCACCTCGGGAGCATTGACAATAGGGGTAAATGCGGTGCCCCCGATGCCGCCGAGGCTGGATATGGTGAACGTTCCACCCTGCAGGTCATTGGGGGTTAGTTTCTTGTCCCGGGTGCGTTCGCTGACCTCTCCCAACTCTTTCGCCAGATCGAGCACGCCTTTCTGGTCGACATCCCGAATGACGGGCACTATCAGACCCTCCTCGGTATCGACGGCAATTCCCAGGTGATAGTAGCGCTTGAGGATGAGGTTCTCGCCACCGATTTCCAAAGACGCATTGAAGTTTGGATATTGTTTCAATGCGCTGATACACGCCTTCATGATGAATGCGAGCATGGTCAGGCGTACCCCTCTTTGTGTCGCCTCCTCTTTTGCTTGCTTGCGAAAGTTCTCCAACTCGGTGATGTCTGCTTCGTCGTGATGTGTCACATGCGGTACGTGCAGCCAGGAACGATGCAGACTGGTGGCGGTTAATTTCTTGATGCGGCCCAAGGGCTGCACTGTTATCTCGCCGAACTTGGCGAAATCGATCTCCGGCATTTCCGGCAGGGCAAAACCCGGTGTTGCCGCAGCCGCCTGGGAAGGCGGTTGGGCCAGCGCCTGTTTCACAAACGTCTGCACATCTGGTTTGACGATCCGTCCTTTACGGCCACTACCTGACACCCGCTGCAGATCGACCCCCAGCTCGCGTGCAAATCGCCGCACGCTGGGGCTGGCGTACGGTTTCGTCACACTGCCGGATGTGTCTACGGGCTCCGGTAGGGTCGGAGGCGGCAACGGTCGGTCGGGTGTCGCTTCCTGAGCCGCCGGCGTAGCAGGAGTGGATGGGGCCGGGGCAGGTGGCGCCGGGGCCGGGGTGACCGCCACGTCGGGTTGCACCGCCAATATCGGACTGCCCTTGGAGACCTTGTCGCCCTTGTTGACGTGCATCCCCACCACAGTCCCGGCGACGGGTGCAGGGACGTCCATGGTCGCCTTGTCGCTTTCCAGCGTAATCAAAGAGTCTTCGGCTTGGATCCGATCACCCGGAGCGACCATGACCTCGATAATGTCGACATCCTGAAAATCACCGATGTCCGGGACCTTGACTTCAATTACGTCGCTATCGGTTTGCGGGGACAGGGAGGTGGCAGGAGGAGCTTCCGGTACCGGAGCCGAAATTGGTTCTGTCGTGCCATGGGGCACTGGGGTGGGTTCCACCGCGGCATCGGTAGTAGCTGCCGATGCGACATGGTTCAGATCCAGTTGCTGTTGTTGTGCCCCCTGATCTGTAGGTTGCGGTACCGGTGTGCGTGATGTTTCTACCGTTGTGGTCTCCACCTCCAACACCAGAATTAAATCGCCTCGCGAAACTTTATCGCCCACTGCGACCATGAGGTCGTTGACTTTGCCGGCCATGGGGCTCGGTACGTCCATGGTCGCCTTGTCGCTTTCCAGGGTAACGAGGGGCTCTTCGCCCTGAATGTCCTGTCCCTCGCGCACCAGAACTTCGATGACCGGTACATCCTTGAAATCACCCAAGTCCGGAACGAAGATTTCTTCTAACCTGACCACTCGCTGCCTCCCTTGCTCAAGCAGTGGCCGGATACGGCTTTTCTGGATTTATGCCGAGTTGCGTAATCGCTTTGCTGACTTGTCTCGCGTCTATATCCCCCTGCTCGGCCAAGGCATTGAGTGCCGCCACGGTCACGAAATTCCGATCGATTTCGAAATGATGTCGCAAGTTCTTGCGGGTGTCGCTGCGCCCATAGCCGTTGGTTCCCAATACTACATACGGCTTGTGAATGAATGGCCTGATCTGATCCGCGAACAATCTGATATAGTCGGTCGCGGCGACTACCGGTCCGGGAAAACTATCCAGGCATTGCTCGACATAACTCGCTTGGCGGGGTTGATCCGGATGCAACAGATTCCACCGCTCTTTTTCCAGGCCGTCGCGTCTAAGTTCATTAAAGCTGGTGACGCTCCACACCTCTGTCGCCACATTGTAACGTTCTTCCAGCACTACGGCGGCGGCCTCTACCTCGCGCAAAATCGTGCCACTGCCCAGCAATTGGACCGACGGCTTCGATTTACCGTGCCTCAAGGCCGATTCACGCAAGCGGTACATGCCCTTGATTATGCCTTCCTCGGCGCCGTTGGGAAGTGCGGGATGGGCGTAGTTCTCGTTCATGACGGTGATGTAGTAATACACGTTTTCCTGATCCACGAACATGCGTCGAAGTCCATGATGAATAATCACCGCTAGCTCGTAAGCGTAGGTTGGGTCGTAGGCGATACAGTTTGGAATTAGCATCGCCTGTATTTGGCTGTGGCCATCTTGATGCTGTAGTCCCTCACCCGCCAAGGTTGTGCGCCCCGCGGTCCCGCCGATTAGAAAACCCCGCGTTCGCGAGTCGCCGGCGGCCCACGCGAGATCCCCGACCCGTTGAAAACCGAACATCGAATAAAAGATATAAAACGGGATCACATTGACACCGTGATTGGAATAAGCGGTTCCCGCCGCCAGCCAGGATGACATGCCGCCGGCCTCGCAGATCCCCTCCTGCAGCACCTGTCCCTGCTTATCCTCGCGGTAATACATCAACTGATCGGCATCTTCCGGTTTGTATAACTGGCCCACAGAAGAGTAGATGCCTAGTTGGCGAAACAGACCTTCCATGCCGAAGGTGCGCGATTCGTCCGGCACAATGGGGACCACATATTTGCCCATCTGTTTATCGCGGGTGAGCGCAGTGAGGATGCGCACAAACGCCATGGTGGTGGAGATCTCCCGTTCCCCGGTTGCTTCAAGTTGGGTCTTGAAGGTGTCCAGCGGGGGGATCGGCAGAGGTTCAGCATCCTGGCCCCGGCTCGGCAAGAACCCTCCCAACGCCTTTCGTCGTTCGTGCAGATACTGGATTTCGGGGCTATCGTCTGGTGGCCGGTAAAATGGGATCTCGCTCAATTGGTCATCCGCAATCGGGACCTTGAATCGATCACGAAACTGACGTATCGAGTCCTCGTCCATCTTCTTTTGCTGGTGGGTAATGTTCTGGCCCTCTCCTGATTCCCCCATGCCGTAACCCTTTACCGTCTTGGCGAGGATCACCGTGGGCTGACCGGTATGTTGGGTTGCGGCTGCGTAGGCGGCGTAAATCTTGTGGGGATCATGGCCACCTCGATTGAGCCGCCAGATGTCCTCGTCGGTCATATTGGCGACCATCGCCTTGAGCTCCGGATACTTGCCAAAAAAATGTTCCCGCGTGTAGGCGCCCCCCTTGGCTTTGAAGGCCTGATATTCGCCGTCAACCGCCTCCTCCATGCGCTGGCGCAACAACCCCTTGGTGTCGCGTATCAGCAATGGATCCCAGTACGAGCCCCAGATCACCTTGATGACGTTCCATCCTGCGCCGCGGAACGCGGACTCCAACTCTTGTATGATTTTTCCATTTCCGCGCACCGGTCCGTCCAGGCGCTGCAGATTACAGTTCACGACGAATATGAGGTTGTCCAGCTTTTCGCGGCCCGCGAGCGAGATCGCGCCCATAGATTCCGGTTCATCCATTTCGCCATCGCCGCAGAAACACCATACCTTGCGTTGTTCGGTGTCGGCCAAACCGCGATCATGGAGGTACCGCATAAAGCGGGCCTGATAGATCGCCATGATCGGTCCCAAGCCCATCGACACGGTTGGGAACTGCCAGAAATTCGGCATCAGCCAGGGATGAGGATATGAAGATAGCCCCTTGGATGCGGTTTCCTGACGAAAGCCGTCCAATTGCTCCTCGGTCAATCGACCTTCCAAATACGCGCGCGCGTAGATTCCCGGCGCTGAATGACCCTGGATGTAGATCAAGTCGCCGCCATGTTGGTCACCGCGCGCATGCCAAAAATGGTTGAATCCAACGTCGTATAAAGTCGCAGAAGACGCGAAGCTGGCGATATGCCCGCCGAGTTCAGTGCTCTTACGGTTGGCGCGCAACACCATTGCCATCGCGTTCCAGCGTATCAACGAGCGCAGGCGCCATTCAATGGCGGAGTCACCGGGGCTCCGCTGCTCTTGGGCAGCAGGGATCGAGTTGACATAGGCGGTGTTGAGACTATACGGCAGATAGGCCCCGGATCGGCGCGCCTTATCGATGAGCTTATTCAGCAGGTAGTGGGCGCGCTCAGGTCCTTCATGTTCGATCACCGCTTCCAGGGCGTCGAGCCACTCCCGGGTTTCGAGGGCGTCAATATCTTCGAACTTCTCGGCCGGTTGCATGTTTCGCCTCCTTGGTTTGCCTGCACCGGAGCCTGGGATCGCCGATGGCTCTAGGTGGGTTCGTTAGGTATTTGCAATTCTTTGTATCTTATCGATCGTAACAGGTGCCGATCGACGTGTGTTACGCGGCTCCCCGCCGGTCACCATCTGTGCGCACATCATCCGGTGGTTGTTGTATGAGACAGCGGCGTTGCAATCATACTGGACGTCAATCGTTAACGCCGTTGTGTGATCATGTTATTAAATTGCCCATCGGCCTGAAGATCGGCGTGGTAGGACGACCTGACCATCGGTCCGGATGCCACATGAGAGAAACCTAAGTTGTAACCGAATTCCCGTAACATGTCGAATTCGGCGGGAGGCACGAAGCGGGTGACCGGAAGATGGTGCCGGCTGGGTTGCAGATATTGTCCCAAAGTGATCATTTCGCAGTCGTGTTCGCGAAGATCGCGCAACACATGTTGCACTTCGTCGATGTCTTCGCCGAGGCCAAGCATCAACCCGGATTTTGTGGGGATGTGTGGATGACGTGATTTGAATTCCCTGATCAGATCCAAGGACCACCGATAGTCTGAGCCAGGCCGGGCTTGCTTGTACAACCGTGGCACGGTTTCTAGATTGTGGTTAAACACATCGGGCGGAGCGTTGTTGATAATACGCAACGCGATATCCATCCGCCCGCGAAAATCGGGTACCAGAATTTCGATCTGAATATCCGGATTGCGGGCGCGCGTTTCCCGGATACTGGCGACGAAATGACCCGCGCCGCCGTCGCGCAGATCATCGCGGTCTACCGATGTAATGACGACATAGCGCAGTCCCATGCGTTGGATGGTACGCGCCAGGTTGTTTGGTTCATCGGTGTCCAAAGGCAGGGGCCGCCCATGCGCCACATCGCAAAACGGACAGCGGCGGGTGCAGATATCGCCCATGATCATGAATGTCGCGGTGCCGTGACCAAAACACTCGGGAAGATTGGGGCACGACGCTTCCTCGCAGACGGTGTGCAGATTGTTCTCTCGTAGCACATGTTTCAGCCGCTTGACCTGGTTGCCGGCCGGCAAACGAACGCGTATCCAGGACGGCTTTTTCAACGGCGCGGTGGTCGGCTCAACCTTGATGGGGATCCGCGCCATCTTTTCCGCACCGCGCAACTTCGCGCCGGCAACCACGGGCTGGGGACGTTTGGAGATCGCTTTCATAATCATGCTCTATGATCAAACCTGTATTATACGGAATTTTTCCCCGGCGCATGCCAACGGGCCGTGCCGCAATACCTCGTTGGGGGTGTTAATAGCGAGGGAAGCCGTGATGATTGCCTTGAAGAACCATCTGTAAATCGATTGCCGTAGGCGTCCGGCGCCAAGTCAAAGCACCGTGCCGTGTGTTGCTCATCCTGTTTGTGGTGCGTCACCCCGGTGTACCACGCGATGTCGGACGATTTGCGAGTGATCGGTAGCCTGTAGATCGCATCAAGGATCGCGAATAACACTGCGGATCGCGCCGATGTATCGTCATGAATAAGGACGGAGCGCCTTGTTGCGATATGCAGGCTAAGTCTCAAGGCTTGTTTCGTGCGCCGCCGCCATCTCCGCGAGGCTATGAAAATGAAAGTCGACCGGTACCTCGGTGGGTGGTGGTTTGGTTGCACCAAAACCTTCTTTGTCATGACGCCGGTCTATCCATGCAGTAGCAAGCCCTAAGCGAGATGCGGGGACATGGTCGTGAAACAGACTCTGGGCGGTGTGCAGGATAGTGGACGGGGCGTATCCCAGATTGCCGAGCTTATCGAGCATATATTCGAAGTTCCTGGGATCCGGCTTGTAGGAGCCGATATCCTCCGCGGTATAGATCTGGTCGAACTCGACCTTGAGGCGCCGATTACTGCCGGCAAAACTTTCGCGATCAACATTGGAAAGAATCACCAGCTTGTAGTATCGCTTGAGATAAGCCAGGGCATCGGGTGCGTCCGGAAACGCCGGCCAATCCGCTATGGAGCGACCAAATTGCCCGGCCTGTTCGCGCGTAGCGTCGATTTCCCAGTGTTCTGCCAACCGCATGAACACGTGCGCCAATAAATCCGAGTAACGCATATTAGGTGTCTGCGCCTGCTGACCGGATTCGAACTCGGCGAAGGACTGTAACGCCTGCTCCCGATCCAAGCCAGTTCGATCGAGCAATGCAGAAAGGGACTGGAGTAACCCGGTCTCCCAGTCAATGAGTGTGCCGTAACAATCGAAGGTTAGTACCTTAAAGTCTGTGAGCTTCATTAAGCGTCGCTCCTAGCTGATGTATTGCACCAAGGTCGTGGACGTGGCGATGGGACTTGTACTGCGCGAAGTTCCCCTGCTGTGTGGCGACAAGCCCCCTGTTGCGCGAGGACAAGCCCCCTGCTACGCGAGGACAAGCCCCCTGCTACGCGAGGACAAGTCCCCTGCTACGCGAGGACAAGTCCCCTGCTACGCGAGGACAAGTCCCCTGCTACGCGAGGACAAGTGCCGCGCTGGAACGATGAAGGCAGGCGTCGGCGCGGTGACCCCGACTGTTTTTTGTTGTTGCGTGAAGCGCAGCTCCAGGCGTTGGCGACCAAGCCGGGATCGAGATAGGCACCTACCCGGGCACCAACGTCACCTCGTACATTGATCAACTTTCGCTTTGTAAACAATAGGTTAGCTCTTATGTTAACCGCCGTGGCGCAATAGACGGGTTACGGATACAGCCGTTTGCTCGTCCACCCGGTGCCATCGATATCGAAACGCAAACGATCATGCAGGCGGTTAGTGCGGCCTTGCCAGAATTCGATGCAGTGTGGGTTGACGCGGTAACCGCCCCAAAAATCCGGCACTGGTATCTCGCCGTCTTTGTACCTTGCCTCCAGTTCTCGATAACGAGTCTCCAATTTCAGCCGATCGGGCAGAATTTCACTTTGTCTGGATGCCCATGCGCCGATCTGACTGCCACGAGGGCGGGAACGAAAATAGATTTCAGACTGCTCCGCTGATACCCGCGTCACGCCGCCTTCAATTCGCACCTGACGCTGCAAGACCGGCCAATAAAATACCAAGGCGGCGTGCGGATTTTGTTCCAATTCTGTTGCCTTACGGCTGCCGTAGTTGGTGTAGAAAACGAATCCGTTGTGATCAAAGTCCTTGAGCAAGACCAAACGCGCCGAAGGTATAGCGTCTTTGGTGCAGGTGGCCAAGGTGGCGGCCTCCGGCAACAGTAAACCGGATTTTTGAGCCTCCAGGAACCATGCGCCGAATAGCTCGATTGGATTGTGATCGGCAGTGGCCTCGGGTAGGCCTCTCACGACCCCCTTACCTAAGGTGAACACAGCGAGTAGCGATGACTTCAATGACATGTCACTTCTGCTGGTCTAGTTCGTTCCTAAAATGACCGGTCGCCGCCGGTTCGTATGCCCGTCATTGAATTCACGATTCGGTACAGGATGCAGGGACCGCCTGATAGTAACCGTTCCGGTACATTAAGTGGATGGGGGTATCAAACAGATCGCTGAGTCGTCGGTCGGACAAGATGTCGGATTTTTCTCCGTCAGCGGTCACCCGGCCGCGGCTGAGCAAAACAACACGGGAAATTTCGGGAGGGATTTCGTGTATGTGATGGGTGACTAGCACAACTGTCTTACTATCGGCCATCAAACGGCGAATGATATCGAGATATTGAAAACAGGCCTTGAGGTCGAGGCCGCTGGTAGGCTCATCCATTACCAATGTGTCGGGATCATTGACGAGAGCGCGCCCCAGCAAGAAACGACGCTGTTCGCCGGTGGACATAGCGGCGAATCTCCGGTCTTTGAGGTTCGAAATTCCCAATGTGCGCGCGACATCATCAGCGCGAAGCCGTTGCTGGTCAGTAAAGTGCTGATGTTTCCAACGTCCAATACTGGAGTAGTATCCCGACAAAATGACGTCGGTGCCGACGGCATGGGCAGCGTAGCTTTGTTGCAGGTCATTGGAGATGATACCCAGGTGGGACCGCAGTTCCCAGACATCCCATCGTTCGCGGCCGTAGATTCGAACATAACTGCCGTTCTGATGTACTGGATACAATTCCCTGGATAAGAGCTTTAGAAGGGTAGATTTCCCCGCCCCGTTGGGGCCCAAGATTGCCGTGTTGCATCCTTCGGCAATCTTCAGCGTCAGGCCGTCGAAGACACGGTTTGGACCCCGATAGACAATGGCGTTGTTGATTTCAATGATGTTGTCCATGTATCGACGGAATTGTGATACCGAGCGCGGTTCGCATTGTTCAAGTTGTGCATAGATATCGTTTACGGTCGACAATCATGTCCTCCACTTTTTCACGATACTTTGCCATATGATCGGAGCTCCAATGCGTCTCTAGAGACACATCGTTTTCATAAACTTCAACCAAGATTACTTTGTTTTGCTCTTCCTTTGGCACCATAACCCGGAAACTCAGGCAACCCGGTTCCGTGTTTTCCGAGAATTCACCATGGGTGCGTACGATTTTTAGAAACTCATCGAATTTTTCAGCAGCAATTTCGAGATGCACAATTAAACCAGTCGCCATGAAAGAAATCCTATTTGTTTTTGATATGTTGAATCATTGCACATGTTACCTTGGCTGCTTTTATGTGACTACGTTAAACAACTAAAAAACCATGCAGGGTATGGTCGTTCGAACGGTTTGTTTATTATTTTTCCGACTTGCGTGACCAGGCGATCCAAGAATCGCCGTTGGCGGTTGGTGGATTTTTACGCGTGCTAAGTCTATAGACAACCATTCGCCCGTGTCGACTTAGGGATATTATTTGGCAGTCCATGATCTGGCGGGCCCCAACATGAATTGTAGTTCATTGTTGCGAAGACGGAACAAGAGTATTCCGGCGCTGTGAACAGTGATGATGATCACTGAATTGCGCACGAAGCGGGCCGAATTCAAGCCCTTTCGCCATTACGTATTGAGCAGAAACGGCGTAATATAGTAGTTAGAGGAAAGGTAGGGTTGATTAATATGTTTCGTGTCCATTGGAACACCGTCGTCATCGCGGTGACGACGCTGCTGTCACCGGTCATCGCGCAAGCGGTTGATTCTGATCTCGGCCTGCACCGGCCTATCGAGCTCGCATCAATCCTACGGTCCCCCCAGGCGCGGGCGGCTGGTTCGACGGCGCTGAATCCATTGATGTCGACGCAGCGATTCTTGCGCCAAGTATCTTTGCAACGCGGTGTGTTCTTGGTCGCTAAACGGCATATCAAAGATCCAAGATTCAAGCAGACGGTTATTCTGATCACTGGGCACGATTCCTGGGGCAGCATCGGCTTGGTCGTCAACCGCCCCAGCGAGGTACCGGTGGCCAAGTTGTTGCCGGAGTGGGCGGGGCTGGTCGCCGCCGATGCCCATGTCTACTACGGTGGGCCTGTGGAACTCAACTTGGTGCGATTTCTAATTCGATCCCCGCAGCCGCTGGAAATTGGAAAGCGGGTGTTGGAAGACGTTTATATGGTGGCCAGCAAGCCGATGTTTGACACATTCATACGCAACCACAACTCAAACAGCATCATTCACGCTTATATCGGATACGCCGGATGGGCGGTCGGGCAACTTGAACATGAGATCGACCGGGGGGATTGGTACATAGTCAAAGGTGACGCGAAGGCGCTCTTTGAGAGCGATCCAGATAGTCTGTGGAAGCAATTCATTCAATCGCTATCCGGTAGTTGGGCGTACTACCCACATTAGATCCACTGTTTTTCCAACACGTGATCCGCGAGGTGGACGCCGATTAGTCCGTGTCGGATTGTCTGCGGAAGCGACAATACACGTACATTTGTTCCACGCCGCCGGGAGTTAGATGCAATTCTGATTTATGCTCCTGCAGCGCAAAGTTTTCTCCGAGCTCGTTTTGCAGAAGTTCCGGGGTATACCTTTGCACATCTAAACCACTGCATTTCGGCGGTGCTTCCGGAGAGAAAGCAGCGATGATGACATGGCCATCGCCTTTTAAGGATCGTTGCATGTTTTCAATATATTGTTGTCTATCGTCGGCTTTTGTAAGGAAGTGAAACACTGCTCGGTCGTGCCAAATATCGTAGTGAGCCGGCGGTAATTGAACAGCCCTGATGTCATCCTCGATCCATTTCACTTTCGCGGCGGCGGCCCCGAGCCGTGAGCGGGCAACCGACAAGGCAGCACTCGATAGGTCGAGGATGGTGATCTGCTCATAGCCTTGTCCGAGCAGATCATCGACCAGTGTCGAGGCGCCGCCGCCGACATCGATTATCCGTGCATTCGTTCCGACCGCGGTGTTGGCAATCATTGCCAGCGACGTGTGCAAGTACGGCTTATACCACCCCACGTGTTCCGCAGATTTAGTCGAATAGACGTTTTCCCAATGAGACTTGGATTTCATCACCATCAATCGTAAGGATGTATTGAACCTTACTATATCAACAACGCAGATCGTGCACTACGCATCACGGCAGCCCATGATCACGCCTTCATGAGTGTCCAAATCCCGATGCCTATAAAACCGATTCCTGCAAGATAATGCAGGTGTTTTTCGCTGATATAAAGGGATATGACGCTGCCCGCCATCACCCCTATCGCGGATGCGACGATCAGCGCCAACGAGGCGCCGACAAAGACAGTCAGCTTGCTTACTTCCTTGTCTGCCGCAAACAACATAGTAGCAAGTTGTGTTTTATCGCCAAGCTCGGCGATGAAGACCGCAGTAAAGACGGTGATTAATATCTTGAGGTCCATAGCAGATCGGCCGCTGTTTGTGATCGGGTGATGTATATGTGTGACGCACTGCTTGGATGCATTGTCTAGGTGCTCTGTTCAGTCACGCACGCACTTTGTCTTAGCCTATGAGCTTGTTTGAATCGGTCTGTTTCGCGTCCGGGTCATCCGGCTCATTGGCGCTGTCGTTGGATTCCGTCGATGGTGCCGGCGGGTCCTTGCGCGTGTGTTTTACCGGCTGCAATGGCGCCAGGCTTTCCCAGATAAGGTCGAATGTGAGCCACACGCCGCAGAGCATCAGGAACACAATCCCATTGAGTTTGCCCATGAGCCAAGCCAGCACAAAGGTCACCGCCAGCAGGCCAGCCACGGTATAGGGCAGATTCTTGTAGCGCGCAATGTCATATTCGGTACCGCAGTATTCACACTGCATGGGGCCCAACATGACCACCTTGCCTACCTTTATACCCGGTAGGTTACATTGACTGCAGGTGCGTTTCATACCGGTGCCATCGCAATCATTTCGCGGTCCTTGTTGCGATGTGCAGCTTATGCGAAGTTTTGCGACGGTGGTGCGACGCATCTCCATCGGCTGGCAGCCGGGTTCCGTCTCGTTTGCCGGACCTCACAACGTCACGATACATGAGCGTCGCGGATTGTGCGCACAGCTCACGGAACTGCCGTGTTGCCGCTATCGCCTTTGGTGTGTCAGTGTGGGCAATCGGCGCGAAGCCCAGTTTGGCAAAATGATCTTCGGCGGTTTCGGTCAACAAATAAAGCCGGTGGATTCCTGATTGAATTGCCCTATCGGCGATACGCTGATACAGCTCACGTCCAATGCCTCTGCCGCGATGAGCCGGCAATACCGCGATAGAACGCACTAAGCCGTCAACACCTGTTAGTTCCAATCCACCGACACCGACCGGCCGCGCGTCCACTTCAGCAACGAAAAAATTTTTAAGGTGCAGTTCGCAGTCCTGTACGGGCAGGCCCGATTGCTCCAAGATGATCTTGATGTGTGCAAGGTCCTTTGATGTTGCCTGTTTGATTTTCATATTCTCATCTTTGTGCAGCGGGCGGACCAAAGGATGTCGATAAAATATGCAGTTGCAACGATGATGCGCGGGAAAGAGAAACAGCGTCAGTCGATGCAGTCATTGGCAGAGACTTTGCGCTTCATCGGTGTCATGCGCTTCGAATCTCGACATCACGGCCGCGGTCCAACACCGGTCGTAAGAAACGGCCGGTGTAGGAGAGGGTATGTTTGGCCACGTCTTCGGGCGTTCCAGAAGTGACCATCTCGCCACCGGCATCGCCGCCTTCCGGGCCAAGGTCAATAATCCAATCCGCGGTCTTGATCACGTCCAAGTTGTGCTCGATCACGACCACCGTATTACCGTGGTCCCGTAATCGATGCAGCACCCGCAACAATTGCCTGATATCGTGAAAGTGCAGGCCGGTGGTGGGTTCATCCAGAATGTAAAGCGTCTTCCCGGTATCTCGCTTAGACAGTTCGCGGGCGAGTTTGATACGTTGCGCCTCACCGCCGGACAGGGTGGTGGCGCTTTGACCCAGGTGAATGTATCCGAGACCGACGTCCAACAGAGTGATGAGTTTGCGTTTGATCACCGGTACCGCGTAAAAGAACTCCGCCGCTTCCTCCACCGTCATCTCCAATATCTCGTGAATGTTCTTGCCCTTGTAGCGAATGTCCAAGGTTTCGCGGTTATAACGTTTGGCTTTGCACACGTCACAGGGCACGTAGATATCGGGAAGGAAATGCATCTCTACCTTGATAAGCCCGTCACCCTGGCACGCCTCGCAGCGTCCGCCTCGCACGTTGAACGAGAAACGGCCCGGTTTATAGCCCCGGGCTCGGGACTCGGGCGTGTTGGAGAATAACTCGCGAATAGGCGTAAATAATCCAGTGTAGGTAGCCGGATTGGAGCGCGGCGTACGGCCGATGGGGCTTTGATCAATATCGATGATCTTATCGAGGTGTTCGATACCCTCGACCTCTCGATGTGGTGACGGACTGTTCTTGCTCTTGTACAGCCGTTGCGCCACGGCGGGATAGAGGGTGTCGTTGATCAGCGTGGATTTACCCGAACCCGACACACCGGTGACGCAAGTAAAAAGTCCCACCGGGATCTCGACATCGATGTGTTTCAAGTTGTTACCCGATGCACCCCGCACCACCAACCTGCGCTGGGCATCCACGGGCGTGCGCTGCACCGGCACATCGATGCACTCCTGTCCCGCCAAGTAGCGGCCGGTCAAGGAGTTGGGATTGGCCATGATTTCGTTGACCTTACCCTGAGCGACAATTTGTCCACCGTGCACGCCGGCACCAGGACCCAGGTCCACAATATGATCGGCGGAATGGATTGCCTCCTCGTCATGCTCGACCACGAGCACGGTATTGCCCAGATCCCGCAACCGGGTCAGGGTAGTCAACAGCCGCCCGTTGTCGCGCTGGTGCAGTCCGATTGATGGTTCGTCGAGCACATACATCACCCCCACCAGACCGGAACCGATTTGCGATGCCAGGCGGATACGTTGCGCCTCACCGCCGGATAGGGTCTCGGCGGACCGCTCTAAGGTCAGGTATTCGAGTCCCACGTTGACTAGAAATCCCAAGCGTTCCTTGATTTCTTTCACGATTTTTTCGGCGATCTTCGCCCGCTGCCCGGTCAGCGCCAGCTTTTCGAAGAACTCAAAGGCGCTCCCCACCGATAAGCGGGTGATGTCGTGGATGGCATGGCCGGCGACGAATACGTGACGCGCTTCCTGGCGTAAACGGCTGCCGTCGCAGCTTTCACACGGTTGCGAGTTGATGAACCGGTAGAGATCTTCGCGTACCGCGCTTGACTCGGTGTCCCGATAGCGGCGCTCCATATTGTGGACCACGCCTTCGAATCGGTGGGTACGTTGCACACTGCGGCCACCACTGCGCAGGTAAGTGAATTTGATCCTCTCGCCATCGCTGCCATACAGGATCATCTTTTGAATCGATTTTGGCAACTTATTAAACGGCTGGTCGACGTCAAAGCCGTAGTGGCGGGCCAGGCACTGGAGCAGGTTGAAATAAAACGCATTGCGGCGGTCCCAACCTTGAATCGCGCCCGCCGCCAGGCTGATGCTGGAGTCGTAGATAATACGCTTGGGATCGAAGAACTGTTCTACGCCGAGCCCGTCGCATGTGCTGCACGCGCCGGCCGGATTATTGAACGAAAATAACCGTGGTTCTAATTCGCTAATGCTGTAGCCGCAGTGCGGACAAGCATACTGGGAAGAAAACACCAATGTCTGTTCGTCAGGATGTTCGTCGTTTGCCTGCACCAGGACCTTGGCCAAGCCGTCAGCGAGCCCGAGTGCAGTTTCGAAGGATTCGGCAAGGCGTTGTTCGTGACCGGGACGCACCACGAGACGATCAATCACTACCTCAATGGTATGCTTGAAGTTGCGCTTCAAACGCGGGGGATCGTCGAGCTCGATGACCTCGCCGTCAACCCGGGCGCGGATGAATCCCTGGGTATGGAGATTATCGAGAAGCTGCGAATGCTCACCCTTACGATCACGCACCACCGGCGCCAGTAGCAATATTCGCGAGTCTCGAGGTAACGCCATCACCTGATCCACCATCTGACTCACGGTTTGCGCTTCCAGGGTGACGTTATGGTCCGGACATCGCGGATCGCCGACGCGCGCGAACAATAAGCGTAGGTAATCGTAGATCTCGGTCACCGTGCCCACCGTTGAACGGGGGTTGTGGGAAGTGGCCTTTTGCTCGATGGAGATGGCTGGAGACAGGCCTTCGATCAGATCGACGTCCGGTTTTTCCATCAACGACAAGAACTGACGGGCGTAAGCGGATAAGGACTCCACATAGCGGCGCTGACCTTCGGCGTAGATGGTGTCAAAGGCCAAAGAGGATTTACCCGAGCCGGACAGGCCGGTGAGCACGATCAGCTTGTCGCGCGGCAGGTCGAGATCGATGTTGCATAAATTGTGGGTGCGGGCGCCGCGGATTCTGATGCTATCCATCGAGATGGTCTGAAAATATTCAAACCTGATACTATACGCCGCCTTTGATTCCCCGCGCAAAGCACAGGCCTTCGATGGAAAGACACCCCATGAACAGAGCTGAACGACGCGCCGTCACCACTTTGGTGGGCATATTCGGCTTGCGCATGTTGGGCCTGTTCCTAGTGTTGCCGGTGTTGGCCCCATACGCCGAGCGCTTACCTGATCACACGCCGTTGCTGGTCGGCCTGGCGGTTGGCGCCTATGGGCTGACCCAGGCGCTGCTGCAGATCCCCTACGGCCTATTGTCCGACCGGTTCGGCCGCAAACCCCTGATCACCGTTGGGTTATTGGTGTTTGCCGTGGGCAGTGTGGTGGCGGCGCTCGCCGACGGGATCTGGGGGGTGATCATCGGGCGCGCGCTGCAAGGAGCGGGGGCGATTGCGGCGGTGGTGCTGGCATTGACGGCGGATCTGACCCGCGAGGAACAACGCACCAAGGCCATGGCGCTCATCGGGATCTCCATCGGCCTCATGTTTATCATTGCTTTAATTGCCGCTCCGATTCTGGCTCAGTGGATCGGTGTGTCCGGCATTTTCTGGGTTACTTGTGCCTTGGCGCTGGCGGCGATCGCCGTGTTGTGGCTGTCAGTGCCCACGCCCATTCAAACCGCCCGCCACGGCGCGGTGCATACCGCGCCCAGTCAGATCAAGGATGTACTCAACGACCCGCAGCTACTGCGTTTCGACGTCGGTATCTTTGTGCTGCATCTTATACTGACCGCCATGTTTGTGGTGGTGCCGTTGGCCCTGGTGCATCAGGGCAATCTCGCGGTGGGGCAACATTGGAAGGTGTACGTGCCAGTGATGGTCTTGGCTGTGGCGGCGGTGATTCCGCTGATTTTCCTCAGCACCCGGAAACACCTGGTGCGTAAAATCTTTGCCGGGGCGATTTTGTTGTTGGGAGTGTCGCAATGTTTAATGCTGGTGGGTTATCACTCACTGTGGGGTTTGGCGATAGCCCTGTGGGTGTTCTTCTGGGGGTTCAATGGCCTGGAAGCGATGCTCCCGTCGTTGATTTCGCGGGTTGCGCCGGCCGCAAGTAAGGGAACCGCGCTCGGTGTGTACAACACCTTCGAATTCATGGGTGTTTTCGCGGGTGGTGTCATCGGCGGGTGGATTTACGGTGAGTGGGGCATAGCGTGGGTATTCATGTTTTGCTTGTTGATGTTGAGTATTTGGTTCGTATTAGCGGTCACCGGACCGGCGCTCAAGTTGTTCGACAGCCGCCTGTTACGCGTGGGTCACAGTGCCCCAGAGCAGGCCAAGGCGCTGGCCAATCGCTTGCTGGCGGTGCCCGGGGTGATGGAGGCGATTGTCATCGCTGAAGAGGGTGTGGCGTACTTAAAGGTCGACAAACAGGCGTTGGACGAGAAGAAACTTCGAGAATTTTCCTCGTCATGACTTTGTGGCCGCCGTCTATTAATATGTCAAGATCAAATGAGAATGGGTCATCTAAACCAAAGGAGGAGTAATGGCGAGTAGGGGAGTGAATAAGGCGATTTTAATCGGTCATCTCGGACGCGATCCGGAGATTCGTTATTCAGCCAGCGGCAGCGCAATCGCCAACATCAACCTCGCCACCAGTGACAGCTGGAAGGACCGGCAGAGCGGCGAGACGCAAGAACGGACCGAGTGGCACCGCGTGGTGTTTTTCGGCAAGCTGGCGGAGATCGCCGGGGAATATCTCAAAAAGGGATCCCAGGTGTATGTCGAGGGTCGGCTGCAGACCCGCAAATGGCAGGATCAACAGGGCCAGGACCGGTACACCACGGAGATCGTCGCCAACGAGATGACCATGCTGGGTGGGCGTGGCAGCACCCAGGCGCCGGCATCCACGGACGAGTTCAACCAGACCCCCGCCGCCGAAGCTACAGCTACTGGCACCAGCGATTCACCCGGGGATTTCGACGACGACATCCCATTCTGAGTTCGCAATAATCGAGCTGTTTCGCGGCAATACACCGCTGGCGTGCCCTTATTGTGTGAGGGCCTTCCAGGTTCCATAGGATTGATTGTCGGGGCGTGTGTTGCGCACCCGGCACAGTGCTGGGCCGCTGCGAACACAGCTCACCGTAATTCGACATGGGAATATGACTTCGTTCTATGACTCGCTGAAATACCTGCATGTCATTGCGGTTGCCTTGAGCGGTACGCTGTTTTTCATCCGCGGCATCTGGATGCTGGCCGATTCGCCATGGCTGAATCGGCTCTGGGTGCGAGTTGTGCCGCATGTCATCGATACCATCCTGCTGTTGAGCGCTGTCGCGCTGATGTTGATTCTGCAACAGTATCCCTTCGTGCACGCCTGGTTAACGGCCAAGGTCATGGCGCTGTTGCTTTATATCGGCGTGGGGATGATTGCGATCCGGCATGGCAAGAAAAAATCGGTTAGGGCCGTGGCCTGGATCACTGCACTGCTGCTCTTCGCGTACATCGTCATTGTCGCTTGGCGGCATGATCCCTGGCCCCTGTAGCGTCCCATATTCCGCGGCGATAGTTTTGCTTCGGAGGCCGCGCCGTATATCGCGGTAGCGATATATGATGCAAACAGACTGATGTCATTCCGAGTCCAGCGAGAAATGCGAGTTGTCGTTGGTAGTACGGAGTCCATGTTGTCATCCTGAGAGCGCAGCGAGGTACCTCACAGTGTTGGACGCAGGTGGTCCTCTTTGAGCAGGGTGAGATCCCTTACTGCGACTTCGCGCAGCACAAGCGGCTAACTCGTCGGGATGACAACTCTGTAACCTACTCAGTTTATTTACGCACTGGATTTCATTCCAATTTTTCTGCGTGTCAACCGCCGGAGCCCTGTTGCTTGGCGCGAATCTTGGCGGCGACAAACTGCTGGTGCGGAATATACAGCAGCGAGCCGATCTTACGCATCAGATGTAACTCGTGGGCATCGAGGTGTTCATCGGCATAGGCGACCCGCCACATGAACTCGATTAATCCGATCTTTTGCTCCAACGACCACTGATCGTTGATCAACGAGGTAAAGCCGTGCAGGCTGGTGGCATGTTTCGCCTGTTGTTCGGCGAGCTGCATCAGGGTTTCGGTTTCATCGTCGGAGAGACTGAATTGCGCTTGCACCAGGTCACGGATCTTCAACCGTTCCGAGGCATCGGTGGAAAAGTCGGACCTGCTGACTTCGAACAACAGCGCGGCGGCGGCGAGTTGCAGCTGATGCTCCGACGGGCCGCTGTCCGGCGCCGCCACCTGGCTGTCGAAGAATTTCTTAATCGCGCGAATCATTCATCCAATAGTTTTGGCAATATGCGGGTCTTTTAATGATACTCGTGATTCAACAGTTTCTCCTGCTGCACCGGCCGCGTTGATCACCGCAGCCGGGCCACCGGCCGGTGACGCAAACAGCCCGTTATGTGGTCGTTCACTAAACCCACAGCCTGCATGAACGCATAACAGATCGTGCTGCCGACGAATTTGAATCCCCGTTTCTTCATGTCCTTGCTCAGAGCATCGGATTGTGGGGTGGTGGCCGGAATCTGGCTCACCCGCCGCCAATTGTTCTGCACCGCACGTCCGTCCACAAATCCCCACAGGTAACGATCAAAGCTATCGAATTCCGCCTGCACCTCGAGAAAGCGTTGCGCGTTGTTCACCGACGCTTCTATCTTGAGACGGTTGCGTACGATACCGTCGTTGTTGAGCAGCGCAGTTATTTTTCGTTGCCGGTAACGCGCCACCTTTAGCGGATCGAAATCGTCAAATGCGTGCCGGTAGTTGGTCCGCTTTCTCAAAATCGTGATCCAGCTCAATCCCGCCTGCGCGCCCTCCAAGATCAAGAATTCGAACAGCAGGCGGTCGTCATGAACCGGTACCCCCCACTCCTGATCGTGATAGGCGATGTATAGCGGGTCGTTGCCCGCCCACTGACAGCGGATGTTTGTGTCGATCACAATTCTTTGACCATCAGCAGCGCATCCCCGGTGTGGTGAATCAACGGGTGAGGCACCACCGGTTGGCGGGCAATCTCATAGAATCCGTTGCGGTCATACAGGCGCTTGGCGTCGGCGTTGTGCTCGAACACGATGAGACTGAGTTGCATGAGGTTGCGGGTGAGCGCGTCTCGCTGCGCGATGTCGATAAACTGCGATCCCACGCCATGGTTGCGGCACTGTGGGAGGATGGCGACGCCACAGATGTAATAACTGCCGGGTTGCTCGAGTATCGCGTACGGCCTCAGTACCGGATCC
Source organism: uncultured Gammaproteobacteria bacterium (assembly GCA_947259395.1). GTDB lineage: Bacteria > Pseudomonadota > Gammaproteobacteria > Arenicellales > JAANXG01 > CALZGZ01. The sequence goes on along the minus strand of CAMYMN010000010.1, from coordinate 10,639 downwards.
ATGTCCGGTGCCGGCTGCGGCGTGTCCTCCATAGGGTAAGCGACCATCATCCCGGCGACCTCGCCGTTGAGTTCGGCCATCGTGCAGTTTTTGTAACTGAACTGCGAGTCGTCTCGGGCGTAACGCCGTGCCCCGACGTCGAGTATGTCCTCGCCCGGTTCGGTGAGCTGGGTCCAGATGTAGTCGGCCACGCCGTCCGATGCGGTGCTATACAACTGGGCGATGATCCGGCTCTCACTGCGAAGCGCCGGCCGGAAGCTGACGTTTTGGTTTTTTGATGTCGCGTTCAATCTGAAAATCGGTTATCGATCTCACCGTAACTGTCGATGCGCCGGTCGCGCAGGAACGGCCAGATGCGGCGCACCCGTTCCGAACGCTGCCGATCAATCGTCACCACGCTGACCTGGGATCGGTCGCTTTTTGCCTGCCACAGCATTTCGCCTTGGGGCCCACACGCAAAGCTCGTGCCCCAGAACTTGATGGAGGGCCCGTCGCCGGACATCTTCTCGTCGCCGACCCGGTTGCAGCAAACCACCGGCAGGCCATTGGCGATGGCATGACTGCGTTGGATCGTGACCCAGCTTTCGAGTTGTCGCTGCCGCTCGGCGCTGTCATCCGCGGAATCCCAGCCTATAGCAGAAGGAAACAGCAGTAATTCCGCCCCCGCCAACGCCATCAAGCGCGCCGCCTCTGGATACCACTGGTCCCAGCACACCAACACCCCGAGGCGCCCGATCGAGGTGTCGATGGGTGTAAATCCCTGATCGCCGGGGGTGAAGTAAAATTTCTCGTGATAACCGGGATCGTCGGGAATATGCATCTTGCGGTAGGTCCCGGCCACCGCCCCGTCGCGCTCCAATACCACCGCGGTGTTGTGATAGATCCCTGCAGTGCGCCGCTCAAACACCGACCCCACGACGCAGACACCCGCGCGCCGGGCGGCGTCGCCCAGGGCGTGGGTGGTGGGCCCAGGAACCGGTTCCGCAAGATCAAAATGGCTGGGGTCTTCGCTGTGGCAGAAATACGCATGATTGTGCAGCTCTTGCAGCAACACCAGTTCAGCGCCGCGATCGGCGGCGTGCTCAATGCCGCTCAACGCGTGTGCCAGGTTCGGCTCGCGATCGGCGCTGCACGCGTGTTGCACCACGCCGACGGTGAGGGTGTCGGATGCACCGGTGTCGGTTAGCCGTGTCATCACGCCATTGTACTACGCACCCAGCAAGGGAATGCCGGCGGACACCTGCAGTGCGGCGCAGTGGATACCGCCGGCCTGTTGGATCAAGGGCCGGGCATCGATGGGCATGAGGTCGCGGCCGGGAAAACAAGTCCGCAGAGCCGTCATCGCGACTTCATCGGCCGGGTCTTCGAACACCGGCACGACGACGGCGCCATTGATGATGAGAAAATTGGCATAACTGGCAGGCAATCGGCGCCCATTCGCAGCATGTATCGGCCGCGGCAGCGGCAGCGGAATCAACCGGTAACCTCCATGATCCGGCCGCCGGAAACCGCCCAGTTGATCCGCCATCGCCTGTAGCGGTGCGTAGTGCTCGTCGTTCTCATCGCGGCAGGTGACATGGCACACGGTGGATGCATCACAAAACCGCGCCAAGTTGTCGATGTGACCGTCGGTATCGTCGCCGGCCAAGTAGCCATGGGTCAACCACAATACCCGTTGCGCACCGACTGTTTGTTGCAGGCGTTGTGCCACGCGGTGCTGGTCGCCGTTGGGGTTACGATTGTTAGCGATCAAACACGACGCAGTGGTGAGCACCGTGCCGTCACCATCGGTGTCGATGCTGCCGCCCTCCAAAACCCAATCATCGATGACGGTCATCGGGGTGTCGCCGAACACGCGTTGGTCCCTTAGGCGCATTGCGACCTGATTGTCGAGTACAGCGTCGAAGCGCTTGCCCCACCCGTTGAACGCGAACTTGAGCAGTTCGCACGCGCCATCGCGGCCGATGCTCAACGGGCCATAGTCACGAATCCAGGTGTCGTTGTAGGGGGTGGTCGCGAACACGGTGCGATCGGTTGCCGGTACGCGATCTGCGATCAGGGATTCGATATGGTCGCGGTGGGCGTGGTCACGGCAACAGACCAGTACCGCCTGGTAGCGGCTAATGGCAGCGGTGAGGCTGACGTAGACCGGTTCCACCTGGTCAAGAAGCGGCCGCCAGTCGGTGTCGGCATGGGGCCACACGAGCAACACCCCGGTTTGCGGTTCCCACTCGGCGACCAGGCGGGGCGCAGACGGCATGTGTGGATTGCCCGGTCTCAAGTCCCGTTCAGTGATGGTCTAATTTGGACAGCTCTTCGAGGATCGAAAGCATTAGCGATCGGCTCTTGGCGCTCATTCCCTCGGTAAGTTTGTCTTCATCGCGCTCGCCGTCGAGCAATTGCCGGAAGTGCCCCGAGATGTGCGCCATCTCGCCCCCGAACGCAGTCATTTGCTCGCCCATAACGCCCAGAGCCTGCAGTGCTTGCACATTGCCACGGCTGGCCATGGTGATCATGCTCGCCAGCCCCGGCGCGGCAAACGTTCCGTCCGCCTTGGCATTGACGTCCGGCAGTGTCGCGGGATTCTGCAGGCCCTCCAAAATCCCGCTGACAATCGCGTGATCCTCCGCGTCGAGCGCGGCGAGGATACCGGTGTCGCGGCGTCCATCGAGGATCAGGCGCACCGCGCGTACCGCCTCGGTCCAGCCGTTCTCCTCCGCCACCGCCAGGGCTTGTTCCAGTTCTTGCCGGTCATCGGGATTGTGCACCGCCCCCACCACCCCGTGGATGAACTGGGCATGGACCTGGCGGATCTGCTCGATCTTGTCTTTCACGGCGCCGAATTCCTAAAACTTTTGTAACTCACCTTGAACTAATCGACCTTTATACACATATTATGCCTGTCGCTTAAGTGTCGGTGAGCCGCTATGAAACGTATCTTTCTATTTATTACCACCAATATCGCGATTCTGTTGGTGTTGAGCATCGCGATCAAGGTCCTGGGCGTGGAGCCTTATCTCAACCAGGGCGGGCTGAATTATCAGTCATTGCTCATATTTTCCGCCATACTCGGCATGGGCGGTTCATTCATCTCGTTGCTAATGTCGAAGATGAGCGCGAAACGGATGATGGGCGCCCAGGTGATCGAACAACCCGCCAATGCTACCGAAACCTGGCTGGTGGACACCGTCAGACGGCAGGCGGAGGCCGCGGAGATCGGTATGCCGGAGGTGGCGATCTTCGACTCACCCCAAGTCAACGCCTTCGCCACCGGCGCCAAGCGGAACGACGCCTTGGTGGCGGTGAGCACCGGATTGTTGCAGTCGATGAGCCGAGAGGAGGCGGAGGCGGTGCTGGGTCATGAAATCTCACACGTCGCCAACGGCGATATGGTGACCCTGGCGCTGATTCAAGGTGTGGTGAATACGTTCGTCTTCTTCCTGTCGCGGATCATCGGTCAGATCGTGGATCGCGTCGTGTTCCGCAACGAACGTGGACACGGTCCTGGCTTCTGGATCACCAGCATCGTCGCCCAGGTGGTACTCGGTATACTCGCCTCCACCATCGTCATGTGGTTCAGCCGCCAACGGGAGTTCCGTGCCGACGCCGGCGGTGCCAAGCTGGCCAGCCGAGAGAGCATGATCGGCGCCCTGGAGCGGCTCAAGCAGGTCCACGAACCTCCGCTACCGGATCAGCTGGCCGCTTTTGGCATCTCCGGCGGCATGAAGCAAGGCTTCAAGCGCCTGTTCAGCTCGCATCCGCCCTTGGATGAGCGTATTTCAGCGTTGCGCGCGGCGAACTGAAACGCTCGCTGCGAATTCCCTCCCGGCGGCGATAGAACAAGCCCGAAGGGCTACTTATCGCGTTTCTGCTGACCACCGAAGGTGTAGGACGCGCCGAGGGTGACGCCCTTGCGTTCGCTTTCAAACTCGTTGAGGTCGGCAAACTCCTGGCCACCGCCAGCGGGAAACACCGACCAGCCGGCTGTCTCGTTTTCAATCTTGGCTTTCCAGTAGCGAAGCCCGGCATGCCCGGCAAGGTTGGGCGTGAAGTGATAACTGAGATTCACTTCCGCGTTGATTGTGTCGCCCTCACCGTCTAGTTTAAAACTCGGCTTTTGAGCGAGATCAGCGCGCAAAAAGTGAGTATCCTCATTCTCCACCTTGGTCAACGGTGAGTAAGCGAGTGTGCCGGAGACGGTGAACTTGTTGCTGAGATGATAATACCCATCAACACCGATAAACAGCGAGCGCCAATCGACATCGTTTTCAATCACAGTGGTATTGGTAAAGCCTGCGAATCCCGCAGGCGCACATAAGACATTAGGAGATGTGCACACCGTTTGTCGAATTCCCACCGCTCGAGTTTGCTCGGACCAGAACTGCAGCTGACCGAACAAGCCGACACCGCCCCTTGTGTCTTGGCGGTTGAACACGTTACGGCCCAGCTTGAAGCTGTAATAATGTAGATCGTTATCGTTTACGTGGCTCACGGTCTGTGAGAACAAATGCTCACCGGATTGAGTGGTTGCAAAAAACTGAGCGCCGAACGCACTCAGAAAATCTTCGTCCACCAGCGAGCCCTCGTCGATGTTTCCTGAACCCCACACCAACTCCAGATAAAATCTTTGCGGTAGTTCGATATGACCGGTGATCTCCGCCACGGTACTATCGATATCCTGATAAGTGAGCCGTGAAGTGGGGTCGCCAAGTATGAGATCCTGGGGTGAGGCGTTGTGGCTCCAAGTCATTTCACCTTGGGAATCCCAGACTTTCAAGCCAACGGTCATCTTGGGGCCGGTTTGAAGCTTCGTCCGCCACTCGCCGGATACCGCGGGATGCGCGAATATCAGCCCAGCGAGGCAAGCAACGATGACAATCGCGTTGTGCATGATCGTTCTTTTGTGCGTTGAGTTCGAATCGGTTCTGCAAACATAGCATAAGTGCTCACAAAATCCTCGCGTACGCAGCTTCGTTCGTTAGATTTGACGGCGGCGCGTTTGTTGTATTGAATGGCGCGCTTCATCAATACCAAAATGAATCATCGATGCCCTTAATCAGGCCTTTTCGTGGTCTGCGGCCTGCAGCTGAATCCGCGCAAAAAATCATCGCGCCGCCTTACGATGTGTTGACGACAAACGAGGCGCGTGGGTTGGCGGCGGATGCGCCGGACAATTTTCTTCACGTCTCAAAACCGGAAATCGATCTGCCCGCGGACGTGTCGGCCTACGACCCCATGGTCTACGCCAAAGGTGCGGAGAACTTCCAACGATTGATTCGCGACGGCCTGCTGCGTCAGGATGCAATACCGTGTTTTTATCTCTACCGTTTACAGCGCTCCGACCACGTGCAGACTGGGATCGTAGTCACCGTTTCGGTGGCGGACTACGAGGCCGATCACATTCGCAAGCACGAGTTGACCCGACCCGATAAGGAGGACGACCGGGTTCATCACATGGAAGCGCTCAACGCCCAGACCGGTCCCGTGCTGCTGGTCTATCCGGATGATCGACACGCACAGCAACTCATCGCGACGCAAAGCGAAGCGGCGCCGGTCTACGATGCCCTAGTCCTCAATGACGTGCAACACACTTTGTGGGTCGTGGACGATGCCGAGACCATGACCGCGGTGAGTCGGGCCTTCGCGCGCATGCCGGCCTTTTATATCGCCGATGGCCACCATCGTTCGGCGGCGGCGGCACGAGTCGCGGCGCGCCGCGACCACAAGGACGAGGCCGCTAACTATTTTCTTGCGGTGTTGTTCCCGGCATCCGAGACACAGATATTGGACTACAACCGCTTGATAAAGGACTTGAACGGGTTGTTGCCGCAGGTGTTTGTCGAGCACGTCGCGCAGCGGTTCTCGCTCAGCGAACAGGATCAGCCGGTGCGCCCGGCCACAATAGGGGAGTTCGGTATGTACATAGCCGGGCGTTGGTATCACCTGCGCGCAGCCGACGAATGGCTACACGAAGACGATGCGTTCCGGCGTTTGGATATCAGTATATTGAGTGATCACCTGATTCAGCCGCTGCTCGGTATCGAGGACGTACGGCGCGACCCGCGCATCGAGTTTGTGGGCGGTGTGAGAGGGCTCGCTGAGCTGCAACGACGCGTCGATAGCGGCGAGATGGCGGTGGCGTTTTCGGTCCACCCGACGCCGTTATCGGCACTCATCGCGGTCGCCGATGCCGGTGAGATCATGCCGCCGAAATCCACCTGGTTCGAACCCAAACTGGCGGACGGGTTGGTGAGCCATATGCTTAACCCGCATTTCTCACCAGGCGCCCCGCGACTATTCACGGAACCCAGCTAACAGCTCCGCAATGTCACGTCGATGAAACGGCAACATACGAGTCTCCAGGTTCTTTAGGGAGAATAGTCGCGGGGCTATCCCGGCCCTGGCTGGTTCTCGCACACCTGCGCTTGGCCTTCACTCGACCCATTATAGCCCGCTATGGGTCTCGCTCCAGGCTCGGCGCCCAGCTGCGCGAGTCCTGCGCCAGCATCCGGGATCCTGGTGAGAAATGCGCGTTAGCCCGTCGGCGCCACACCGGCCCGTGGATCAATGAGGTGAATACCCTTTGCGCTTATTCTGGTTTATCTACCGGGAAAACAGTGCGGCGGGAGATACCCACGTTCCTGCTTGAACTGCTGGCACAACGTTTGCTGACGTTGCGGCGGGAGCCGCCGGAAGGTGCGCCGTTGTTGCCGCAGCCGCTCCAGTTGTTCCGCATCCATCTCCATTAATCGCCGTGCCTGGCCGCGCAAGCGCTGGCGAACCGACGGCGGGTAGGTATGCCAGCGTTCGGAGTGATGTTCCAGGAAACCGCGCTCGTTGGGGCCGAGCTCGTTCCATATGGGTGGCCGGTCCTGGGGTCGCCGGTTTTTGTCCGCCGCCGCCTGCTCCACGGTGGCCCACACCAGGACCGCCACCACGGCCGCGGCGGCGGTAATCCTTGCCGCCGGCCTCGCGCAGCTGCTTCCAGCGATACGTATCGGTAATGCTGTGGTGAAGAATGGTGGAGAATAATGCCGGCCACTCGTGGCTGGGGCGCTGTGCGTATTTTTCAAACAGTTTGAGCATGCTGTCTTGCACCACATCAAGCGCCGCTTGCTCGTCACGCAGCGCGTGATAGCCAATGTGATACGCCTTGCGTTCGACGCTCGCCAGGAACGCATCCAGACCGCCGTCGGTGCCGGTGGCGGCCGGCGGTCTGCGAACGCCGGTGGCGGGCACATCCCGCTCGGTTGATCGGCCGTGATCTGCGCCTGTCACTAAAATTAAGCCTGCCGGTCGATGGTGTGTTGCCATGATCCCCATATCGCCTTTTCACCTCCCATGTAATGCTGACCGATTCCATTCACTCAGGCAAGCGGGTGATTACCGATGCCAACCGCGGTATCAATAATAGACCCAACGGCAGTACCGATGTCCGTGCCGGAAATGACATTCCCTGAATCTCCGGCACGGGCGATGGGCCCTTGGATCGATGGGTTCATGGTACGGCCAAGGCTGATAGTAATAATCATGCCGGTAATAGCGGGGGTAGGGGTGCCGGCGGTAGTGCTTATGCGGCCGGTAGTGATGGTGATGCCGCTGGCCGAAATGGATTCCGAACCCGATGTCGCCACTGGTGGCGGCCGGCGGTGATACACCCAGCGTTAGCAGTGCGGTTAGCGCCGCCACGATTAGTGTCCTGCTGCAATTCATTATCAAGCCGTCCATCGCCGCTTGGTGAAAGCCCGTTTAACTGCTTATAAAAACGGTCCATCACTGGGGCTGGTTGACAGTCCTAGCCGGCGAATCGGCGGATGAATCGGTCCATCCAGCGGTCCGGGAGCCACCGCTTCAAGCGTGCCAGCCCGTGGGCGGGCACGGTCACCAGATAGCGTATGCGCGGATTGGCGCTCTCCAAGGCGTGAATCGCTTTGTCGAGCACCGCGGCGGCGGGCAGGGTGAATGACACGTCCTGGTCGCTCGCCAGACGGCGTTCGACGTTTCGGTAGGACTCCCGGTGGGCGCTGTGTTCACGATCGATATTGGCCAGGTAATAGCGGTACGCGTTGGCCCGGAACCGGCTTTCAATGGGCCCAGGCTCGATCAGGGACACGAAGATGCCGGTGCCTTGAAGTTCGAGCCGCATGGTGTCTGACAGCGCCTCGAGGGCATATTTTGACGCGTTGTACGCGCCCCGGTAGGTGAGGCACACCAAGCCCAGGATCGAACTGATTTGCACAATGCGGCCCGCACCCTGCCGGCGAAACACCGGGATGAGCCGCGTGGTCAACTCGTGGGTGCCGAACAGGTTGGCCTCAAATTGGGCGCGCAGCACGTCCCGCGACAGGTCCTCCACCGCCCCGTGCTGGCCGTAGGCGCCGTTGTTGATCAATGCGTACAGCCGGCCGCCGGTGCGCCGCAGGACCTCGGCCACCGCCTCATCGATGGATGCCGAGGCGCTGAGATCGAGCTGCAGGCTCTCCACACCGTCCCGGGTTAGCGCCTCGATGTCCTTGTGTTGGCGTACGGTAGCGAAAACCCGGTACCCCCGGTTCGCAAGGCCCAAGGCGATACAGCGGCCGATTCCCGACGAGCAGCCGGTAACCAGCACTGATTTGTCAGTGTGTGCAATCATGCAGACATATGGGGTTCCTTACCATGGCTCGCAACGCCGAAGAGTCTACCTGGAATCGACCCGCGACTCATTCCACATGCGAAAGATACCGGCGGCGCATTGTCCTTTATAATGGGGCCAGCGAAAAATCGATCGTCACCGCGATCCGCGTCGAACAACTCAATGCCTTGGGGCTGAAGAACCGCTTCCCATGTCAGATGCGCTGCGAATAGGGGTCATCGGAGTCGGCTACCTGGGTCGAATCCACGCCAAGATCTATGCCGGCATGCCGGATGTAGAGCTGGTTGGCGTCGCCGACATCAATGCGCGCACCGCCGGTGAGATCAGCGGGCAGTATCAGTGCGCCGGTCATACCGATCCCTACGCCCTCATCGATCAGGTCGACGCGGTTAGCATCGCGGTGCCGACCAGCGCGCACAAGGAGGTCGCGTTGCCGTATATCGAGGCCGGAAAACACGTACTGCTCGAGAAGCCGATCGCGCCTACGGTGACCGAGGCCCAGGTAATCGTGGAACATGCCGACCACGCCGGTGTGGCGTTGTTGATCGGTCACCTGGAACGTTTCAACGCCGGCATTATGGCGCTTGCCGACCGCGTATCGGAGCCGAGATTCATCGAAGTGCACCGGCTTGGCACATTTGTCGACCGCGCCACCGACGTCGACGTGGTGACCGACCTGATGATCCATGACATCGACATCGTGTTGTTTCTGGTGAAGGCGGAATTGACCTATGTCTCTGCGGTCGGATCGCCGGTGGTGACCGATCACGTTGACATCGCCAACGCACGGCTGGAGTTTGAAAATAATGCGGTGGCCAACGTCAACAGTTATCAGGCCTTGAACTACATCGATCAACAGATCGAGGTGGTAAGCAAGACCGAACCCCGGCCGGGACAGAAATTCCCCGGCCTGGAAACCGAGATCATACAGGTTGCGCCACGTTTGCCTTTGGACGCGGAACTCGAGCACTTCGTGCGGGTTATCCGTAACAACACCCAACCGCTGGTGAACGGGCACGACGGGCTCAAGGCACTAAGGGTTGCGGAACAGGTTAAAGCCAAGATCGACGCCTGTTTGATATGAGAGCCAATCCCTTGCTGTGGTGGATGACGGTGCTCGCGGCGATCTTGTTTGCAGCACCGTGGCCGGCCGCCGTGCCTGGTGCGTGCGTGCCGACCACCCCCGCATGGGAGGCCATGCAAGCACAGGACGTCACCCTTACCCGGGACGACGGCACAGCAGTACAAGTGTCAGTAAAAGTCGCAGACGATGGACGCGAACGCGCCGCGGGCTTTCAGCACATCTGTCGCGGGACCGTGAACGAGACGCCGATCCTGTTTCTGTTTCAACGGCCTACTCAAGTCGCGTTCCACATGCTCAACGTGCATGTCCCGTCCCGTTGGACATCGGTTTCATCGACGCCGATGGCCGGATCGTCGACATCCAACACATGGCGGTGTATTCAGAGCTATCCGATCACCAAGCCAACCGCTACTACCGCCCGGCGGCGCCCATCACTGCCGCCCTGGAGACCCGCGCCGGCCTGTTTGCGGCCCTCGGTGTGACCGCCGGCGAGGCGCGCATCGATTTCACTATCCGCTAGCGCACGAGCCGCTCCCTTTTTTGCGTAAAAAGATGTTCCGGTTTGTTCCTCGCGTGCGCGGTTTATCTGTTGTCGTCAGCGTAAAAAACAATTTTAATCATACAGTTAGGGACGTCGTCGGCAGGCGCGCGGGGACAAAGCGCGGTTGATATTCCAGTATTTCTTGCGAAGAAATATCACTCATTTGGGTGAAGAAATCGTTTTCATATCTTGATTAACATGGTTGCACCGGTGAATCGTCGTGGTGTGGTGTGGGAGTGACATGTAGGTTGGGGCCATCGCTAGCAGCGATTCATAAGACGGTTGGGATTTGCCGGGTTTGTCGAATGGATACGCAAACTAGGGAGGCGATATGGAATGTCGGCTGTGGCGCCGCGTCGTGTCGACGCGATCGAATTTT
>CAMYMN010000009.1 GCA_947259395.1 uncultured Gammaproteobacteria bacterium | reverse complement strand
GGCAACAGGTAGCGAATCACAACGAGGCCTGAAAGCATCTGATCGATCCTTTCTCTTACATGGCCGGATATATGTCCGCAATCATTCTCTTTTCAAACACCTGTTCTACTTGACTTCACGGGAGGTATTCATATATGTCTCCGGATTCAAGTAGGCCGTTCCCGGATTACAATTCGTTCGGGGCATAGGCATCGATGCTCAACGCATGAATATCGGTTTGCATCGCATCTCCCAGGGCGGCATAGATCATGCGGTGGCGCTGGACCGCGTTTTGACCCACAAATTTGTCGCACACGATGGTGACCGAGAAGTGGCCCTTGCCACTCTTGGCGCCGGCATGGCCTGCATGCAGATGGCTCTCGTCTATCACTTCCAGGGATTCCGGGGCCAAGGCCGCGTTCAACCGCTGTTTGATTAGCGCCACCCGGTCATGGGGCATTAGAACACCTGCTTGAATGGTTTCACCGCGACATCCCTATACACGCCGGCATGGACATAGGGATCGCCTTCAGCCCAGCGCTGGGCGGCATGCAACGACTCGAACTCGGCAATAATCACGCTGCCGGTAAAACCCGCGTCTCCCGGATCTTCGGCGTCGAGTGCGGGACACGGTCCGGCAGTAAGCAGCCGCCCCGCATCGCGCAGGGCTTCCAGGCGGGCGACGTGATCGGGGCGTGCCGCCTGCCGGGCCTCGAGGCTGTGTGGATTGTCGGTAGCGACAATAACGTAGTACATCGCCCGCTATTGACTCTCTTTAATCTTGATGTCTTTGGACACGAACAACATGAGCAAAAATATGAACACGAAAGTGAGTATCAAGGTACCAAAGACTTTGAAATAAACCCAGTGCTGTAGCTGTACTTCGGGGTCCAGATCGGCACCGTAGTAAAACGCGACGTACAAGTTCAGAAATCCCATAGCCAAGGTAAAAATACCAAAACTCGCATTCATAAAACGCCATTTCTGAGGCGGCAATTCCAATTGGCTGCCCATCACATACTCAATAGCGGTTTTACGGCCAAAGAACTGGGTCGTAAACAAGATCGTAGCGAAACACCAATAGACTACGGTGGGCTTCCAGCGGATAAAGGCATCGTCTTTGAGCAAGATCGTGGCGCCGCCGAGCACAACGATGGCACCGAGCGTGATCCAATGCATAGTCTCGATCTTGCGGCCAGAAATCTTGAGCCAGCCCACCTGGACCAGCGAAGCGGCGATCGCCGCACCAGTGGCGGCGAATATGTCGTAGGCGTAAAATACGCCAAAGAAGACGAGCAAGGGAAAGAGGTCAAAGAGTAGTTTCATAGATTCGCCTTGTTCGTTAATGCATTATTCGGCCGCACCACGAGTTGTAGTATTTCTCCATAATGCCGCGCACGTGTTGCGGGTAGTCGAGTTTGTCCATCTGAACCATACCTTCCGCAAAGAATCGCGGTGCCTCTTCCGGTAGCGCCTGCACAAACTCGTCGAAAACGCGAGTCATTATATCCGCGTCGTGGATTCGCGTGGCGACTATCGCGCGGTTGACATGTAGCACTCGCCACGGCCGACCGGGATTGGTTTTCTCCAGATCCTGCTGGATAAACGCTGTCAGCGCCTGCAGGGTTGCGGTCATGAACTGCTCTAATTGCTTCAATGTTTCACGATCCTGGGTCGTATTGGCCAGATCGGCAAGGGCGTCCACTACAAGCTCTGGGGCCCTGATCTCCCCTTGGTGGCGCATAATCCAATCCGCGGCGCCCAGTGACACCAGCGCAATTTCATGCCGGGCGTTATCCAGAGCAAGTTGTTGCGCCCAGTTGGAAAGATCAGTCAATAGCTGCAGTCCGTAGTCGCCGATTTGGCTGACGTCGTCGTTTAAAATGGCGCCGGTCTCGCCCTGTTCGCGATCGAGTCGCATAGCGACTGTAAAGAATTGCTCGATGGCTTCGGCGAGCTGCGACGGCGTGACTTGATCTGTGGCCAGCGGCGCCCGAGATTTGTAGTTGGTGACAATTTCCGCCGATACCTGCTGGTGACGAGCCCGCGCTTCGCTGAGTTTGGTCGGTAAAATCATAAAAATAAACCACCGGGAGATAAACCCGGCAATAATACTTGATATAGTATTAGACTCGCCACCGAGTTGATTTAACACAACATCAACCGGCATATTACGGGTCTTAAAACAAATCGCTCGCGTGTTGCAACGGATCGAAAATACACAATCCGCTGAGTCAGCCCCCGGCTACGTCGTAGTCGAGGGACCGGTCGGTGTCGGCAAGACCAGCCTCGCGCGCCGACTGGCAAAGGCGTTTAAGTGCCAGCTAATCCTGGAGCAACCGGAGGAGAATCCGTTCCTGGAGCGTTTCTATCAGTCGCGCAAGCAGTACGCACTGCCGACACAATTGTATTTCCTTTTTCAGCGCACCCGCCAACTGCGGGAGCTGAAGCAAAGCGATATGTTCAGCCCGGTACGAGTGGCGGATTTTATGCTGGAAAAAGACGCCATTTTCGCCAAGGTAACGTTGGACGATGACGAACACCGGCTATATCAACAAGTCTACAGCCAGTTCTCGCCCGAGGTTCCGATTCCGGATTTAGTGATCTACCTGCAAGCACCGGTAGAAGTGCTCATCGAGCGGATTCGAAGGCGGGACGTGGATTATGAACACGGTATCGAACGAGACTATCTTCAGCACATCGTCGATTCATACACTGCGTTCTTTTACAAGTATGATCTTGCGCCGTTGTTGATTGTAAACGCGGCGGAGATCAATTTCGTAGATAACGACAAGGATTTCCAAACACTGTTGCAGCATGTCAAGAAGACTAGAAGCGGCCGGCATTTTTTTAATCCGCTGGCCGCGATTTGATGATGATCGAGATCAACGATGTCGCGCCGCTGCGTAAGGCCATTCGCGCCCGGCAGCGCAAGGACGAGGCCGTCGCCTTCGTGCCCACGATGGGGAATCTCCACGCTGGTCATCTCGATCTAGTACGTGTTGCTGGTGAGCGGGGAAGCGCAGTGGTGGTCAGCATCTACGTCAATCCGCTCCAGTTCGGTCAACACGAAGATCTCGATAGTTATCCGCGTACTCTTGAAGCGGATAAGGCGGCACTGGAAAAGTACAATATTGACATCCTATTTGTTCCTGGTGACCGCACGATGTACCCCCGCGGGATCGAACAACAGACCAAGGTCGTGGTGCCGGGCTTAGGCGAGGCTTTGTGCGGCGAGCACCGGCCGGGTCATTTTGTCGGGGTCACGACGGTAGTGAATCGTTTGTTCAATATCGTGCAACCGGACATTGCGGTGTTCGGCAAGAAGGACTATCAACAACTGATCATCATTCGGCGTATGGTGTCGGACCTTGCGATGCCGGTCGAAGTGATCGGTGTGGATACCGTGCGTGAGCGGGACGGCCTCGCGCTGAGTTCGCGTAACCGGTATCTCAGCGCGCAGCAACGGACAGTGGCGCCGGGTCTGTATCAAACCTTGCGCGAAGCGCGTGACACATTGCAGCGTACCGAGGTTGACAGATCGAGAATCGAGGCCGACGGGTACAGGAAACTGGTTGACCTTGGGTTTTCACCAGATTATTTCAGCGTGCGCACACAAGCAGACCTTAGCAATCCGGATTCTCAAGACAGCTCACTGGTGATTCTTGCCGCCGCACGGTTGGGACAAGCGCGCCTGATCGATAATATCGAAGCGGAGTTGGGGTGCCAATAATATATGCTGGATTGATGTTCGTGTGGTACCGAGGGTCGGACTCGAACCGACACGGTGTTGCCACCACCAGATTTTGAGTCTGGCGCGTCTACCAGTTTCGCCACCTCGGCACAATTCGCAGGCACAAAAGTATAACGGGGTTAGCAATGCCGAGCAAAATTCCCCGCGGCTATGAACACGTGGATGTATCTCAATTTCAATATCAACTTCCCGAGAAACTGATTGCTCAGTTTCCACTTGAGCGCCGTACCGATTGCCGGTTGTTGTCGTTGAATGGTGCCAGTGGTGATATGGCTGACCTGAAGTTCATGGATATCTTGGGTCTTTTGAAACGCGACGACCTGCTGGTGCTGAACGATACACGAGTGGTTCCAGCGCGGCTGTATGGACACAAGCAAAGCGGCGGTCGCATCGAGCTACTCGTCGAACGGGTCATTGATCCCCTGTCCGCGCTTACCCAGATTCGCGCCAACAAGGCTTTAAAACCCGGCAGTCTGATCCATCTGCAAAGCGGGGCCGAGGCGGTCGAAGCCGTTGTGAAACAGCGCACGGGTGGTTTTTATATGGTGCGATTTTCAGCACCGGTGACCGAGATCATGCAGCGTGAGGGCCACGTGCCCCTGCCGCCTTATATCAAAAGACACGACACATCGGTCGATGCGGAGCGTTATCAGACGGTTTACGCGCGCTGTTCCGGCGCAGTTGCCGCGCCGACCGCTGGCTTGCATTTTGACCGCGCGCTATTAAAACGACTCCGAGCCCAGGGTGTGGACACTGCGTTTTTGACCTTACACGTCGGTGCCGGTAGTTTTCAGCCACTCCGTGTAAACGACGTTCGCCAGCACCGTATGCATCCGGAGTGGGTCGAGGTTCCGACTTTGCTGTGCGAACGGATCACCCGTGCGCGCGCGCGCGGTGCGCGAGTGGTGGCAGTGGGCACCACCGTGGTGCGGGCTCTCGAAACCGCGGCGGCGTCGGGGGAACTTCGACCCTTTGCGGGCGACAGCCGCTTGTTTATTTATCCGGGATTCCGGTTTCATGTCATTGATGCGATGATTACCAATTTTCACTTGCCTGGTTCTACGTTGTTGATGCTGGTATGCGCATTCAGCGGAACCAGTCATATCCTGGCCGCCTATGCACATGCGATTGAGCGGCGCTATCGATTCTATAGTTATGGTGATGCGATGTTCTTGACTCCCTGCGCAAGTAGTTTAGCGGACAGTGCGCATGAGGTTTGAGCGGTTCAACCAAGACGGCAATGCGCGTCGCGGGCAACTGGTCATGTCGCGAGGTCGCGTGCAGACGCCGGCATTCATGCCCGTGGGGACGGCAGCTACCGTGAAGACCATGACCCCGGAGGAGCTCGTCGCCGCGGGCGCAGAGATCATTCTTGGGAATACGTTCCATTTGATGTTGCGTCCCGGCGCCGAAGTCATTCGCCGACATGGCGGATTACATGATTTCATGCACTGGGAACGGCCGGTACTCACCGACTCTGGCGGTTATCAAGTGTGGAGCTTGGCACGACTGCGTAAGATCTCCGAGCAGGGAGTCACGTTTCAATCTCCGGTTGACGGGGATACGGTGTTCTTGGGACCGGAACGGGCTATGGACGTGCAACACCAATTGGACGCCGATATCGCGATGATTTTTGATGACTGTACGCCATACCCAGCCACGCGGGAACAGGCGCAAGCGTCGATGGAACTGTCGCTGCGATGGGCAGCGCGGTGCAAGGATGCTCATGGCGATCATCAGGCGGCGTTGTTCGGCATCGTCCAGGGTGGGATGTATCCGGATCTGCGGCGGCTGTCGCTCGCGGTTTTGGTGGACATCGGTTTTGACGGTTATGCCCTGGGTGGCTTGTCGGTAGGCGAACCGAAACAGATGCTGTACGAAATGATTGAGGACTTGGTGCCCCTATTGCCGGACGATCGGCCCCGCTATCTCATGGGTGTCGGTACTCCCGAGGACATCGTATTCGCGGTCAGCATGGGGATCGATATGTTTGATTGTGTGTTGCCGACCCGTAACGCACGCAACGGGTGGCTGTACATACAAGATTCGGTGATAAAATTACGCAACGCCCAGTTTGCCGAAGATATCCGGCCACCCGACCCAAATTGCGGGTGCTACACTTGTCAACATTATTCACGGGCGTATCTGCGCCATCTGTACCGTGCGAATGAGATCCTGGGCGCCCGGCTGAATACCGTTCACAACGTCTACTATTATCTATCGCTGATGGCAAAGATCCGCAGCGCGATCAAACTCGGACGGTTTTCCCAATTTGCGGAGGACTTTTTCGCCAAGCGCGGCATCAAGCCGCGTCCCGGTTCTGCAGTTTCAGGTGCGATATGATGGTTTGACCCTCATTTTTCCAGTTTCCCTGTGGCATAATACCGCGCCGCGCCGCGCGGCTCCCGCCACGCTCGATCGTGGCCTGTGATTGTCGGCAGCGGCGCATCATACTCCATTACCAAAAGGATACACGCTCATGAGCCTGTTGATACAAGACGCCTGGGCACAGTCCGCGGGCGGTGATCCGTCGGGTGGCTTGCTTGGCTTGCTGCCGATCATATTGATCTTCGTGCTGTTCTATTTCCTGCTCATTCGTCCCCAACAAAAACGTACGAAACAACACAAAGCGATGGTGGAAGGCCTGAAGAAGGGTGACGAAGTGGTTACTGCAGGCGGAACGTTGGGGAAAATCACCGACGTCGGTGAAAATTTCATTAATCTGGAAATCGCGAATGGAGTGGAGGTCAAGGTGCAGCGGCATTCGGTCCAATCGATGATGCCCAAGGGCACCATAAAGGAAGCTTGATCCAGCTGATGAATCAATACCCGCTTTGGAAATACCTGATTATTCTGGCAGTAATCCTCCCGGGACTGCTATATGCGGTGCCTAACCTGTACGGCGAGGATCCCGGTGTGCAGATTACCGGCGTTCGCGCGTTCAAAGTCGATGAGTATGTCCTGAGCCGCATGGAGAAAGCGCTCAACGAGGGCGGTGTTCGCTGGCAGAAAGCAAGCCTCGACGCGAGCGGCGTTCGATTGCGGTTTGCTGACACCGAAACACAATTAAAAGCCAAAGATCTACTGCAACGCGAGCTGGGCGACAATTTTACTGTGGCACTTAATTTGATGCCGGCGACACCCGATTGGCTGACCAGTATCGGCGGTGTACCGATGTATTTGGGCTTGGATCTACGCGGTGGCGTGCACTTCTTGATGGAAGTGGACGTGCAAGGGGCGTTGACGAGAGCAGAAGATCGTTACGTGGCTGATCTGCGATCCAGCCTGCGTGAGGCAAAAGTGCGATATCTCACAGTTCGCCGAGTCCCAACGGGCGGCATCGAGATCAAGTTTCGCGACAATGATCAGCGCGAATCGGGCCGCGGTACTATTGACCGCGAATTACCCGAACTCCAGCTCAAGGATGAAGACCGGCAGGGCAAGCCGATACTATTGGCGACAATTCGTCCGCAGCAGTTCGAGGAGATCAAGAAGTTTGCGCTAGACCAGAATATGACTGCGCTACGCAATCGCGTCGATGAACTCGGCGTGGCGGAGCCGGTTGTGCAGCAGCAGGGTGACCGCAGGATAGTGGTACAGCTGCCGGGTGTGCAAGACACGGCGAAGGCGAAAGAGATTCTTGGCCGCACCGCGACCCTGGAAGTGATGATGGTAGATGAAGAGCACGACCTACAGAGCGCACAGAAGACGTCGGTGCCTCCGGGCTCTAAGTTGTTTCGGCAAAGGAGGGGAGGTCAGATTCTGCTGCAAAAGCGAGTGATCTACTCCGGCGACAACGTTGTCGATGCCGCTGCAGGCATCGACAATCAAACCGGGGGCCCAGTGGTCTATATCACCCTCGATGCGCGTGGTGCGGCGATCAACCAGCGCATCACCGGCAAGAACATCGGCAAGCGCATGGCGGTGGTGTATATTGAAATCAAGTCCGAGACCAAACGCGACGCCGATGGCACGCCGGTATTGGATGAACAGGGGAATGAAGTCAAAGTAAAGCGCAGGATTGAAGAAGTCATCACCGCTCCGGTTGTCCGTGACCAATTAGGCAAGCGCTTTCAGATCGAGGGACTGGACAGCATCCGGGAGGCGCAGGATCTTGCGCTTTTACTCCGTGCCGGTGCATTGGCTGCGCCCATCGAGATCATTGAAGAACGAACTGTCGGCCCCAGTCTGGGCAAGGACAATATCGATAAAGGATTCAGGTCGGTACTTATCGGGTTCGTATTAGTGCTGATCTTCATGGTGGTTTATTATCGATTGTTTGGCGCCGTGGCCTGCGGCGCGTTGATGATCAATCTGGTGCTCATCGTCGCCGTGTTGTCTTTGTTCCAAGCGACGCTGACGCTGCCGGGAGTGGCGGGGATAGTGCTCACCGTGGGTATGGCGGTGGACGCCAACGTATTAATATTTGAGCGTATTCGCGAAGAGATACGGAATGGTAATACACCCCAGGCAAGTATCCACGTCGGCTATGACCGAGCGTTATCGACGATCGTTGACGCCAACGTCACGACCTTGATCGCGGCGATCGTTTTGTTCAATTTCGGGACCGGTCCCATTAAAGGGTTCGCAATTACATTGAGTATCGGCATTGTTACCTCGATGTTCACCGCCATCCTGGGGACACGGGGGGTGATTAATTTGATCTACGGGGGCCGCCGCGTGCAGAGGTTGTCGATCTAATGGAAATACTTCACAAGCAAACCGAATTCAAATTTATGGCGCTTCGTCGCGTCGCGGTTGTCGTGTCGGCAGTGATCATCGTCGTAGGAATCGTGTCATTAGGGGTTCGCGGATTGAATTTCGGCATCGATTTCACCGGGGGTACGTTGGTAGAAGTTTCCTATGACGAGTCGGTTAGGATAGAGGCGGTGCGAGATACGTTGAAAAAGGCGGACTTTGATGATGCCCTGGTGCAATACTTCGGCACGTCACGAGATATTATGGTTCGATTGCCGGCGCGCCAGGACGACACCGGCGCCAAACTCAGCAGCGGGCTGATGGAGGCGCTGCGCAAACCGTACAACGAAACCTTGGCGCAGAGCCGCAAGGGCGCTGCTCAGCAGTGCGTCACAGGCGCAAGCACTGGCGCGATTGATTGCCGTGTGCAGATGCGAAGGGTTGAATTTGTCGGTCCGCAGGTGGGCAAAGAACTTACCGAGAAGGGCGGTCTTGCCATGATCTACGCCTTGATTGGGATTCTGATGTATGTCGCGTGGCGATTCGAATGGCGGTTCGCCATTGGTTCCGTGGTGGCCTTGGTTCATGACGTTTTGGTCACTGTCGGGTTGTTCTCATTGTTGCACCTCGAGTTTTCACTGCCGGTGCTGGCCGCAATCCTGGCGGTGATCGGTTATTCGCTGAATGACACCATCGTTGTATTTGACCGCGTCCGGGAAAACTTTAGAAAGATGCGTCGCGGCAACGTGACGGAGATCATGGATCGCTCTATCAACCAAACCCTGCCACGCACGCTGCTCACGTCCCTCACTACGTTGTTGGTATTGCTTGCGTTGTTTATTTTAGGCGGTGAGGTGATACATGGTTTCGCCACGGCGTTGATAATAGGTGTCATTATCGGTACCTATTCCTCGATATTTGTTGCCAGCCCGGTGGTGCTGGCTTTGGGCGTAACCCGAGAGGACATGATGCCAGTGAAAAAAGAAGGTGCGGATCAGGACCGCGTCGCTCCATGAATCGATACGCGCGCGAGGAAAGCGACATGTTTAGTCACGACATGACCATATCAGGGTTCGATGATGAACTGTGGTCTGCGATCACTGCGGAGCAACGCCGTCAAGAGGAGCACATCGAACTCATTGCCTCCGAGAATTACGCCAGTCCCCGCGTGTTGGCGGCCCAGGGATCAGTGCTGACCAACAAGTATGCCGAGGGATATCCGGGCAAGCGTTATTATGGCGGTTGTGAATTCGTGGACCAGGCGGAGGAACTCGCGATTGCGCGTGTGAAGCAACTTTTCAATGCTCCGTATGCTAATGTGCAACCACATTCGGGATCCCAGGCCAATGCCGCGGTTTACATGGCCTTGCTCGACGCAGGTGATACCATCCTGGGGATGAGCCTGGCGGACGGTGGTCACCTCACTCACGGCGCCAAAGTCAATTTTTCCGGTCGGCTTTACAATGCGGTGCAATACGGACTCAATTATGAGACCGAAGACGTTGACTACGATCAGGTTGAGGCGCTCACCCTGAAGCACAAGCCGAAGATGATTGTTACCGGTTTCAGCGCGTTCTCGAGAGTTCTTGACTGGGCACGGTTTCGGGAGATCTCCGATAAGGTGGGCGCGTATCTGGTTGCGGACATCGCACATGTCGCCGGCCTGATTGCCGTTGGCCTGTATCCCAGTCCGGTCCATATCGCGGATGTGACCACTAGCACCACGCACAAGACTTTGCGTGGACCGCGCGGTGGCGTCATCTTGGCCAGGAAAAATCCGGAGCTGGAAAAGAGACTCAATTCCCGGGTGTTTCCGGGATCACAGGGTGGGCCGCTGATGCACGTGATCGCCGCCAAGGCAGTGGCGTTCAAGGAGGCGTTGCAACCGGAATTCAAGGAATATCAACAGCAGGTGCTTACTAATGCCCGCGCGTTGGCAACGGCAATCATGGATCGCGGCTATAGAGTTGTGTCCGGCGGCACCGACAATCACTTATTTTTGGTGGATCTGATTAACAAGGAGCTGACCGGACGGGACGCGGAGACAGCGCTGGGGGACGCGAACATCACGGTCAACAAAAACGCGGTCCCCAATGATCCGCAGTCGCCGTTTGTCACCAGCGGAATTCGAGTGGGTACTCCGGCGGTCACGACGCGTGGCTTCACGACAGGGGAGATCACGCAGCTGGGGGCATGGATTTGCGATGTCTTGGACCAGATCGATGACCAGGCCGTTCGCGAAAGGGTTAGACAAGAAGTGCTTCACATGTGCCAAAGATTTCCGGTGTACGTGTAGCCTCGCTGCGGCTGTCCCGTGTATCGCCGATGCGTTGTCCATTTTGTCTGTCGGAAGAAACTCGAGTGATCGATTCGCGGCTCGCCGAGGATGGTGACGCGGTTCGCAGGCGTCGCGAATGCAGCGATTGCGGGGAACGATTCACGACCTTGGAGCGCGCCTTTCTGCGTATGCCGCAGATTATTAAGTCGGATCATAAACGCGAACCGTTTAACGAGCGCAAACTACGAGCCGGTATCCAGCGTGCACTGGAGAAAAGGCCGGTCGACGCGGAGGCCGTCGAAAGCGCAATTCATCGGATTCAACACAAAATGTTAACCAGCGGCAATCGAGAAATTGATTCTCGGCAGTTGGGTGAATGGGTGATGCAGGAACTCAGCGAACTGGATCAAGTCGCGTTCGTTCGTTTTGCATCGGTGTACCGGTCATTTCAAGATGTCGACGAGTTCAGCGAAGAAGTGAAGAGGCTTCGAGAACAACCAGACGCGGCAGCGAAGAAACGACAAATGTCGCTCCTGCTCAACGATGATGACAAGAAGTGACGACTACCGGTTTATGTCGCGGACGTTGCGCTTGGCGGAAAGCGGATTATGCACAACGCATCCAAATCCGCGGGTTGGGTGCATGGTGGTTCAGAACGGTGAGATCGTCGCTGAGGCCTGGCACAAGAGAGCAGGTGAGCCTCACGCCGAGGTGTTGGCGTTACGCCAAGCCGGAAAGCGTGCGCGCGGTGCTACCGTATACGTAAACCTTGAGCCTTGTTGCCATCGAGGGCGTACCCCGCCCTGTACGTCATCTCTTATCGACGCCGGAGTAGCGCGGGTAGTGACGGCGACGGAAGATCCCAATCCCCAGGTTTCCAACGGTGGGATTTCGAGGTTGCGTAATGCGGGGATAGAGGTCGATGTCGGTGTCATGCGGGAACAAGCACAGCGGTTGAATCGTGGATTCATGCATCGTATGCGTCACCGGCGGCCTTGGGTGATGCTCAAGCTGGCGGCCAGTATGGACGGCCGGACTGCCGTGGCCTCCGGAGAGAGTAAATGGATCACGAGTGAAGCATCGCGGGCTGATGTACAGTGGCTGCGTGCCAAGAGTTCCGCGATTATGACGGGTATTGGCACCATACTCGCAGACGATCCTGCGCTCACCGTGCGCTTAGAAGGTTTTGACCGGCAACCGGTGCGGGTGATCGTGGACAGTAATCTGACTATGGACGCCAACGCCCGGGTGATGACACAACCGGGAGAGGTGTTGATTTACACTGCTACCGAGGATCGTGCACAGTCCGATCACTTGACGCAAACAGGCGCCGATGTGGTGCATCTACCTGGACCGGAAGATCGAGTCGATGTTGACGCTATGATGGAGGATCTCGCCGCACGCGGTGTGAACGAGTTACTCGTCGAAGCGGGCCGCACGTTGAGCGGGACTTTGATTCGCAACAAACTGATTAATGAGTTGATTCTCTACCTGGCCCCGCATATCTTGGGTGATGTGGCGCGGGGCATGTTCCGGTTGCCGGGAATCGAGCGGTTGAGCGACCGGATCGAGTTCACTATTGGAGATGTTCGCCGGGTAGGCGCTGATCTGCGCGTGACTTTGTGTGCTTGAGGTTGAGGACAATTAGCTAGATAAAACCGGCATGTTCACGGGTATCATACAAACCATTGGCACGGTCCAGGCGGTGCATCGGCGTGGCCCGGAAATGAACCTGGTTGTCGATCCCGGTGGGCTGGATGGCAGTGCGATCAGGATCGGCGATAGTGTGTCGGTAAATGGGGTATGTCTAACGGTAGTGTCGTTAACGGACAATCAGTTTGAGTTCGATATCTCCGCAGAGACCGTATCGCGCTCGACATTCGCCCGCCTAGGCGAGGGCGCCAAGTTGAACCTGGAGTTGGCGCTGTTGCCCGCCGATCGACTGGGCGGCCACATCGTAACCGGCCACGTGGACGGGCTGGGTGAGCTCATCGAGTGCAAACAAGTAGGACGCTCGGTGGAAATGCGATTCCGTACAACGGCCGCCTTGTCCCGGTTTATCGCCGAAAAGGGATCGATTAGTATCGATGGCGTAAGTTTAACGGTGAATAAAGTGGAAGCGCTCGTATTTGATGTGAATATCGTGCCACACACTTTACAAGCAACCACACTCGGTGCATTTTCTGTTGGCCAACAGGCGCATATCGAGGTTGATTTGATTGCCAGGTATGTTGAACGCCTGATGAATGTGGACAATGCACACGGCGACAATGCGCTCAATAAAGCATTGCTTGCCAAACATGGCTTTATAGATATTGAGGACCAGGACTAGATGGGCCCATGGGGTTAAGCGATATCAACGAGATCATTGAAGATTATCGGAGCGGCAAGTTGGTGATTTTGACCGACGATGAGGAACGGGAGAACGAAGGTGACCTGCTTATCGCCGCGGAAAAGGTGACACCGGATATTATCAATTTTATGGCCAGTCATGCTCGTGGACTGATTTGTCTTACGCTGACCGAAAAGCGGTGTAAGCAGCTTGGACTGTCACTGATGGTCGCTGCCAACAACTCGCGTTTTTCAACCAATTTCACCGTATCGATTGACGCGGCAACGGGTGTCAGCACCGGAATTTCGGCGGCGGATCGCGCGACCACGGTGCGTTCCGCGGTCAAGTCCGACGCAACCCCCAATGACATCACCACACCGGGTCATATCTTCCCGCTGATGGGACAACCCGGCGGCGTGCTGACCCGCGCCGGCCACACCGAGGCTGGCGTTGATCTGGCGCGGCTCGCTGGGCTGGAGCCCGCGAGTGTAATATGTGAGATCCTCAAGCCGGACGGGACTATGGCGCGGCTGCCGGATCTGGTCGAATTTGGCCGTCGCCACGCGATTAAAATCAGTTCAGTCGCCGCGTTAATCCGGCACCGGATGAAGCACGAGCCTACCGTCACACGGATAGCGGAGAGCAAGATTGCCACCGGGGACGGTGAATTTCGGATCATCGCATACCATGACATGATTGAAAATGAAACACACATTGCCTTGGTCAACGGTGAGATCGAGCATGAGAGTCCCACGTTAGTGCGAGTGCACGTCGAGTCGGGGCTGTTTGATGTGTTTCGCGAACTGCGGCAAGCGATAAAATGGCCGATCAGGACCGCTTTACACCGTATCCGGGAGGAAGGTTCTGGAGTGCTGGTAATCTTGCGTTATAACGAGCCCGGAATGGAAATCGTGAAACGCCTGCGCCATTCCAGTACTGAAGGAAAAGACATAGACTTTCCATGGCATGAATCCGGCGAAGACCTCAGGATGTTGGGTGTCGGTAGCCAGATTCTCGCGGACCTCGGGGTCGGCAAGATGCGTGTCTTGGGTGCCCCGAAGCGGGCCCACGCACTGTCCGGATTCGATCTGGAAATCGTGGAATACGTAACAAATTGAGCATCTTAGAACGACCATGAAAGACATAAAGCAAACCGAGGGAGAATTGGTTGCGCGCAACGCGCGTTTTGCGTTAGTTGTAAGCCGGTTTAACAGTTTCATCAGCGAACGGCTGTTGGAAGCAGCGGTCGATACGCTGCAACGTCATGGTGTGGATCGTGCTAACATGCATATCGTACGCGTACCCGGCGCCTATGAAATTCCGCTGGCGGCAAAAACTCTAGCTGAATCAAAAAATTTCGATGCGTTGGTTGCTTTGGGCGCGGTCATTCGCGGCGCGACACCACATTTCGATTACGTTGCGGGGGGGTGTGCTAGAGGGATTGCTCAAGTGAGCATGAATTGTGACATTCCGATTGGTTTCGGTGTGTTAACCGTAGACACCGTTGAACAAGCGGTTGAGCGCGCCGGAACAAAAGCGGGCAACAAAGGCGCGGATGCGGCGATTGCAGCTTTGGAGATGCTGAACGTTTTGAGACGACTCCGGGAGTAGGTTCGTCAACGAGTATCCGAACGCGGGCGGAGGAAAATGGCAGGCGGTAGCCGACACGCAGCACGACAGGCGGCGGTGCAAGCCCTCTACCAGTGGGACCTGACCGAGCAAGACCCTGGTGATATTGAGGCGCACTTCATTCAACAGCACGACTTGGAAGGCGCTGATCAAGGTTATTTTCATACCTTGATTTGTGAAGTTCCTCTGTACCGTCAGGAGATTCAGGCGAATCTGCAACCCTGTCTTGATCGTGAATTCGATAGTATCGATCCGGTAGAGCGTGTCATCTTGCGAATCGGTGCTTACGAATTGGAATATCAGCACGACGTACCGACCAAAGTCATTATCAATGAAGCCGTGGAATTGGCTAAGATATTTGGTGCCGATCACGGTTATAAATTCGTCAATGGCGTGCTCGATCGGTTAGCAGAACAACTACGGCCGAGCGGGATGCAACGCCCCTCCGAGGTCGCGACGGAGGTGTTGAACGAACCAAATAATGCGCTCAAGGATTAACACGCATATGGTAACAAGTCTGCAATCAAAAGAGCTAATCGTGTTTGAGATAACGGATTCGATCTATGCCCGGTGCGTCACTTGGCGTCCAGCGGCCAGAATCGTTGGCCATCATCGGCGAGCCATGGCGCAATATACGGATTAACGCAGACATCAGAAACTGCCGGTCGTTTGGACGAATTCTCCCTAATCGAAACATACTTTAACCGGCCCATGACGCGGCCGGATGTGTCCTTGGGCGTCGGAGATGACGCCGCAATAACGATCGTTCCCGCGGGACATGAACTGGTAAGCACCATTGATGTGTTGGTTGCTGGCGTTCACTTTTATGAGTCAGCGGATTCCCGCTCCGTGGGTCATAAGGCCCTGGCTGTCAATTTGAGTGATCTGGCGGCGATGGGGGCCACACCGGCATGGGCGACGCTGGGTCTGGTGATCCCCGAGGTTGATAGATCCTGGTTGGAGGGATTCTGTGCCGGTTTTTTCGCCTTGGCAACACAGCACGGCGTCGACCTCGTAGGCGGTGATACCGCACAAGGTCCGTTGACGGTTATGGTGCAACTCAATGGTTGGGTTCCGCAGGGGACGGCCCTGCAGCGGCGGGGGGCCGCACCCGGCGACCGTATTTATGTCACCGGTCGCTTGGGCGATGCCGGTCTGGCCTTGATGCATATCAACGGTGCGATTGATTTGTCGCACGAGCAAGCTTCGGCGGTGCGTGAGGCCTTGGATTATCCTTGTCCCCGCATCGAATTCGGCGCACGGCTTCGATCGCTGGCCAGTGCGGCGATTGACATATCCGATGGGTTAGCAGCCGATCTGGGACATCTCGTGACTCGAAGTGAGGTGGGCGCGGAGGTGACGCTTGCGCATCTGCCCTTGTCAAAGGCCTACCAGGCGCGCTTTGGCGAAATCGGCTGGGATCCGGTGCTGAGCACCGGTGATGACTACGAGTTGTGCTTTACCGCGGCACCCGGTCATCAAGCCGAGATCACTGCTCTCGCCGGACAGCTCGATGTCGCAGTTACCGATGTCGGAACTATTACCGCGGACCGCGACATCATCTTTGTGGACCAAGACGGTCACGGGTATGCGCCCAAGACGGCGGGTTACGCGCATTTTCGTTGTTGAAATCGTATGTCTGAGATAGACGCGCGCGGACTCTTGCAACATCCGGTGCGGCTGGTGGCGATCGGCTTTGGCAGCGGGCTGGTGCCGCGAGCACCCGGCACCGCGGGGACCTTGACGGCTGTACCCGTGGTGTTGTTGACGGCGTCACTGCCACTGTGGGCTTATCTCGCGCTAACACTGGGTCTTTTTCTACTGGGTGTGTGGGTATGTCACGAGACCACGCGATTTCTTGGAGTGCACGATCACCCGGTTATCGTTTGGGACGAGGTGGTTGGTTACATGATTAGTATGATTGGGGTGCCTATCACCTGGCCGGTGATCTTCGTGGGGTTCGTGCTGTTCCGGGCGTTTGACATTCTCAAGCCTTGGCCCATCGGTTGGTTAGACCGCCATGTTAAGGGCGGTTTTGGGGTGATGATCGACGACGTTATGGCCGGACTATACACCGCGGCGGTGTTACATCTGTTAATTGTTCTAGGGTGGTAAAACCCGATTAGCGGCGCACCTGGTAACGCTGATACAGTGACATCACTTGAGAGACATAGCCCCTGGTTTCCGGATAGGGCGGGACGCCGTTGAATCTGATCACCGCGTTTTCGCCGGCGTTGTAGCCAGCCAGCGCTAATCGCGTGTTACCCGCAAATTCGCTGAGCAGATCGCGTAAGTAGCGGACCCCACCAGTGATGTTTTGGCGTGGATCGAAAACTCTCTGCACACCATACCGGCTGGCGGTTAGTGGCATCAATTGCATCAATCCCGACGCACCCTTTGCAGACACGGCGTAAGGGTCAAATCCCGACTCAACATGTACCACTGCTTTGACGAGCGCGGCATCAACGCCGAACCGGGATGCGGTATTTTGGATCAACGGATCGAAGCGTGAGGGAATCGGCCGCAGCCGACGCGACCGTTGGGGACGAACGGTCGCCCAACCATCATCATCGACACCGTAACTCTTGATCAAACGATAACCTGCTTCCAGGTGTCGATGGTCGGTGATCAATCGTGAGCCATCGCTGCGTTCATAGACATAGATTTTTGCCGCGAAGGCTATGCTCACATAGAGCAACGACACGCCGACGACAACTGCCAAGTTTGTTGACCAGAGCAAGAATCGCATCACGGAGACGAACCAAAGTGCTTGTTATTACGATTATTATTGTAGTTGGTTTTGGCGATAAGTGTAACCGGAAAAACACAATATACTCAACCAGTTGGATGATTTGACGGCGGATAAACTGGGAGCGATGCAGCGCTGCAGCACGCTATAGCGCCACAGCACAGCTGCTTAGCAAGCTATGGACCGCCCGCGCACGCTGGTATGATCGCGGCGGTTCGTTTGCAACGGGTGAGAGCAGAGCAATGCCGTCATTTGATGTCGTATCCGAGGTCGATTGGCAAGAAGTACGTAATGCCGTGGATCAGGCCAACCGGGAAATCGCCAATCGCTATGACTTCAAGGGCAGCGACGCCCGCGTGGAACAGGACCAGGAACACGTGACAGTGTATGCGGACGACGAATATAAACTCGGCCAGGCTCGGGACATCTTGTATACGAGGATGGCAAAACGTGACGTCGATCTCGCTTGTCTGGTCGAAAACGAGCCCCAGTCCACTGCGAGCGGAAAAGCAAAGCAAGATATCCTAATTCGCCATGGTATCGACGCGGACACCGCACGAAAGATCGTTAAGATGGTTAAGCAACACAAGCTCAAAGTGCAGGCGGCGATTCAAGGTCAACAAGTTAGAGTGTCGGGTAAGAAACGAGACGATCTTCAGGCGGTGATCGCTATGTTGCGGGAAGCGCAACTTGGACTGCCAATACAGTATGTTAATTTACGGGACTGAGTCGCCCCTGTTCATGTTCTGCATCGGAGAATCCACAGCGCTTGTTTCAATTCATGGAGACCTTTGAGTGTTCAGCTTGCCTGGTAAGAATAAAGGCGGGCGCCGCGTTGCAATATGCGGGTTAAATTCAGGGTGACCACAATAAATGGACACGAGGCGCCTCCCAAAGGCGGCCCGAATGCGGCGTTATTCGGTTTTAGCGCTCGAGATACTGCAGCTTTTCGGAAACCTCTTCCCAATCGGCGGCGTCCGGGGGGGCCGGCTTCTTTTCGGTTAGCACCGGCCACTGCTTGGACAGCTCGGCGTTCAATTCCAGAAATTGTTCCTGTCCTTGGGGTACGTCATCCTCGGCGTAGATAGCGTCCACCGGGCACTCCGGTTCACACAGACTACAGTCGATACATTCTTCGGGGTCGATGACCAAAAAGTTAGGACCTTCATGAAAACAGTCGACTGGACACACTTCTACACAGTCAGTGTACTTGCATTTTATACAGGATTCCGTGACCAAGTAGGTCATAGTGTGACTCCAAAGGATGCGTATTTCAGAAGCAGCAACCGCCTAAAGCGACGGTATTTTACGGTTTCGGTTCCAGCGGGTAAACGCCAATATACCCCAACTGACTGCATTTTTGAGTAGTTGAGCGGTCGACTACCCGTGAACTTCTGCTATGCTAGGTTATTGAAAGTATCTCCTGGATAGGCGAAAAACATCCACAGTGCTTGCGGTTTCGGTACCGAAAATACGAGCAAGAAGACCTTTAGCCGCAGAAGTTCGTCCACGCCGAGTTGAGCATTGGCTGGCGTCTCTGCCCAGGGCCAGCGCGCGCGACAGCGCCGAGCAACTTTTGCAGGCACTGTTCGGCCAAAATCGCACGTCGCTGGATGCCGAAAATCGGTTAAGCATTATGGAGCTGTACCGCGAGCCCGTGATCGCCGCAGTGGATGTGTTACGGCAGGGCTTTGCCACCCTCTCCTATCCACTCTCGGGACGAAGTGTTGAACTGTACGCGTTGATCGCCAAGCTGCTAGGCGAGATGGCCAACGGTTATAAGATCGTTGCCAATGACATCAGCGATAAAGGTAAGACGAATAAGTCGGACCTGGTACTGGCGTTACAGAGGGCAACCCACTTCCTGGGGCAGGTATTGGTCAACGCCTATCAGACCTATGCCACCAGCCCAGCGGGTATATGGAAGGAACTGCATCACATCTATCTCTATGCAGAAAATCATCGGCTTTTGAATTTTCCCGTGGCTGCACCTGATTCCAACTCGCCGGATGGGTTGTGCACGATCACCGACAGTTATCAACAAATTACATTGCTTGGTGCATGTCACCCATATGGGTTGCTGCAAGATGAATGCATAAAACTATACAAGCTGTTCCTTCATTGGCAGAGTAGTGCCCAAATCACTCCCGACGTTGGCAAGAAAGATCCTACTGGCCGATTCATCATCAGCGTGAATTCGGATTCACCGCCGATTCCTTTGATCAAGACACAACACGTTGAGGCGACTGATCATCTACGGCTATTGAACGCACTTGATGTGCTGCGAGAAGTTCATAGTGTATTGCGAAACTTGAAGCGCGATTTGGCATTGGGAACACTGTCAAGTTCTATGGTGAAGACCGGAATTGATGCGAATGACGTAGACCTGCTGCGACGAGCGGGGCGTTTATTAACCGGCGTAAAAACAAAAAGACGATCGCTACGTATAGAAAAGGACGAGCAGATATCAATTTGTTGTGGCGTTAGTTCTATTCACTACTTCATGAACGGAGAAAAGCGGCTTGAAATAGCCCCTCAAGCTCGCGAACCCGAACCTGACAAGCAACCCGATACTGTCCCATTGCCACCTGATGGCGATGCGGAGCGATTTATCGATTTGGGTGAGCCCAATCTCGGAGTGCCGGCAGACGAGGCCGGGGTAGATCTCGCAGAACCCAACTCATGGCAGAGCCGCGCTGTGTTTCAGATTCATACCTGCCGCACAAAGAATCAAAGCGCATCCGGGATGTGTTTGCATGTAACTAAACCTTCGTCTTTGCAGGTTCATGTTGGGGACGTTGTTGCCGCCCAGGAGCCGATTGTAAAAAAATGGCGTGTGGGTGTCGTCCGGTGGCTGCGCTATGTAAGTGAAGACGCTATGGATTTGGGAATCGAAATGCTGGGACCCGAGGCAAGAGCGGTCGCAATCAAGCGCGAATCCCCCCCGCATTACTTTGAAGGCTTATTACTGCCGGGCAATAAGGCTCTCAATTCGCCAACATCATTGATTGTATCTCGCGGCATAAATCAACCCGGAGAAAAGCTCTTTACGATCGATGTGGATGGCGAACCCCGCGCTGTCACTCCAATTCGTCTGATGGAACGCACCGCTTCTTTCAGTCAACTACTGCTCGCTCCACCACCGCGCGACTGATTCTGCGTGGACAAGTCTCTTCGCCAGCTTCGGCGATCCCTTGTGCTGCGCGAAGTCGCAGTATTGGTGCAATATCCGGGTTAACCGTTCTCGCGTAACGAACCGGTCAACTCGTACAACAGGTCTAGCGCCTGGCGCGGTGTCAATTCGTCAACTTTTACAGTGCGTAATTGTTCTAGTAGAGAATGAATTGGCGCCTCTGATGCTTCGAAAATACCAAGTTGGGTAGCACCAGTGGATACGTTGCCAGGGGGATTGCCGCGGTAATGGATTTCCAACTCCGTTAGCTTATCGCGGGCGATGGCGAGCACATCGCCAGGCACCCCGGCCAGCCGCGCTACTTGAATGCCGTAGGATTGGTTCGTCGGTCCCGGCTTCACCGCGTAAAGAAATACGATTTGCTCCCCGTGCTCCACCGCATCAAGGTGAACGTTGGACACACGGGCGAGTCGCTCGGCGAGTTGAGTGACTTCAAAGTAATGGGTGGAAAACAGCGTGAATGCCCGTACCCTTCGCGCCAAATCGACGGCACATGCCCAAGCCAGGGAAAGCCCGTCAAAGGTGCTGGTGCCGCGGCCGATTTCATCGACGAGCACCAAGCTGTTTTCGGTCGCTTGCCGCAGAATCCGCGCCATTTCGGTCATCTCAACCATGAACGTGGAGCGGCCGCCGGCGAGATCGTCGGAGGCGCCGATACGCGTGAAGACTTGGTCGATAGGACCGATCACGGCGCGGTCGGCAGGCACGTGACACCCGCAATAAGCCATTATTGTAATCAATGCCGTTTGCCGCATGTAGGTGCTTTTCCCTCCCATATTCGGTCCGGTGATAATCAACATCCTTTGTTCTTCGTGCACGGAGATGTCATTGGCCACAAAAGGATGGCTCTGATTCCGCTCGACAATGAGATGCCGTCCGGCGGTGATGTCCAGGCACGGTTCGTTGGTGAATACCGGTGGGGAGAGATTCAAGGTTTCAGCACGTTCGGCAAAATTGTCGAGCACATCGAGCGTCGATAAGGCTTGGGCGCAAAGTTGTAATCGCGCCAACGCGTGTGCCAGCTGTTCCAGCAGCGCTTGGTAAAGCCATTTTTCCCGTGACAAGGCCTTTTCTTTAGCGCTCAATACCTTGTCTTCGAACTGTTTCAATTCGTCGGTGATATAGCGCTCGGCATTCTTCAATGTTTGACGACGGATATAACGTTCTGGCACAGCACCAGTTCGTGATTTGGTGACCTCGATGTAAAAACCGTGAACTCGATTGTATTGCACACGTAGATTATTGATTCCGGTTTCTTTACGTTCGCGGTATTCCAGTTTGATCAGATAATCACTGGTGTCTCGGCTCAATTGTTGTAGCTCGTCCAACTGTGAGTCGTAGCCGGAACGAATCACTCCGCCATCGCGTATGCTGGCTGCCGGTTCTTCCAGGATGGCCCGATGTAACAGGTCATGCGTGTCGGGGAAAGGTCCTAACGCATCGAGGATGTCGCGAAGCATTGCGGCATCGTAGCCACGAATGATCTTGATGATCGATGGAAGCGTTGCCAGTGCCATGCGTAATCGTACTAGATCTCTGGGCCGCGCACTCAGCAGTGCCACGCGGGCCAAGATTCGTTCCATATCGCCCGCCTCGGAGAGCAACCTGCGCAACCGGGACCTGCGGTTCTCCAATAAACAAGCAACGGCATGCAGACGCCGCTTGACGCGCTGTTGATCACGTAGTGGCCGGTGCAGCCAACGTCGTAGTAGGCGCGCGCCCATCGGTGTGGTGCATTGGTCTATCAGGGATATCAAGGTGTTGTCACGACCACCTAAAAGGTTGGTTTCGATTTCCAGGTTCCTACGGCTGGTAGAATCGATCGAAATATATTCACTCGTCTGTTCGATTCGAAAGTCCAACACGTGAGGCAGCGATGAGTACTGGGCATCCTTTGCGTATTGCAGTAGCGCTCCTGCCGCGATCACTGGGCCGGGGTGATCCTCAGCCCCGAAAGATGACAGGTCTTTAGTACCGAGTTGTGCCGTGAGTAACCGCGTGGCCAGCTCGAGGTCGAAGTACCAGTCCGGCACGGTCCGCACAACAAAGTCACAGGACTTGGGTAAGACGTTGGATTCGGATTCCGCGACGATGACCTCAGCCGGGTTCAGACGTTCAAGTTCGTCACCGGGCTTTTCGCCATCTGATATCTTGCGCGCCTCGAAACGGCCGCTCGAAATCTCCAGCGTCGCGACAGCATGGCCCGTGTCGCGAGTGAACACCGCCGCCAATAAATTCTCGCGGCGGTCCTCCAGCAAGGCTTCATCGGATAGTGTGCCCGGTGTAACGACGCGAACTACTTCGCGTTCGACCGGTCCTTTGGTTTTACCGGGAACCCCAAGTTGCTCACAAATTGCGACGGTACGGCCGAGCTTTATCAATTTGACCAGGTGTTGATCCACGCTGTGGACCGGGACCCCCGCCATGGGAATCGGTTTACCCGCTGACTTACCGCGCTGTGTCAACGTGATACCGAGTAGCTTGGCGGCGCGTTCGGCATCCTGGAAGAACAATTCATAGAAGTCTCCCATGCGGTAAAACAACAATGTATCCGGATGCTTCGACTTAATCCGCAGATACTGCTGCATCATCGGCGTGTGTTGAGGGTCGGTGCCCATGGTCAACGGATCGCAGAGCGGATCAGCTCAAGCAATTGGGGGTAGATTTGCGAGTTTCCAGCGACTATATCACCGCTGGATAAATGTTCTTGTTGACCGTCCGGATCGCTGATCAAACCTCCGGATTCCTGAATGAGCAGGCATCCGGCGGCCATATCCCAGGGACTCAATCCAAGCTCCCAGAACCCATCAAATCGGCCGCACGCCACGTACGCGAGATCCAATGCTGCGGAACCCGCGCGGCGGATACCGCTACTGCGAAGCAGCACTTTGCGGAACATACCTATCCAGTCGTCCAGTTGATTCAGGGCCTTGAACGGGAAACCAGTACCGATCAATGCATCTTGTAGATGCAACACACGGCTCACACGCATGCGTCGGTCATTGAGATGTGCACCGCCACCGTTGGAAGCGGTAAACATTTCATTACGCAACGGATCCAACACCACGGCGTGCTCGAGTTGTCTCGCCTTACGAACCGCGATGGAAACTGAAAATTGAGGATAGCCATGCAGGAAATTGGTGGTCCCGTCTAGCGGATCTATGACCCATTCGAAGTCATTGCCTGGTTTAGCACCACTTTCCTCGGCGAGGATAGCGTGCCCTGGATAAGCATGTTCAATGATGTCGATGATTGCATCCTCTGCAGCACGGTCCACCTCACTGACGAAATCGTTTCGGCCCTTTTCCTCAACTTCGATTCGGTCTATTTGATCAACATAACGTACAATCAAGTTACCCGCATGTCGCGCCGCTTTAACCGCTGTGTTCAACAAGGGATGCATGGCAATTTCCTAGGATTACAGACAAATATTCAAATAAAGCTCGGGCGCCGAATTGTAGTAGCGCGTATCTGTGAAAGAAAGCGATTCTGAATCAAAACAGGAGCAGATTCGATTTGTGCTCATGCGCCCGACACACCCAGGCAATGTCGGGGGTGTGGCGCGGGCGATGAAGACCATGGGACTCAAGCGGCTGGCGTTGGTAGATTCCTTGGTTAGCCTGCCCAACGAAGAGGCCACACGACGCGCCGTTGGAGCAGAAGATATCTTATCTACCGCCGACGTACATCGGGACCTGGATCAGGCCATAAACGATTGCCGCTTGATCATTGGCACCACCGCCCGGAAACGGTCGATAGATTGGCCCCAATTGTCACCACCGCAAGCAGCGCAGAAACTTTGGCAGGAGAGTGGTCACGGAGCCGTCGCACTGTTGTTCGGTCAGGAGCGAAGTGGATTGGCGAACCCCGAGGTGGAGCGATGTCACTACCTGGTACGAATTCCAACCCATCCTGACTATTCGTCCTTAAACCTAGCGAGCGCGGCGCAGATCATGGCCTATGAGGTATTCCTGGCAGGTCATGCTCCACCCGCGAGCGAACCGCAGGGCGTGCCGAACTATGCTGATCAGGAGAGCATGTATCGATTCTACACACATCTCGAAGAGGTGTTGCTGGAGTTGGATTTTCCCATCGCCAGGCCACCGGTGGTGTTAATGCGAAAACTGATTCGCTTGTTTAACAAGGCACGACTTAGCGACGAAGAATTGCAAATTTTGCGCGGGATATTGACTGCTGTTCAACAGCATGTCGCCAAAAAGAGTTGACAAAGACCAGCACCGCTGGCCTGATAAACCGCAAATGCGCGACTGGAAACCGAAATGCTCAAAAGATTGAAAGAAGAGATTCAATACGTGTTCGAGCGCGATCCAGCGGCGCGTTCGACGATGGAAGTATTGACTGCCTACCCGGGGCTCCACGCGGTCGTGGGCCATCGTCTAAATCACTGGTTATGGGATAAGAAATGGTACTGGCTGGCGCGCTTTCTGTCCCATGTGATTCGCTGGTTGACCGGGATCGAGATTCATCCCGGGGCAAAGATCGGCCGCCGGTTCTTTATCGATCACGGCATGGGAGTAGTGGTCGGAGAAACGTCGATAATCGGTGACGACTGCACTCTTTACCAAGGGGTTACCTTGGGCGGGACCTCGTGGGAGAAGATCAAACGGCATCCAACATTGGGAAACAACGTCGTCGTCGGTGCGGGCGCCAAGGTATTGGGTCCGATCGACGTTGGTGATGGCGCGCGTATCGGTTCCAACTCAGTAGTGGTGAAAGATGTCCCTGCGGGGGCAACGGTGATCGGTATTCCCGGTCACACCGTTAAACCGCGGATACATGAGGCGCATGCAAAGCGCGCACAAATGGCGAAGCGCATCGGATTTGACGCCTATGGTCTCACTCGTCAAATGAGTGATCCAGTCGCGCACGCCGTGGATTGCATCCTTGATCACCTGCACGTGACCGACGAAAGATTGACGTTCATTCTCGAGAAGCTCGCGCAGTCGGGGGTTGATGTTGGCGAGCTTGAAATACCGGAAATCGACGTGGAGCACCTCGGAGATGATGCGGCGGGGGACACGGCGACGGCTGACCCTATCCCGGCAGCGGGGAAAAATAGTTGATCAAAATAGTCAAGTAAGAGACAATTTGCGCCCTTGAGACTGGTCTACCGGAGCGTGTGATGAGACTGACGACGAAGGGCCGTTACGCGGTTACCGCCATGTTGGACTTGGCGATTCATTACAACAAAGGCGCCATCGCGTTGTCTGAAGTATCAATGCGACAGGGCATCTCTTTGTCCTACCTGGAACAATTGTTTGCCCAACTTCGGCGCCGGGATCTGGTTGTCAGCACCCGCGGTCCGGGGGGTGGCTATAGTCTCAAACGTTCACCCTACGAGATTGCAGTGGCGCAAATCATCGATGCCATCGAGGAACACATCGACGCGACGCAATGCGGCGGGCTGAAAAACTGTCAAGATGAGAACCCGTGCCTGACTCATTTCTTGTGGCAGGATTTGAGTATTCAGATACGTCATTTTCTGACCAATATCAGCCTTGGAAATCTTATCAACCAGCCCCATGTTAAAGAAGTTGCCATGAGGCAAGGAGGACGGGTGGACATACCGTCTCCCCACTAGTAGTTACAGAAACATGCCGGTCACCCTAACTGAAAATGCCGCGACACGTGTACGCACCTACCTGCAATCCCGGGGGCATGGTGAGGGTCTGCGCTTTGGTGTCAAGACCACCGGTTGCTCCGGACATGCCTACGTTGTCAACTATGCTGATGAAATCAACTCAGACGATCATGTATTCGAAAGCCGTGGGGTGAAGATAATCGTCGACAACAAAAGCTTAGATTTTGTTGACGGTACCGAGATCGATTTTACAAAAGACGGCTTGAGCGAGACGTTCCGATTCAAAAATCCCCGGGTCAAGGGCACTTGCGGTTGCGGCGAGAGTTTCAGCACTTAACCCGCTATGAGTTTCGCTCCACTGCGGCGTCCGGAGGCTCGATACTGCGACTACACCAGCACAAGTCCCTTCGCCGCTACGCAGAATCCTTGATGCCGTATGCAGGATAAACAAGTCACCCTGGGGGAGCGAAGCTTCGCCCGGGTTAAACCAAACTGGGAGCGCGGGTGGATTCTTCGATTGAGGTAGCTTGCAAGAGCCGCGAAAAGCGTTTTGGCGTCGCGACCTTAGGCTGCAAAGTCAATACGTTTGAATCAGAGTTCATCAGCCACACGCTCAGCGCCGCGGGGTGGGAAGCTGTGGGGCATAGGGAAGTTGCTGACCTCTACGTCATCAATACGTGCACCGTAACCGGCGAGGCGGATAAGCAGGCGCGGCAGGAGGTGCGTCGCGCCATCCGCCGCAATCCGGACGCCCTCGTGGTGGTCACCGGTTGTTACGCGCAAATGAACCCGCTGGCGTGCGCGAAGATTCCGGGTGTAGATTTGGTATTAGGGAACGATCGCAAATTAGATATTCATCGGTTGTTACCGGATCTGGAACGCGGCCAACTTTCCAAGATCATGGTGGGCGATCTGGATCAGCAGGTGAGTCTACCGGACGCCCTGGTTTCCGGCCTGCACGGGCACACCCGCGCTTTCGTCCAAGTACAGCAAGGCTGCAGTCAAGGCTGCACTTTCTGCATCATCCATCGCGCGCGTGGCCCCAGCCGTTCGTTGCCCGCAGAGCTGGTCAGGCGTCAAGTCGAAAGGTTGGTATTAAATGGCTACAAGGAGGTCGTGATTTGCGGCATAGATCTTGGCTCCTATGGCGATGATCTAGTTGACAGCGGACACCAATACGGTCTTTCCGGCCTGCTCGCGGATCTGTTGAACGCGGAAGGAGACTTCAGGATCCGTCTGAGCTCCATCGACCCGGGGCACATCGACGATGCATTGATTGGTTCGTTGGAAAGCGACCCTCGACTTTGCCGCCATCTACACCTGTCGCTGCAAAGCGGCAGCACACTAATATTGAAACGTATGAAACGCCGTTACGACGCAGATCTTGTGTATGACCGGATCGGGGCGCTGCGGCGGCGCATTCCGGATCTGGTTTTGAGCGCAGACATCATGGTCGGTTTTCCCACCGAGACCGAAAACCAATTCCGGGAAACGGAGCACATGGTTCGCGAACTCGAAATCGCATTTCCTCATGTATTTTGCTATTCGGAACGTGCCGGAACGCCGGCGGCGCGTATCCCGTCACGGTTGCAAGTACCCACGGCGATACGCAGACAACGCGCCAAACGTCTGCGGCACACGGCATCTTTGATCAGAGCGCGACTATTCCGCAGCCGGCTTGGTGAAGTCCATCGGGTGTTGATCGAAGGTGACGGCAACCTTCCCACAGGCTACCAGCGGGCGCGTGCCGCAGATTACCTGACCGTTTATGTGCCGGCCGGGTCGGATGAGGTTGGGTGCTGGCGACAAGTACGTTATGTGGGTATTCATGGTGACGGCCTAATTGCCCGACGTACGACGTAAACGGTACACTACGCGCCCCTGTTTCCGATTTACCCCCGACTCGCGCAACGCGCGAGGTTTTATCGCGGAACAAGACCCCGTGCGTGAGCACGGGGATAGACGCGATGCCCGCACGGTATCGTGCGGGCCACGGACGAGGCCGGGTGCGGCTTTGCCGACAACCGGCCGAGTCCAGTGTATCCCGGCGCAGCCGGGATGATTCCCCGCGCATAAGCGCGGGGACATTCAAATTGGATTGGCCAATTTTGGAGACTATGCATGGCGACTGAACGCACCTTATCTATAATCAAACCGGACGCAGTTGCGAACAACATTATCGGTGAAATCTTACGCCGTTTTGAGGAAGCAGGATTGCGCATCGTGGCGGCGAAAATGGTGCACCTCACACAAAATCAGGCAGAGGGTTTTTACGCGGTGCACAGAGAACGGCCGTTTTTCAATGATCTCGTTAGGTTCATGCAGTCAGGCCCAATTCTGATTCAGGTCCTTGAGGGGGAGAACGCAATTGAAAAGAACCGCGATTTGATGGGGGCAACGGATCCCGCGCAGGCGGCGCCGGGCACCATACGGGCAGTCTTCGCCACGACCGTGGATGAAAACGCAGTCCACGGTTCCGACGGACCGGATACGGCCGCGCAAGAAATCGGGTTTTTTTTCAAACCAGACGAGATCTGCCCGCGGACACGGTAATGTTGCAACCGCCGACAAATTTATTTGGGTTGGATCGTCTTGCTCTGAGGCGATTCTTCGAAGATCTGGGTGAACGTGCTTATCGCGCAGATCAAGTGCTGCAATGCATTCATCAACGGGGCGAGACGGAATTCGAATCGATGACGAATCTGAGCAAAGCGCTCAGAGCAAAGCTGCGGCAGACCACTCGTCTCGACGCACCGTCGGTAGTCAGCGAACAGGTATCTGCTGATGGTACGCGCAAGTGGTTATTACGCTTGGACGATGGTAATGGTATAGAAATGGTCTTCATTCCCGAGGTCGGACGTGGCACGCTTTGTATATCGTCGCAGGTGGGCTGCGCCTTGAACTGCAGTTTTTGCTCTACGGCATTACATGGGTACAACAGAAACCTCACCAGCGCGGAAATCATAGGCCAGATATGGCTTGCTCACCGGATGCTGGAAACCGCCGCGAAAGACGATCGGGTTATCACCAATGTCGTATTTATGGGAATGGGTGAGCCGTTGCTCAATTTCGACAACGTGCTGAGTACGTTAAATATCTTGTTGGACGATTTCGCATACGGTCTTTCGCGAAGACGGGTTACGGTGAGTACTGCAGGATTAGTACCGAAAATCGATGAGCTCAAGCGGTTTTGTCCGGTAAGTCTGGCGATCTCACTGCACGCACCCAATGATGAACTGCGCAACAAATTGGTCCCGCTCAATCGCAAGTATCCGGTTGCCTCGCTCATTGATGCCTGCCGCCGCTATGTTTCTGGTGAATCGCGGAGCCGCATCACCTTCGAGTATGTAATGCTTGCCGGTATGAACGACTCAAAATCTATCGCCCGCGAACTAATCCGAGTGCTGCGTGGGGTACCGGCAAAGATAAATCTCATTCCTTACAACTCGGTACCCGGCGTCAACTTACGACGTTCCGACACTGCCACCATCGATCGATTCCGAGACCAGCTGCTGGCTGCGGGGATTATGACGATTACACGCAAGACCCGGGGCGAGGACATCGATGCCGCTTGCGGACAATTGGCGGGCAAGTTTCGCGACCGGACTCATCGTTCAACGCGCTGGCAGCGGTCTGCGCACACCGCGGAGTTGATGACATGATTCGACACGTGTTGATAATCGCAATAGTTGTATTGGGGCTGGCTGCATGTGCAACCAACGAATCCATTGGCAAGGCGGCAGATGCCTCGAAGCAGGCGGAGATTAGAACTCAGCTGGCCATTAATTACATGCAACGCAATCAACTTGAGGTGGCCCGTGAGGAGTTAGAACACGCGTTGGAGATAGACCCCGAGAACTCAGCGGCGAACCACGCAATGGCCGCGCTGCAAGAACGGTTGGGAAACAACAAAGAAGCGGAAAGTCGTTTTGTCCAAGCGGTGCGTTCGGATACGGAGAATTCACAAGCGGCCCATGATTTCGGTACATTTCTGTGCCGACGCGGGCGGATTGAAGAGGCGCTCGAACAGTATAAAAACGCATTATCCAACCCGCTTTACCGGCAACCGGACATATCCAATTTGCGTGCCGGGGAATGCCTGATCACTCACGGTAGGACGCAAGCCGCGGAGTCATATTTCCGTACGGCGTTACGCATCAATCCGGGACTGTCTTTGGCCTTGTACCATATGGCCGATATCAATTTTCGCCGCAAGAACTATTTATCAGCGCGCGGATATATCGAACGTTATTTTTCGATCGCGTCCAAGACCCCTGAAAGCCTTCTACTCGCATACAAGATCGAGCATAAATTAAATGCTCCCAAAGTTGCGGAGGAATACGCCTCGCTGCTTCGCGGCCAGTTTGCGCGCTCAAAACAGGCCCAGGAATTAGAGAAACTAAGCCGTACTCGAAAATGATTGCGGAACACGAGGCATCGATTGCCGAGCCACTTACTTGCGGCACCAGGTTAAGGAAAGCGCGCGAGGGGCTTGGGCTTTCCGTCGAGGATGTGGCCGGTGAGCTGCGCCTGTCTATATCGCAGATCAAGGCGTTGGAGCAAGACGATTACAAGGAGTTGCCCGGAGCTACTTATGTTCGTGGTTATCTGCGCAGTTATGCACGGTTAGTAAAGGTTGACGAAGACTCCGTTTTACCTCCGCTGCAACCAGAGCCTATGGCAAGGTCGATGCCTGCGATCGCGCGGCCAGTCCAACGCCAGGCGAGAAGTAGCGACCGTTGGGTACGGCTCATGAGTTATGGTCTTGGAATTCTGTTAATCGGCCTAGTGATTGTGTGGTGGAGGTCGCAAAGCGGATTCGATTTTGAAAAAGACCTTCTCGCCGAGCTGCCTGATTTGGTTGCCGAGAAGGTTGATAAGGACAGGACACCAGCCAAGACCACAATGACAGAAGACCAGCCGCCGCAGATAAACGCCTCACCGGCGCAGACGGATGTAAGTCAATCGATGCCTCTGGCATCCGAGTTGCTTGCGTCACGCGCCGCGGATACAGAGCAGCGCACAACGCCGTCGGCAATGGATGAGGAGGTCCAACCGCCGAATCAACAAAACGTATCGCCGCCAGCGGTTACGGCAACTGCCTCCAGGCAAGTACCAACTGTAACCGCGACGCGGGTCGGCAAGATAGTACTCAAATTTTCACAGGCCTCATGGGCGGAGATACGGGATGCGAGTAATGAGCGTTTGCTCCATCAAAGTTTCCTCGCGGGACGTGAGATCGAAGTGCAGGGTACGCCCCCGTTTAGTGTATTTCTGGGCAATGCTGGTGGTGTACGTATGGAATACAATGGTAAACCGTTTGATATCACCCGCTATCAAACCGGCCTGTATGCGCGATTCGTGATTGAGGGAGTGGGCGGTAACTAATCATCAAAAAACCTAGCTGGCGACCCGATGAGTAAGCTTCAATCAATCAAGGGCATGAAAGATATACTGCCCGCCGATGTAGCTTCGTGGCAGCACTCCGAGGCCGTGATGCGGAGGGTATTGGAGGCCTACGGTTATCGTGAGATTCGGTTGCCGTTAATAGAAAAAACCGATTTGTTCGCGCGGTCGATCGGCATGCAGACGGATATCGTCGGCAAGGAGATGTATACGTTCACTGACCGGGATGGGGAAAGCATCACATTACGGCCTGAGGGTACTGCTGGTTGCGTGCGCGCAGGTATTCAACATGGGCTTTTCCACAATCAGCAGCAACGGTTGTACTATCTGGGTCCGATGTTTCGGCACGAGCGGCCGCAGCGAGGCCGGCACCGGCAATTTCAT
Organism: uncultured Gammaproteobacteria bacterium; assembly: GCA_947259395.1. Taxonomy (GTDB): domain Bacteria; phylum Pseudomonadota; class Gammaproteobacteria; order Arenicellales; family JAANXG01; genus CALZGZ01. Next base: position 24,074 of record CAMYMN010000009.1, on the reverse strand, counting down.
CAAATCGGCGCGGAAGCGGTCGGTTGGGAGGGGCCCGATATTGATGCAGAGATGATCTTGTTGGTCTCCAGAATCTGGCGTGAACTAAGAGTTGGGGAGATCAATCTGGAGATTAACTCTCTGGGAGATAATGAAACACGGCAACAATATCGTCAAAAATTGGTTAATTATTTATTGAGATATGAATCGCAACTTGATGAGGATAGTCAAAAACGGCTCAATACTAATCCATTGCGAGTTTTAGATAGCAAAGACGAGCGCACAAGAAAAATCATTGCTGAGGCTCCCAACATCCTGGATAGCCTGGATTCCTACTCGCGCACACATTTCGAAGCGTTACAGGAGTACCTATCGGCGGCGGGCATTCAATATCGCGTCAATTCTCGTTTGGTTCGGGGTTTGGACTATTACTGGCGGACTGTTTTTGAATGGTCAAGCAGTCGGTTAGGGGCCCAGGGTACGGTTTGCGCAGGGGGTCGGTACGATGGATTGGTTGAGGAGTTGGGCGGGAAGCCGACTCCGGCTATTGGTTTTGCCCTGGGATTCGAGCGATTGGTTGAATTGTTGTCACTACAAACCAATGAGATGGGGGTAGATGTCTACTTAGTGATGCTGGGTAGTATTGCTAAACGCACCGGCATTGTGATCGGCGAAGAATTACGAGATGCAGGATTGAATGTCATCAATCACTGCGGGGAAAGCGGCATTAAAAGTCAGATGAAACGAGCCGATAAGAGTAACGCTCAGGTGGCGATATTAGTGGGAGAAGACGAATTGAAATCCGGGACCCTTGTGGTAAAACCACTGCGTAGCGGCCGCGAGCAGATATCAGTGGCAAAAGATCGTCTGCTTGAGGCGGTGCGTGATGTCATCGATTGCATCGCGGTTGAAAACAATAAACCATCTAAGGGCATTGAATTCAATGGTTGATATTCACTTGAGCGATGATGAACAGGCTGAACGACTCAAAGCTTGGTGGAAGGAAAATGGAACTTCGGTAATCATCGGCGCTGTTGTCGGCATCGGTGTCATTGTCGGTGTCAATTTCTGGCGTGACTACAAGACCTCCCAAGGTGAGACCGCATCGGCGCTTTATGAAATGATGTTGGGTAACTACCGTCAGCAGAATATGGCGGTGGCCGAGACCACCGGGGGGCAGATAATGGGCAACTTTTCATCAACGCCCTATGCCGGAAAGGCCGCATTACTGCTTGCCAAGATAAGTTTTGACAAAAATGACCTCACGAGCGCCAAGTCACAGTTGCGTTGGGCTGTGCATAACTCCATAGAACCCGCGACTGTCCATGCGGCAAGATTACGTTTGGCTCGGATTCTGTTATCAGAAAAGCAATATGTCCAGGTAGATGAATTGATCTCCGTGGACGACTTGGGTGGATTCGAATCGGAGTACCTGGAAATACGGGGAGATCTCCATATGGCGCGGGGCGAGGCGGAGCAGGCGCGGGAAGCATATCTCGCCGCGGCGCAGGAGCTTCCCGAAGGGTCTTCATACGGCGACATATTGAATATGAAGGCTGACAACGCAGTGATGGACATGGCGCAATGAAACGCATCTTTATATTGTTTGTGCTCACTTCGCTGGTTGCTTGTGGATCGGGACTCAAGCGGGGCGGAGCCGTTAAGGAACCGCCACCGGCGCCATTACCGAAGATCGAGACGTCAATTAAGCTGGACCCGGATTGGTCGTTTGACATCGGCGCCGATCTCGACGAGGGCGGCCAACACTTGACGCCTGCTGTAGATGCGGAGCAGGTGTATACCGCCGACCCCGAGGGTCGCGTCTCTGCCGCCGGTTTGTCCGATGGAAAACGCAGGTGGTCGACGAACTTGAACACCGCGATATCCGGAGGGGTTGGTGCAGGAGAGGGCCTGGTGCTGGTAGGGACGTCGAAGGGAGTGGTGCACGCCTTAGACGCGCGTGACGGCACGAATCTATGGAATAGCAGGGTCTCTAGTGAAGTGCTGACGCCGCCGGTAACGGCGAAAGGCATGGTCGTAGCGCGCGCTGGTGATGGACGTATCTATGGACTGTCAGCCGTGGACGGGGCCCCGCAGTGGTCGTTTCGCCGATCTGTGCCGAGTTTGTCGCTGCGTGGGGCCGGTACACCGTCGCTGTACAAACAGGTCGTCGTGCTGGGGTTTGCCAGCGGCAAGATCGTGGCAGCTGAAGTAGCGACCGGCCGCATTATTTGGGACGTGAATGTGACCCAGCCGCGTGGTCGTAACGAGGTTGAACGCCTGGTCGATATCGATGCGCGCCCGGTGTTGGCTGGCAGTGTGATCTATGTCGCCGCTTACCAGGGCCGGGTCACCGCGCTCGCCTTGGGTAGCCGGCGGATTTTGTGGGCGCGGGATGTATCTACTTATAATGACCTGTCGGTTGATGAGACGAATTTATACGTGACCGATGAACACGATACCGTTTTCGCGTTGGATCGGCTGACCGGCACAACGGTTTGGAAACAGGAGAGTTTGACACGACGGCGGCTCAGCCCCCCGACCGCCAAAGGAGACTATGTGTTCGTCGGTGATAAGGAGGGGTATTTGCACGTGTTGCGCAAGTCAGACGGAAATTTCGTGGGGCGGTCCAGACTCAAAGACGGCGCGGTAATCGGTGCTCCGATCGCCAACGGGTCGCAACTTCTGGTGTTAACCCAGGGTGGTACGTTAACCTCTGTTACGGTAAACAACTAAACTTCCCTTTCTATTCGCGCATCGTTAGTGCACCGAGGATCCTGGATGATGGCGCCGTCTGGTGAGACACGCGGGCTCCCGTTCGGGACCGAGCCGGGGCCGGGATAGTCCCATCTGTGTTCATGGTCTGTATCTGAGAAAACCGCGACGTTTGTTCAACGATATGACCACAGTCGATTCCCCAGATTGCTTGGCGAGAATTGAGGCGGTACGGCTTGGTGCAGTACCCGGGCCACGCTCCGGTTGGGTTCCATGAGACCGGTAATCGCGATTGTCGGACGACCCAATGTTGGAAAGTCAACGCTATACAATCGATTAACGCGTAGCCGTGATGCGTTGGTCGATGACCAGCCGGGTGTGACGCGAGACCGACTCATCGGTGTCGGCAGAGCTGGAGATCGGAATTACTGGGTCATCGATACCGGCGGTATCACTGCCAATGACGACGCACTGCAACGTTTATTACAAGAGCAGATCGATCTGGCCTTGGCCGAGGCCGATGCAATTATTTTTGTGGTTGACGGACGCGAGGGTCCCAACGCAACGGATCAGGAAATCGCCGCCCATCTCCGTGTTCAACAAACGCCGCTGTATATGGCGGTAAATAAAACCGAGGGAATTGACAGCGACTTAGCAATATCGGAGTTCTTTGACTTGGGTTTGGGGAAACCATATGCCATTTCGGCGCGCACCGGAACCGGTGTCAAAAGATTGGTCGACACGATTTTTGATCAGATTCCGGGTACCGGATTAGACGATGTACTTCCGAAAATTCCGCATTTCGCCATCATGGGTCGGCCTAATGTGGGTAAATCGACGTTGGCCAATGTGTTGCTTGGTGAGACGAGGATGTTGGTGTTCGACGAACCAGGCACGACGCGGGATAGCGTGAGGGTACCGTTCCAGTTCGAAGGTCAGGATTACATGCTTGTGGACACGGCGGGGCTTCGTCGCCGGTCAAGGGTTGTTGAGCGTTTAGAACAGTTCTCCGCAGTCAGGGCGTTGCGAACATTGGATCGAGTACATGTTGTGGTGCTGGTGCTGGATGCTCAACAAGGCGTGGTCGAACAGGATGCCAGGTTAACGGGTCTGGTCTGGTCAAGCGGCCGGTCGATGGTATTGGTCGTCAACAAGTGGGATCATTTGGATACCGAGCAACGTCGTCGAGTGCGTCTGGATGTTGAGCGAAAACTGCCATTTTTGGACGCCATTGAACCACTGTTCGTTTCAGCCAAATACGGAGGGGGAATCGGTGCGCTGATGCCGGCGATCCGTGCCGCGTATGATTCGGCAATGGTGAAGTTGCCTACCCCGCAACTCAATCTTGTACTGCACGAGGCAACGAGCTCGGTGCCACCACCGATTGTGGGAAATCGCAAGATTAAATTAAAATATGCCCATCAAGGGGGAAAGAACCCGCCCTTGGTCGTAATCCACGGTAACTTGACGGGCAAAATTCCTGATTCTTACCTGCGCTATCTGTCGAAACGGATCCGCCGGCACTTTAGGTTGGTCGGAACCCCGGTGAAAATCGCGTTGAAAGGCGCCCAAAACCCGTACCAAAAAGGGAAAACCCATTAAATAACAAGGTTATAGCCCCAACATGCCGCCGCGCCACGAACAAGCAAGTACTCCCTGGAGTGAACGCAGGACCGGCCTGGGTGCTATAATTTTTAGGCGTATTCGTGTGTGGGGATATGGTCTAACCTGGTTAATAGCTGTGCAGCGGCTGCTAAATGTGAGTAGTAGTGAATAACAGATCCGAACACAATTTGCTTTCCAAACAAAAGGAAATGCTGGTCGTTATGACGGCGTTGTCTTTTATAGAGCAAAATGCGCTCATGACCCAGGCTCAGTTGAACGACGCACGTCGCAGTCTTCAGGCGTTGTTTATCCGCACCAGCGGTGAAGAGACAATGCTTCGGAAGTTGGTGGAGATATTAAAAGTCAATAAGGAATTGCATGAAGCATTTAGTGCGATCTCGAAAATCAGCACTAGTATTTCGACCAGCGTTGAGATAATCAGTAAGAAGATTAATTATCTCAAACAGTATGTAGCGAAACTACAGTTGACGCCACAAGAGAACTCGGACTTTTTTGCGCCGTTTCTTTCATTTACACATTTGTTTCAGCAGAAGCTCCTGCGCTTTAATCAGGTTATGCTGCATTATCTGGAATTACGAGAAGACGAGGCGAAACGAACTCATGAGTTCCGCATTGCACAAGATGCGAGCCGGAGATTGAAAGATCGTTTGTCTGGAAAGCTCGCGATGCGCACAGGCGGTGAAGTCGAGGAATCCATAAAGCAGGAAGTATTGGGGAATTTCGATTTCGCCAGCGCGAAGGAGCAACTTGCCGCTTCACAACGGGATTCTAGGTTGGAAGCGAAACAGGTCGACGTCCTGCTGGTGGAAATTAAATCCATGTGCCAAATGGCGATGAACCCGGACATGCGGGAAAAGCGTGAGAAACGTGAGCACAGCGCCGCGGCTAAGGAGCAGGTAGACGATATATTCATGCGCTTTACACGCGCGCTCAAATATCATCCACGTCTAGAGCAGATCAAACTTTTTATCGTCGATTATTTTAAGTTGTATCAGCGTGCGTACGGAATGTTCGTGCTAGATTTTGACAACTTCAACAAGGCAGTGGAAACGATCACTACTAACACGGAAGAATATTTCGAGTCCAAAACCGAAGATGAGGATCTGCGTTCAAAAAGAGAAAAACTGAGAAAATACGAAGGATTGATTCCTTTCCTCGAGGCCACTGCAAATCTAATCCATGAGTACAGCGATTATTCGTTTGACAGGTTTTCGCGGAGGGTCTCGGAGGAAGTGTCTATGGAAAGTTCGCCTTGGGAACATATCGGCGAAGAGTTGCTGGTCGCCAAAGTGGCAGCAGAGGCCGATTTAACCACACGCCTCAATATCTAGTTGCTTGTCTAGCCCGCATGTGTCACCAGGATCCCATGCTGGCGCAGGACTCGTGCCGCTGTGATAGCACCTGCCAGTGCCGGAATAGTCCAGCCCCTATTCATGCGTGAATCCCGGAGGCCCTGAGCGCATCGTCCTGGAAATGACCATATTGGTTCTTCACGGTGTCGAAAGAGAATAGCGGCGGGGCGCTTGGTGAGACGCGCGGGCTAGCTAGACACCCTCCTGCTTTCGTGGACGTCTGATTCCTGCCACCCAACACGCCAGGAGCGCGACCGGACCAAGGATGAGCATCTCGCGGCTCACGGCCTTCAGATTATGTAGAATTACCGGCATGGTCAGCAAGTGGTCGCGCCGCACGTGTAAAAACAGCGGCGCGTTCGACATGTAGTGCTCGGGCGACCAGGGCCAAAGCAACGGAATGCCGCGCGGTACGCTGTCGTCATAGCTTATCCAGTCGATAAGCAGTTGTGATGTCAGCGCTAAGATGATCATCAGATACAGGCGAGGGATATTGGTCTGGTCCTTGGCCCATAAGCAGGCAGCAAAGACGAGCGCGACGATACCGGTGCCAAGGAAAGAGTGTGATATGGTGCGATGAAATGCTTCGGTGTTGCCTGTGAGAAGCCCGGCCAACAGATCGAAATCCGCCACGTTGGCGGCCAGAATAACCAGCCAAAATTGTTTAGCGTTAAATGTGCGCCTATACGAGAACGCAGCGTATATGACGGCACCCGCAAGACTGTGGGCTACTGGAGAAGCCATCTGCCCGTCTATTGCGCCAAGGACCCCGGATGATGACGAAGGGATCGGCGCCGGGCTAGGCGCGAGGCATTATGTCGGCCATTGATCAAATCACTTTTTCCAAACATATTTTTAGCCCTTCTGTTTGCCGCCGTGGTGCATTATACGGGGCCGGGCGCATTCCTCGAGAACAAAAATATTTCGGCAGTCAAAACTAGTTCGTATGATGTTTACGCGCGGTTTTTGGGACAATAATTCATATGCCAAGTCGTGACCTGGGAGGGGATGTCGTTGCGTTCTTGCGGGCGCACTTTGTAGCGCTTTGCGCGTTTGGTGTTCTCGCGACGTTATTCTTGGCGGACGTGCTGTTTCTAGATAAGAGTCTCGGATCGTTCGACATCATTCTAGAACAACCGGGTTGGCGCGGCGAGTTCGTCATCGACAGGGTCCATCAGCCGATATTATTAGATTCTCCTACCGCCCACTACCCGCAACGCCGGTTTGACTGGGATTCTGTCAACCAGGGGCAGAATCCAAATTTTAATCCGTACATCTTCAGCGGTATGCCCTGGGGGGCGCAAGACGTCGGCGCATTTATCACCAGTCTGCCGCAATTATTTTTTGACATCGCGGATGCCATCGATTGGTCAACTTGGTTTCGTTTGATTCTTGCTGGATTTTTTATGTACCTGCTACTCATGGAATTGGGGCTGGGTATTGCAGGCAGTATTCTGGGCGGGGTTTTGTGGACCTATAACCTTCATCAAATCGTTTGGCTCCAATTCCCACAACACCTAGCCACGCAACTTTGGATTCCTCTCTTATTCCTCATGAATCTGCTGACTTTGCGCACCGGTTTTCGCAGGGAGTGTGTAGTCGGCCTAATTGTTGTGAATGTGCTCTTTTATACGAGTGGTTATACACAGATCGTTCTTTATACCTACATATTCATCGGCCTGTTCAACACACTCTGGGTATTTTTTATCGATCAAGATAGGTCTGGGAAACAAAGATTCAAGGCGTGGGTGCTGATACACGTTCTTTATGTCTGTGCAGTTTTGTTTTACGTGGTAGGCGTTGTTATCGAAGCGCAGATGATCTCCGAAGGGCTGCGAGGCACCCAGAATTGGCGCAACCCGATCGGGTCTGTGGTATTCGATCCGGGAACATTGTACGACTTCTTGAAGAGCCTGGTTCCGCCTATTGAGGAAGTCAAACGTTTCTATACCCCAGATTACTTCGGCGGCATATGGACGGGCCGTTACCACCGGCCCCATGGTAATTTAGTAGAAGATTCGGGTTACACGGGCGTGCTTGCAGTGTATCTTATTCTATACGCAGCGATCACGATTCGAAGCGCCCGGGATTGGCGATTTCGATTAACGCTGTTCGTATTGACCGCCCTTTGTTTCTCTTTGTTTTATCGCGATCCGTTGTCGATCGGTGCAATTAGTCTGATTCCATTTGCCGATAAAGGGAATTTTGGTCGCTTTATCACGTTGATCATATTTTTCGGCAGCATTCTCGCGGCTTATGGTTTCCGCAGCCTTGTAGATAAATTAGATGCGACCGGGATACGTGGGCTGATGTTCGCGTTCGCCGTGTTCCTTTTGTTTCCTGTTGTGAGTGCGAGCGTTTCGGAAGACTTCCGATGGCAACCTTTTATTTATCCCGGGCTCGTTATTGCGGCGTTCGTTGTGATTATACTTGCTGCGCAAAGATATGCTGTCGTGAAAAAGCTATTCGCGCCCGCAGTGATAATACTTGCCTCCGCGGACCTTTTTTCTGCTTCATATGGCTTTAATACACGCCTGGATAACGATCATCAGTTTGCGGCCAGCAATGGCGTTAGATTCTTACTCAACGACAATGATACCTTTCGTGTCGCGGTGGTGTCGGAAACCCCAATGTTTCAATCCAATGTTTTGAGTGCTTTTCGTCTGCCAACAATAGAGGGTTATTCCACTGTTATTCCAAACAAGTATGTGGAATTCATCAAATCCACGTTTAACAGAACGCACATTACCGTGAACGGAATGATGTTGTTTCTCGAGCCGAGTATCGAAGCGTTTCGCTTACTCAACGTCAAATATGTGTTGAGTAATAAAGAGTTGGAGCACCAGCAGTTGGAAAAGGTTCTGGAAACCAACGATCATTTTATTTACCGGATCAATAATTGGTTACCAAGGGTGTACTGCGCATCGGATGTGATTCCCGCGGCGACGATTAATGCACAAGGTATCAAGCAGGCTATCAAGAAGTATGATCGGCCAGCGGTGGTTGCAGAACACGTGGATGTTACGGCTTTTGATTGTGACATCCGCGGATTACAGGCGTACACGAATAATTTGCGTTTCAATGTCCGCGCCAGCGGCAACGCATTGGTGGTGTTGCCGTATGGATTTCATAATAATTGGCATGTGTTCATCAATGACCAGCCCGCGACGATTATCGAGATCAATCATGCATTGATGGGATTTGTGGTGAATCCAGGCGAATCCCAGGTGTTTGTGCGTTATAACAACGTTTGGGACACCGTCGATGGGATCATAATACTTACCGGCGCTATTGTGATTCTAGTAATAGCGTTTGGATTTCGTCACGGAATCGCAAAGGTGGTACTGATTGTGGTATCGGTGTTAGCTATCGGTAAGTCGGTGCTGTCGTTGCCGGTTTTGCGTAACGACAGAATCCCGGAACGGCCGGTTTTGCGTGAGTCATTGCGGGTTGAGCAACGAGTTGCTGTCTGTGAACAGAAAGTCAAACCCTCAACGAGAATCGGCCGTGATCAGCCGTTCACGGCGGTAATCGATATATCGCCTCACGGACTGTCCAGATTACAACTTCTTGCGGCAACCTATCATCAATCATCGTTGCCCTACGCTGTCACCGTTGCGTTGCGTGATGCCAACGATGAGTTGCTAGTAAAACAAGAGGTGATAGGAAGAAGGATCAGGGACAATAGCTGGTTTCAAATTCAATTCCCAACCATTAGCGGTAACGGGCCTCTAACATTGATCGTGACGTCAGAAAATGATGATGACGAAAAAGAGTTTTCACTTTGGCTGGATAAAGATGGCCAGCCATGCATAACCCCGTGGTACGATCGCGCCGTAGCGTCCCCCCGCGAATCCAATTAATCATATCTGGCGCATAAGATCTCTATGAATATCCTACTGCTTGCGCCACATCCATTTTATCAGGAACGGGGCACGCCAATTGCGGTGGATATGTTATTGGGAGTTTTGGATCGGGATGGTCATCAGGTTGACGTCGTGACGTTTCATGAAGGCAGGGAACGCAGTTACAACAATGTCACCATTCATCGAATAAAACCGTGGATTAAAGTGAATAATATACGTCCAGGCTTCTCTTGCAAGAAGCTGTATTGCGATTTGTTCTTAACGTTTTCGGCATTTGGATTACTACGACGGCGTCATTATGATCTCATCCACGCTGTGGAAGAGTCTTCATTTGTAGCGCTTTTGTTTCGACGAATCTTCAAGATACCATTCGTCTACGACATGGATTCACTCATGACCACGCAACTTCTCGATCGTTTTCCAATGTTGTCCTTCGCCGTCAGACCAATGGCGTGGATGGAATCGTTACCCATTAAACGCGCGCAGATGGTGGCGCCGATGTGCGATGATCTGGCAGATCGAGTCGGCCGCTATCGTGATGGGGGTGTTGTACTCATCAAAGATGTATCGCTGGTAAAAGTGGATGACGATAGTGAACAGGGAGATGACCTTCGTCAGGAGTTGCAAATCACTGATGTTAAGATCGTTATGTATATCGGTAACCTGGAACGGTATCAGGGTGTCGACCTGTTATTGTCATCGTTCAAGGTGCTTTGCCAGTCAAGTACAGACGTTCACCTAGTATTAATCGGTGGTGTGTGGCGGGATATTGAACGATACCGCGCGCATGCGATGGAGTTGGGGTTGCAGGGACTCGTGCATCTGATCGGGCCACGACCTGTCGATCACATAGGTCATTATATGAAGCAGGCCGATCTGCTGGTATCACCGCGAATACATGGTACTAACACCCCGATGAAGATCTATTCCTATCTACATTCGGGAATGCCAATTGTCGCCACTGATCTAGCGACACATACTCAAGTTTTAAACAATAAAATTGCCATGCTCGCCGCTCCGGAGCCGCAGGCATTTGCGCAGGCGATGGCTGTGTTGCTCGAAGATGCGCGACTGCGTCATGAGCTAGGGCAGCGGGCAGTAGCCTACGCACAACGTGAGCACAGCTATGAGCGATTCGTCGAAAGCGTCCGTCAATTATATCCACCCGTGAACGAACGCCCCGAGGACGTGGCATGAAGAGACCTCGGGTACAGTGAAGATTCGTGACCACTATGACGTTGTCGTTGTAGGTGCGGGGATACACGGTGCAGCGTTGGCCTGGGAATTAACGCGTCGAGGGATTTCGACGGCGTTGATCGAGCAGGATGATTTCGGCAGCGGTGCGTCTGCAAACAGTCTCAAGATTATTCACGGCGGACTTCGGTATCTGCAACACCTGGACTGGGTACGAAGTCGTCAGTCTGCCCAAGAGCAGCATTGTCTGCGGCGCCTGGCGCCGCATTTGATTCGGCCGCTCCCGTGTGTGATGCCGACCTATCGAGGCCTCGGTAAAAGCCGTACTGCTCTGTTTTGCGGCTTATCCCTGTATGAAAAACTGATCAGGCCGAACGACGGAAAAACGCAAGATGAGAAATCCGCGTTGATCACACGAGAACAATTAGAAACACTGATTCCGATCAGCCTGATACCAGAGATGACCGGAGGCGCAATCTGGTACGACGCGCAGGTGTATGACACCGAGCGGCTCACCTTGGGCTATGTCATGACCGCCATGGAACAGGGCGCCGATGTGTTCAACTACCTAAAAGTAAACGAATTGGAGACCCGGGCTGGCCGTGTCACGGCAGCACTCACCGAAAATCGCCTGACCGGGGAATTCCATCGATTTCGCTGCTCGGTAGTGGTCAATGCCACCGGCGCGGACATTTTTGAGGCGCCTTTCGATTCAATCCTGAAGCATGCGGTAGCGCCGAACTTCGTGCGCGCTGTCAATCTGATCCTCCCAGGCCGCATCAGTGACTATGCGGTAGGACTAAGCATCCGCAGTAATCAAACTCAAGGTCATGGGGTTGATCGGCTGTTGTTTTTTACCCCTTCGGGGCAATCGACGATCGTTGGGACGTGGTATTTTCCCGATCGCCGCGATCTGGGGCATGCCATTACCCGAGATGAATTGCAGCAATGTATACGCGACATCTCCGGCCGGTTCCGTAATTTTGACTTCGGTAAAACAGATGTGCGTCACATACACATAGGCCGATTGCCCACCACCGGCGAGCGCAGATCTGGAGCCGTAAAACTGTTGGAAAGGTCCAGCATCATCGATTCGAAATCGGAAGAAGGGGTGGACGGATTACTCAGCGTGGTCAGTATCAAGTATACGACGGCTCGCCTGGTGGCGGAGCAGTCCATTTCGCTGATCCGCGACAAAATTGATCATCAACCGCCAGGCGAGATGCTTTCCGCCCGTCTTTCCGGTGGAGAAATTGATGATTTCGAGAAGTTCGCAGATCGCAAGGCGCGTCAATATGGTGATCAGTTTTCCGCATCCACTTTGTACAGGTTGGCGAGTCATTACGGTTCGCACATCGATGATGTTGTTGCGCTCATGGATCGCCGTCACGCGTTGCGAGAAATCGTTCCCGGATCAGACGAAGTTCTTGCCGCAGAAATATACTACGCGATGGAGTCGGAAAAAGCATTTACGCTAAATGACGTCATTCTACGGCGCACCGGTCTTGGCGATCTTGGCCGGCCACCGCAGGAAACCTTGGATTATTGTATGAAGATGATGGCTTCCCACTATCAGTGGGACGATGACCGCCGGGTTCGCGAGTTGGAGAGCGTCGAGGCAAGCTATAAATGTGTCGTAGACGGTTAACCCGAATATTGCATCAGTCGGCCACCGCCCTTGAGGTAACAGATTGAAAAGCCGTTTGTATATATCGAATCTAGAACACTTGACCCGGGCACGTTTCGTATACGGACAGCGTCCTATCCGGGCTCTGGCTGGTCCAGGCACGCCTGAACTTGGACTTCACTCAAGCCATAGCTACGGCTATGACTTTCGCTCCAGTCCGGCGTTCAGTCGCCCCTGTCCTGCGCTAGCTTCCCGGATACTGATGCAATATACGGGTTAACCCGTAGGTTGCATCGAGATGGCGAGAACAAGCGTTAACAATCTGTTTGGAATAAGGAATGCGATCGGTAAATGGCAAACAATGACATCAATTTTTCAGCTTGTTCGTGTTTTATTAAACTGTCAGAATCGCGCGCGATCAATTAACCATTTCCACTCAACAAGTAGTTGTGAATATTAATCCGAAGGAAAAATTTACCTGCCAGGATGTGACCTTAGCGGTAATGAACTATAACGGTGCCGAACGGCTACCTGGATTGTTCGAATCCATCGAACGGCTCGAACAACCGCCGGGTGAATTAATGATCGTGGATGATGGGTCCACCGACGGCGGTGCGGAACTCATTCAGCAGCGATACCCCGAGGTCAATGTCATCAGCATGGGGCGTAACACCAAGGTTCTGAACATGGTGAGGAATCGCGCGTTTCATGCCGCGTCAAGGCGCCTGGTGTTCATCGTCGACAACGACGTCGAATTACATCCGTACTGCGTCAAAGAGTTATTGCACGCAATGAATACCTTGCCCAAGGCGGCGGCGTGCATCACGCGTGCGGTATACTGGGATCAGCCGGACGTGATCTATCAGGATGGTCAGATCCTGCATTACGTTGGTGCGTCACCGGGACCCAACCGCAACTGTTCGGTTAGCGATGTAGACGCTGAACCACGTTTGAGTATCGGCTGGGGTGTGCAGATGATCGAACGGGAGGCGGCGGAAGAGGTCGGATTTTTCAACGAAGAGTATCTCCTCGGATGGGGTGATGACGGGGAGATTAACCACAAACTGAACTTGGCCGGCTATCGTTGTTACCAGATCCCTAAGGCGGTGGTATTGCACAAACGGGAGGAAAGCTCAAAACGCTACCTGGCGGCGGTTCGAAATCGAATGCGGTTTATCGTAGAAATGTACCAATGGCGGACCATTCTATTGGCACTACCCGCATTCTTGGTTTACGAGATAGCCTTGGTTTCGTTTATCGGCATGAAGGGGAGCGTCAAAGATTATTTCCGGGGGTGGGGGTATTTTTTGATCCATATACCGGAGATTTTACGTACACGTCGAGCAATACAAGCACGCAGGGTGCTTCGCGACAGCGAGGTCATGGAGGCGGGAGATATTTTTGTGTATTCCGATTACATCGATAAGAAAGTCCTTGCTTTCGGTTACACTATGCTGAACAAATTTTTAAACGGTTATTGGAAACTGATCCGTCCTCTCGTCTGATAGCACCATGAGCACCGGCGGTGACAAGCAGTACAATACCCCCGAGGGCCGCACACTGCTGCAAAGTGCGATTTCCGACGCACAAACGTCGGCGTTTAAGAAATACCAATTAATTAATGTCGGCAGCTTCAGTCTTTGGGAGCTTTTCAAGTACGAAATTTACACCATGTTGATCGCACCGCTGCCTGGTGCCGTAGGTTACTGGTTACGAAAGATGGTTCTCAGTTTTGTGGTTGGCAGTTGTGGGAGGGGTGTGATTATTGGGCGCAGCGTGACGATCAGACATCCTCGAAAGATTCATATCGAGTCTGGGGTTGCAATTGACGACTACGCAGTTCTGGATGCAAAGGGTGAAGACAATAATGGAATATTTGTCGGTGAGCGCACTCTGGTGGGAAGGAACACAGTACTCAGTTGTAAGAATGGGGATATTCACATTGGTCGGAACACGAATATTGCAATGGGTTGTTTTATACAGTCTGGAAGCAAAGTAAGCATTGGTAACAAGGTGTTATTCGGTGCGTATTGTTATGTCATCGGCGGCGGCGACCATGTTGCCACACGCACTGATATTCCGATTATCGATCAAGGGCAAACGATCAAGGGCGTTACTATCGAGGACAATGTGTGGTTGGGCGCAGACGTTAAGGTAATCGATGGTGTCACCGTGGGACGTGATTCGATCCTGGGGGCCGGTGCCGTCGTGACCCAAGACGTAACCGAGTTCAGTATCGCTGCCGGTGTGCCGGCACGAATCATCCGCGACCGCAGAGATGTGGATCGCAGCGGCGAATCATGACCGGTGCACCTGGCGCTGAGCGGAAAATGCTGCTCAAGCTCTACGAAAAGTCGATATTAAAAAAAGCGAAACATAGGGCGATTACTCAATATCTTCCCGATACCGACGGCAAGTCGTGCCTGGATATCGGGGCGGACAACGGGGTATTGAGTTATCTACTGCGTCAGCGTGGCGGAAACTGGTACAGCGCCGATTTAGAGTTGAGCGTGGTTGAATCGATCCGGGACATGGTGGGGGAGAATGTTTATCTCATTGACGGCGCGAGCACCGAATTTCCTGATAATCACTTCGATCTCGTAGTTATCATCGACTTTTTGGAACACATCCGCTCCGATAAACAATTCGTAACCGAGCTAGATCGTATAATGAAGGACGATGCGTGTTTGATCGTAAACGTTCCCCATGACAAACCCCGTTCCCCCATCAGGCGATTGCGGCTTGCGGTAGGTTTAACCGATGATAAACACGGCCATGTCAGGCCGGGTTATACCTTGGAAAGTTTGACGCAATTGCTGTCACCAGAGTTCGTTGTCACCGAGCATCACACTTACAGCCGTTTTTTTGTCGAATTATTTGATGTCGTGGTCAGTTTGCTATTCGATCGTTTGAGCCAAGATAGCGGCGCCCGTAAGGGCGTCGTGGTGAGGGCAAACGATCTGAAAAAACACCAAAAAAAGTTCCAAGTATTCTCGATTATTTACCCATTCGTGTGGTGTTTGGCGCAGATCGATCGGCTGTTGTTCTTCACGTCGGGTTACAGCCTGATCGTCAAGTCACAGCGCACGCAGTCCACGCGCGATGGATAACAGCCACTGACGTGAACACAGCGCACGCGATCGCAGTCACCGGAGCCACTGGATTTTTGGGTGGCCATCTCACCACGCGCCTGTTGCATGAAGGATGTCACGTTAGAATCCTGACCCGCGATACCGAAAAGACAAAGCCGTTTGCGGACCGCGTGGCGGACATCGCCTACGGCGATATCAACGATCACGATGTGCTCAAACGCCTGTTTGACGGTTGTAATACGGTGGTTCATTTGGTGTCGAACTTCCGGGTCGTTAGAGGCACCCCGGAGAGCTATCAGGCAACCAATGTCGCAGGTACCGAGTGTGCCCTTAACGCTGCAGCGGAGGTGGGGGTACGGCGATTTGTCCATTGTTCGACCATCGGCGTACACGGTGACGTGAAGTCGACACCGGCTACGGAGGAATCACCGTTTAATCCAGGTGATCTGTATCAGCAGACCAAGCTCGAGGCCGAGTTCGCGTGCCGGCGCAAGATGCAAAAGAGCACCATGGAGGTTGTCATTGTACGTCCGGCTTCCCAATATGGGCCCGGCGATATGCGTATGCTGAAGATGTTCCAGATGTTGGGCCGAGGCCGGTTTGTGTTGATTGGCCGTTGCGCGGCTAATTTTCACGCCGTGTATGTCGATGATCTCGTGGAGGGGTTCTGGAAGGCGATCATCACGCCGGGGATCGCCGGGGAAGCGTTTTTAATCGCTGGGCCGGGGTACGTCTCGCTGCAAGAATATATCGATACTGCGGCCAAGGCGGTAGGGGCAAGAAGGCCTAAGATTCGATTGCCGTATTGGCCGGTTCACGCGGCGGCGTGGGCGGTTGAGGGCTTGTGTAAACCATTGGGTCTCGAGCCGCCGTTACACCGTCGTCGCGTCCGATTCTTTAAGAACAACCGGGCTTTTTCAATTGATAAAGCGCGCGAGCGTCTTGGATATGATCCGAAGATTGACCTTGTGGAGGGCATGAAACGGACGGTGGCTTGGTACCGGGAGCAGGGTCTATTGTAGCGCTTGGGAGTGTTCACGGCCTGTCAACGAGCAGCATTGGGTTTATAAACGCTTGATTAAGCGACACCAGCCAACGTACTGTCGATGGTGCCGCGCCGCCCTGCGGTAGTACGCCCAGGACTTGGTTTTTCGCTAAACGGTCACCGACGTTGACGCGTACGCTTGGCAGTGGACCGATGAAACTCAACAATCCCATCCCATGGTCTATGCACACGATTACTCCGGCATCGTCGAAAACAATGAGCTCATGCACACGGCCGCGACCCGGTGAGCGCGCCTGTGCGTTGGCGCCGGTTTCGAATTCCGCAAAGTCGACAGGTTTGGTCAAATCATCCCCCTTGACCTGGCGTGATCCGTATTCGTTGATTTGGCGTCCATCAACCGGCGCGCGTAATGGCAGATCCACATCCACGCCTTCGCTCCACAGAGAAGTCATCGGTAAAAGTTTTTCATATAGATCAGCCAATCCCGGTTGCGCGGGATTGGTGGAAGTTTCCCTGCGCCGCGTCTGTTCCACGACCCGTCTTACCGGGTAACGGTGGGGTTTGACAACGAAATCGCGGATCTCGGGTTCGTCGTTGTTGCTCACGGAGGCGATATAGCGGCCCGGGACGGTGTCCAGAGACAGTCCCAACAGGGCGACCCAGTGATCTTGATGCCGGGTGACCAGAACACGACGTCCACCAAACTTGGTGACCGGTCGCGGGGTGTCGGTGGAACCCAGGATTAGGGCGACGCTGCCTCCAGGTATCGGGTGGTGAAAATCCAGCGCGCTCTGGGCGTGCGCATGGGCGGCGAAGGACCCAAGGATCAAGATCCGTAAAGTACTGATCGCCAGCGACGGCCTACTAAGATTCCGAAATTTCGTCAATGATGCATTCGAGTTGTCCACGGGCCAGCCGCACGTGCACGCGGTCACGAAGCTTTAACCGACGCGACTCGGTAATCACCTGACCGCTGTCGGCGTCGGTAACCAGGGCGTAGCCACGCTTCAGAGTCGCCAGGGGACTTACGCCATGCAGCCTTCCAGCCGCCTGCGATAGGCGATGTCGGCGGCGCTCCAGGTGAAGATAAACGGCACGGCTCATACGCGCCGGCCACGTGTCGGCGCGGGTGCGGAAAATCCGTACCTGTACGGCGGGATTTTTTTGTGACAATCGCGCGACCATCCGTACGAGTGCCCCCTGTCGTTGTTGTCCGTGATGGTGCATCGTGGCGGGGAGCCGGCGGCCGAGTCCACTGAGCCGCTGCCTGGCGTTGATCAATCGTAGTCGCGGATGAACAATACGTTTTGCGAGCCAATCCAGGTGCTGAGAGGTTTGCTCCAACCGGCGCTGCATCTGGCGCGTCAAGTTTTTACCAAGCCGGATGACTGTTTTAGTCAACTCCGTGGCGTCGGGGCTGATGAGTTCGGCGGCGGCGCTGGGAGTGGCCGCGCGATGATCGGCAACAAAGTCGGCGATGGTGAAGTCGGTTTCGTGTCCGACGCCTGAAACAATTGGAATTGGGCAGTCGAATATCGCCTTGGCGACGCTCTTTTCATTGAATGGCCACAAGTCCTCTAACGATCCGCCGCCGCGCGCTAAAATCAAAACGTCGCACTCTTTGCGCTTACCCGCCAAGTGCACTGCCGCCGCGATTTCGCTTGCGGCGACGGCGCCTTGAACACTGCTCGGATAAATGAGCACCGGTACCGCGGGACACCGTCGCCGAAATGTGCTCAGAATATCGCGCAGCGCGGCGCCGCTGGGAGACGTGATGATGCCGACCCGTGTTGGGAACGAGGGCAAGGCCTGCTTGTGTTGTGGGTCGAATAGACCTTGTTGTTCCAACTTACGTTTCAAGGCCTCGAACGCGCGGCGTAATATGCCCTCGCCGGCGTCCTCGATGTGTTGAATGACCAGTTGAAAATCTCCACGGGCCTGGTACAGAGTAACCCGTGCAC
This sequence comes from uncultured Gammaproteobacteria bacterium, assembly GCA_947259395.1. Lineage (GTDB taxonomy): Bacteria > Pseudomonadota > Gammaproteobacteria > Arenicellales > JAANXG01 > CALZGZ01. The sequence goes on along the minus strand of CAMYMN010000009.1, from coordinate 5,656 downwards.
GCACTAAAACGTGATTGCCGTCAGCGGGTTCATAATCCAGGAGCTGCCTGCGAGTGCGAAACAGGGCGCAACGGACATGGGCATCCTGATCCTTGAGCGAAAAGTAACAGTGGCCGGACGCCGGTTTGGAAACGTTCGACACTTCACCTTCCACCCAGATCTCGGGGAAGCAGTCCTCCAGCAGCTGCTTCACCTGCTGATTGAGTTGCGACACGGTATAGACCTGTGGTGGCTTTGGGATCGTGTCCAAGGGTTTAGGTAGCTCGCGCATCAGCGTTTCGGCTATTGCACCATCGTGTCATATTCGAAGGCGGCACAAAAGTGTGACGCCAAAAAAAGCCGGGCGTCTGCCCGGCCTGTTCTTCGGTCGAAAAACCTTTAACCTTTACTTGGGATAATCTGGCCCGGCGTTGGCTTGTTCTTTCGCCTGCTGCTGACCCAATTTGGCATTCAACGCAACGCGATTCGCAATCCGGATCGCTTCTGCATTATCGCCCTTGTCACGCGCCTTTTTTGCCGCGTCCAGCAGCTTGCTCAATGGTTTCGAGCTACCGCCGGTCGCCTTATCGATGAGTTGCCATTCATGACCGGCTTTTTTGACCGCCGACAGTTCTTTTTCCGCCATGGCGATCGCCTTGTCCGCGCCAGCCTTGTCCGCACTAGTCATCGCCGCCTTAGGCGATGATTTCATTTCTTGTTTCGCCTCCGTGCCGGCGCAGCCGGCGAGGCCGAGCAACGCGATAGCAGTGAGTGCAACTAAAACTTTATTCATCTCAATCCTCCAACGGGTCGTTGATCGATTTCGTTATTATTGTTCTGACAATACCAGGCGAAGCCTTCCGGCTCCACAACGTGGCAGGGCGAACAGTATCTATTTTGCGCTCTAGCTGTCAATTTTCCGCGCCCTGAGAAGGTTTATGGGTGTATTTATAAATCTTAACCATCTGGTTACCATGGACAATTTAGTCGCGTTCCGTATAATTCGCAGATGCGGAACATAAGAGAAGCCCTGACATTTGATGATGTTTTACTGGTGCCAGCGGCGTCCTCCGTCCTGCCCCGCGACGTTGACCTCAGAACCCAAGTCACCCGCCGGTTGCGCGTCAATATTCCCCTGCTCTCGGCAGCCATGGACACGGTGACCGAGTCGGCAGCGGCGATCTGTCTGGCTCAGGAGGGTGGTTTAGGGGTCATACATCGCAACCTCACGCCCGATCGACAGGCCGAGGAAGTACGCTGGGTCAAAAAATTCGAAAGCGGCGTCATCAGCGATCCGATTACGGTATCGGCCAATACCAGCATCCGCGAGGTGCTGGATTTGACCCACAAACACCGCATCTCCGGAGTGCCGGTGATCGACGACGACAAATTGGCGGGTATCGTGACCAGCCGCGACCTGCGTTTCGAAACCCGCTATGACGAACCGGTGAGCCGTGTGATGACGCCGCGGGAGCGTCTGGTCACCGTCAAGGAACATGCCTCCCGCGAACATATCCAGTCACTGCTGCACGAGCATCGGATCGAAAAGGTGCTGGTGGTGGATGACGACTTCAATCTCAAGGGATTGGTCACCGTCAAGGATATCCAAAAGGAAAGTGAGCATCCGAACTCGTGCAAGGATAATCACGGGCGTTTGTTGGTTGCTGCGGCAGTGGGAACCGGAGACGACAGTGAAGAACGTGTCGCAAAGTTGATAGAGGCGAAAGTGGACGCGGTCGTGGTGGACACCGCGCACGGTCATTCACAGATCGTGATCCATCGGGTGAAGGAGATCAAAACGACTTACCCCGATGTTGAGGTGATTGCGGGAAACATTGCCACTAAAGAAGCGGCGCACGATCTATTGGATGTGGGGGTAGATGCGCTCAAGGTTGGCATCGGTCCGGGATCGATCTGCACCACGCGTATGGTCGCCGGAGTCGGTGTCCCACAAATTACCGCCATCGAAGACGTAGCCGAGGTTACGGCTGGCGGAGGCGTGCCCATCATCGCCGATGGGGGGATTCGTTTTTCCGGAGACATCGCCAAGGCGATCGCGGCGGGGGCGAATTGCGTGATGGTGGGTGGCTTGCTTGCGGGTACCGATGAGTCACCGGGTGAAATAGAGATCTATCAAGGGCGCTCGTACAAGTCATATCGCGGTATGGGCTCGCTCGGCGTCATGTCCACCGGATCCAGAGATCGATACTTTCAGGAACACGCCACGACGCCGCAAAAACTGGTGCCCGAGGGCATCGAGGGCCGCGTGCCCTACAAGGGTCCGATGATCAATATCATTCAGCAGCTGATGGGTGGCCTGCGCGCAGCGATGGGCTACACCGGTAATCAAGACCTGAACCAGATGCGGAGCAACGCCGAATTCGTTCGCATCACCAGCGCCGGTATCCGCGAGAGCCACGTGCACGATGTCACCATCGTGAAAGAGGCGCCAAACTATCAGATCAACAATTAGCCGACCGGGTTGCGAGCATTTGCGCCGCAAGCCGATACGCCACAACTGAGGTAATGACAGATCCACACGCCGAACGCATTCTGATCTTAGACTTCGGTTCTCAATATACTCAGTTGATCGCGCGCCGGGTGCGCGAAGCTGGGGTGTACTGCGAAATCCACGCCTACGACATGGCCGTGGGAGCGATGAGAGAATTCGCGCCACACGGCATCATTCTTTCCGGTGGTCCGGCGACGGTGACCCTCACCGACACCCCGCGGGTGGGTGACGAGCTGTTCACCATGAACATACCGGTGCTGGGCATTTGTTACGGCATGCAATGCATGGCGGCGGCGTTGGGTGGGGAGGTGGAAACCGCCGCCAAACGTGAGTATGGGTACGCCCAGGTGTCGGTGCTGAATGATTCCCCCTTGTTGCGGGATCTGGTCGATCACTACGGCGATGAAGGTCAGGCGCTGTTGGATGTGTGGATGAGTCATGGGGATAAAGTCACCCGGCTGCCGCCCGCGTTTGCTGCGATTGCGGCATCTGACAACGCACCATTAGCGGCCATTGCCGACCATGAGCGGCGGTTATACGGCTTACAGTTTCATCCGGAGGTGACCCACACCCGTCAAGGTGAGGACATCCTGCGCCGGTTTGTTCACGACGTTTGTGGCTGCGGATCACAGTGGACCCCGGGCAACATCATTCACAACGCGATCGAGACCATCCGTCGTCGGGTCGGCAAAGATCAAGTGATGTTGGGTTTATCCGGCGGCGTGGATTCTGCTGTGGTTGCCGCATTGCTGCACAAAGCGATCGGCGATCAGTTGACTTGCATCTTTGTGGACAATGGATTGCTGCGCCTGCATGAGGCCGACCAGGTGATGACGACGTTCGGCGAGCACATGGGCGTCAAGGTTGTACAGGTGAAGGCTGAGCAGCGGTTTCTCGATGCCCTGCGCGGCGTTTCCGATCCCGAACACAAACGCAAGATCATTGGTAATCTGTTCATCGAGATGTTCGAGGAGCAGGCGGCGAAGATTCCCGATGCCAAATGGTTGGCCCAGGGCACCATCTACCCGGATGTGATCGAATCGGCGGCGGCAAACACCGGCAAGGCGCAGGTGATCAAGTCCCATCACAACGTGGCCGGCTTGCCCGAGCAGATGTTGCTCGAGTTGCTCGAGCCGCTGCGTGAGCTGTTCAAGGATGAAGTGCGTAAGATTGGGATCGAACTCGGTCTGCCCAACAAGATGGTCTATCGGCATCCCTTCCCCGGGCCGGGTTTGGGGGTGCGCATATTGGGTGAAGTCAAAAAAGAATACGCCGATCTGCTGCGGGCGGCGGACGCAATCTATCTGGACGAGTTGTACAAACATGGTTTGTACGACAAGATCAGCCAGGCGTTTGCGGTGTTTCTGCCGGTGAAGTCGGTGGGCGTGGTGGGCGACAACCGCGCCTATGAGTACGTCATTGCCTTGCGCGCGGTCGAAACCGTGGATTTCATGACCGCCAACTGGTCGCGCATCCCCTACGAGGTACTGGCCACGATCTCGAACCGCATCATCAACGAAGTGCCCGGCATCAGTCGCGTCACCTATGACATCTCGAGCAAGCCGCCCGCCACCATCGAATGGGAGTGAATCAGCCGCCGCAAACCGCCTCGACGACGAGCGCTGGATGCGTCACGCCCTGGAGTTGGCGAGGCGCGCCCGGGAAGACAACGAAGTACCGGTGGGTGCAGTGTTGGTACGCGGCGACGCGTTGCTGGGGGAAGGCTGGAACCGGCCCATCGGGGACACCGATCCCAGCGCGCACGCGGAGATCGTAGCCCTGCGGCGGGCGGCTGCGCGCGAACGCAACTACCGTCTTCCGGGTTCCACTCTCTACGTCACCCTGGAACCGTGCGCGATGTGCGCCGGCGCCATCGTGCAGGCCCGGGTGGGCCGGGTGGTGTACGGCGCCTCCGACCCTAACGCCGGCGCCGCCGGTTCCGTCTTCGACCTGCTTCAGGACACGCGCCTCAACCATCGCTGCGAGGTCGAGTCCGGCGTTCTCGCGCAGTCGTGTCGGGAGCTTCTTCTGCAGTTCTTCCGGGCGCGCCGAGCCGTTAACGATGGCCTTAAGCCGTAATTGTCGGTCATGCGCCTGAACGCGTCGTCGCCCATTCACGTCGGCATGGCGATGCTCTGGCTGTTCGCGCAAACGGCTGCAGGGCAAGGCATGAATTACCCCCCGGTACCCGTCGAGATGCCTGTGAAGCGGGTGTCGCAGAGCGTGTATCTGGTCCAGGGCGCGGCGGGGATCGCGACGGATAACGCCGGGTTTGTCTCCAACGCGGGGTTCGTGGTCACCGGCGAGGGCGTCGTCGTTTTCGACGCCCTGGGGACGCCGCCGCTGGCGCATCGGCTGGTAACGGAAATTCGGCGTATCACCCCGGAACCCATTCGTCACGTAGTGTTGAGCCACTTCCACGCCGACCACGCCTACGGACTCCAGGTGTTTGCCGATCTCGGCGCCGAAATCATCGCCTCGTCGGGCGTGCGCGAATACCTGAGTTCGGAGATAGCGGGCACTCGGCTCGCCGAGAGGCGGCGCAGCCTGGCTCCGTGGGTTGACGCGAGCACGCGCCTGGTGATGCCGCACCGATTCGTGGAATCGGACTACCGTTTCCGACTCGGCGACCACGATTTCCTGGTAACCAACCACGGCTCGGCGCACTCGGAAGGCGACGTCACGCTGTATGTGGAACCGGATCGCGTCCTGTTCAGCGGCGATATCCTGTTTGAGGCACGCATCCCCTTTCTCGGTTCCGCCAATACCCGAGGCTGGCTGCAGACCTTGACGAAATTGGAAGCCACCGACGTACGCGCCATGATCCCGGGACACGGACCGATGTCCGACCATCCGAAACAGACGCTCAGCCTCACGCGTCGTTATCTGCAATACGTACGTCAAGAAATGGGCAATGCGGTCGCCGATTGGGTTCCCTTCGACGAAGCCTACGAACGCGTCAACTGGGAGGACTTCATGGAATATCCGGCGTTTCTTGAAGCCAACCGCCGCAATGCCTACGCCGTGTATCTGTCGCTGGAGGCGGAATCGCTGCGTTGATCGGCGTCACGCCGTTGGCGCGGGATGTTGCGGGCCGACGATCTCGGATTTTCCCTGCTCCTCGATTTTTTCCAGAATATCGAAAAACGACCGGATTCTCGTCAC
>CAMYMN010000008.1 GCA_947259395.1 uncultured Gammaproteobacteria bacterium | reverse complement strand
ATCGACAAAATCAGAGCCGGATCGGTGAAAAAAGTTCTTGCCGAACTCAAGCGGTTATCGGCAAAGGAGCCGGAAAACTACGATGCGTACTGGGAGCAGTTCGGCCGCGTATTCAAAGAAGGCGTTATTGAAGATCACGACAACCGGCAAGCTATTAACAAGTTACTGCGATTCGCCAGCACCAAAGACGGCACAGACAAACAGACGGTATCACTGGAGGACTATGTGAACCGCATGCCCGTCAGCCAAAAGGCCATTTATTACCTGACTGCCGACACCTATCGCGCGGCAACCCAATCACCCCACCTGGAGATCTTTCGCAAAAACGATATCGAGGTGCTTTTGCTCTCCGATCCCATCGATGAATGGGTTGTCAATCATTTGACGGAATACAATGACAAGCCACTGAAGTCCGTGGCCAAGGGAGCGCTGGATCTGGATCAAGTTGTTGATGACGGCGAAAAAGATCGCCGCGAAAAGGAGTACGGATCAATCTTGACCAAATTCAAAGAGATACTCAAAGATCAGGTCAAGGACGTGCGAATAACCCATCGTCTAACCGACTCACCCGCTTGCCTGGTCGCCGACGAAAACGATATTGGCACCAATTTGGAACGCATCCTGAAATCAATCGGACAGTCCGCACCGGAATACAAACCCATCCTCGAGCTCAACCCGGACCATCCAATGATCAGTGATTTGGACGCAAATAGCGAAGACATGGAGGTTTGGGCGTATGTATTATTCGATCAAGCAGCACTGAGCGAAGGCGCGCATATAAAAGACTTAGGATTAATCTACTGCGGCGGCGGGAAAGTCGGCCCACTTTAACGATTTCTCTCGTTAAATAGCTCGCTATTCGCCTCGATAAATCGTCAAACTGGGCTCGATTTCCCACCAGCCTCGCTACGATCACCTAAGTCCGACAGACTGCTAGCCCGCATTTCTCAGCAGGATCCCGGACGCTCGCGGGCTAGCCTTGTCCCATGGCGGTGACCGTGCCGGTTTGCTCTAGCGCACGGGCGTCACCAACCCAGTCGAGCGTGGTGTCGGGATCGTGAATCGCGTTGCCCTCTTTGTCAACGCAATGACGTCCGGACACCACACAGTCTTTGACGCATGCCGCTGAGCCTATTCGGGTGTAGTCAAACAAGATACTGCGTGAAATATCCGCCCCGCTTTGCACGTGACAACCATTGCCGATCCATGTGGGACCGGTAATCTTAACACCACTTTCGATACGAGAGCTGCTGCCGATATAAACCGGGCCCATCAGTTCTACATCGGCCCATTCCACGGATACATTGAGTCCGGTCCAGACTCCAGGTTGGACTTCGCGACCCGGTATCCGAATGTCACGCAACTTACCAAGCATAATCTGCTGATTTGCTTCCCAATAGTCACTCAACCGCCCGATATCGATCCAATTAAAGGGCTCGTGAACGGCGTAAAACGGCAATTCATTATCCATGATGCCGGGAAATAGGTGACTGCCGATATCGTAGCTCTTCCCCGAAGGAATTAAATTCAGGATCTCCGGTTCGAAGATATAAATTCCAGTGTTAACCAGGTTGGATCGGGCCTCGGTGACCGAAGGCTTTTCCTGAAATGACGTGATGCGATCGTCCGCGTCGCACACCACCACACCATAGTTAGGTACCTGGGCTTGCGGCACTTTATGTACGCAAAGACTTGCCGCCGCCCCCTTCTGCCAATGCCGGCGCACGGCGGTAGTTACATCTAAGTCAATCAACGCATCGCCGCACACGACCACGAAGGTATCGTCAAAGAAGCCGCTATAGTCTTGAATACGCTTCAGACCACCGGCGGATCCCACCGGCGTCCCCACGATTTCACCGTTTTCGATATACCCTTCGAACGAGTACCCAATATTCACGCCCCAACGCCGTCCATCACCGAAATAGCGTTCGATCTGCTCAGGAAGATGACTGACGTTAACCATGATCTCCTTGACCCCATGACGGGCAAGGTCCTCAACCAAATATTCCATAACCGGCTTCCCAAGAATGGGAATCATCGGTTTAGGCATCTCATAAGTCAGTGGCCTGACACGGGTTCCCTTGCCCGCGGCCAGAATCATCGCTTTCATTTTGTTCGTGATCTCCTTCGATGCGAGTGCGACGATTCATTGTACAGCAAGGTGCACACGCCCTTAAAACGGTAAACAAGACAAAAAGTGCCGATTAAAGGGGATAGTGGCAATTCATGTCGACTCATTAAACAGGGGCTGAATAGCGATCTTGGCTGAGTAATCCCAAGTCTATCGTATTCCTTATTTTACGCCAGTAAATTATCGGCACGATCTTACAATTGCCGCGTAATGACGATGCGATAGACTCGGTATGTAACCATCCGCCGATCCGAAAACATGGCAGTGACACATCGCACAGCCCGTTTCAGAACTTGTATAAGGCGGAGAAAACGTCGATTCGGCGAGGGTACGTCAGGACAATTCTCGAGCATAAGTTTCGGCACACTGAAGGATTACAGGGTATGCGCTAAATCAGGATCGAAGCACCAAGCAAAACCGCGAAATGAGGCAAAACTTCGGGGTACGGGTCGATTTTTAGTCACCACCGACAAGCGTCGATGATCCAAAATGTGATTTTCCGCTTGCAGGCAGTGCGGTTTATCACCACAATTGCCCCCATCAGAGACATGTAGACCCAGTAGCCCGGTACAACGATGATCAAGCAGGCGGTCAGCCATGGATCGGCAACGGGCTAGTTTATCTGTTCAGCACCGACGTTCGTCAGCTTCTTTTCTCGGATCAGGATTGATTAACTATAGGGTCACATGTATGGAAGGAATAACGTTATCATATTAAAGTCTGCATGAAATCTCGGAGGCATGGTATGAGCATGTGGAAGAAAACCGGCGATGAAGAAACACATACGGAGACCCCAGTTATGACCAGTGATACTCGTGTCGATTCACCCTCAACTAGCGGTCGAACATCCTCGCGTCAAGCAGCGTCGATCGGCCCATCGATCCAAATCAAAGGCGATATCTCCGGAAACGAAGACCTGGTGGTACACGGCAAGGTCGAAGGGACCCTCAGCCTGCCCAAGAACAACGTAGTGGTCGGCTCAGATGGCGTCGTGCAAGCCAATGTGAACGCGATGAGCATATCGGTGGAGGGCGAGGTGGTTGGAGATTTGACAGGAAGCGAAAGAATCGTGATTACCAGCTCTGGCCGTGTGCAGGGCAACATCAAGGCACCCAGGGTTGTATTGGAAGATGGCGCTAAATTCAAAGGCGCTGTTGATATGGAAATGGGCGAGGGCAAACCCGCAGGTAAAGCTCAAGTATCCACCCAAAGCGACAAAGACACGGTAACCGAGGTCAAACGCGTGGGTATCTCAACGAGCAATTGAAGGTGCCACCATCACAGACGCCGCATTAAAACTGAGCAACCCGGACGATCGCGGTCGTTACTACTCCGAACGACTAGGCACTGGGATCGTGCCTTTGATAGAGGAGCGGCTGTTCCAGCAGCCCGGGAGTCGGGTGCTGGACTTGGGCCCCCCCACGGAGCGGAAGTTTAGATTTTTCAGCCGCCTGAGGACTAGGCTGTACTACAACAATTTTCCCGATAGTCTGTGCGCACAGCTTCTCGGTCCAAAACCTCAGACCAATCTGTCGGCGTCAGATTTTCAACGCATGCTACCTAACAGCCGCGTTGAATATGACCTAATATTGGCCTGGGACTATCTCGACTATCTCACTCCTGAAAATCTGCGAGTAGTAACGGACCAGCTAACACAAAGCAGCCGGACCGGCACGTGGATCTATTTTCTGATGGCCCAACACAGCAAGATTCCGGACCGGCCCGCCACCATTGATTTGCTTTCCGGCGAGTTCATCCGCTACGCCTGCGGACCCGCCACCCGGGAAGGCGCCCGATATCCGCCAAAGGTACTGGAGGGTTTGCTCAAGGGTTTCCAGATCAACAAACTGGTGCTGCTGAAAAACGGTATTCAAGAACATCTATTTAGCTACGAATAGCACTGACGGGATGCGGTGCTTACCGCTACGATATCACCCTATTTACCGTCCCCGCGCGCAGGCTTTCTTTTAATAGTTGAAGGATTATCCTTGAATTAGGAAAATATCGACTTCCGTTGCGCAGGCACAGTAGATCCTCAGCAAGAACGAACCCGCCTCACTCCTTGAGTCACTAAGGATCTCATCGGTGATGTTATCGCTGTGCCGCGTCCGGTTAGTCGCTAACCTCGTTGCTTCGAAGTAATCCGGGACAGACCTGTCCAATGATCGCGTGCAGCCGGTCTCTACTCAGGATAACCGGATGCCCCACATTGGTTCTTGGCGCGATCCGATCCCAAACCTGAGGACGACTGGAGCGGATACGGGGGCTTTATCCACCAAGTATTGCTGGATAATTATCTGATGGATCACCCGGCGCCGGAAGACTGCGAATACTACTTGTGCGCTCCACCGATGATGAATGTTTCGGTAATCAAAGTGTTAGAAGACCTGGGTGTAGAAAGAGACAACATCCTGCTGGACGATTTTGGCGGTTAGAATGAAGATCCAGCGGCTGGTCCGCAATTTTTGTGCGGCGTTGATGATCGCTGCACTGACGGCGTGCGGCGACGGTGAGCGAGACCCGCTACTGCATGTCGCCGGGCCCACCATGGGCACCCGGTACAACGTGAAAATCGTGGATGCGCCGGTGGACTTGAACGCCGCGCTCATAAAAACCGGGATCGAATCCATACTGAATCAAATCAACCGGCAGATGTCGACCTATCGCGCCGATTCGGAGCTCACCCGATTGAACCATAACCCGACCACCGATTGGATCGACACCTCGAGCGATCTGCTCTACCTAATAGAGGCCGCTATCCGTGTCAGCCGGCTGACACAGGGGGCATTTGACGTCACCGTGGGTCCGCTAGTGAACCTATGGGGCTTCGGAGCGGATGGAAGAGCAGATGACCCGCCTGCTGCCCGCGACATCCACGAAGTGCTCACCCGTACAGGCTACGAGAAGCTGTCAGTCAGGCGATCACCACCGGGAATCAGAAAGGCAAAGGGCATGTATATCGACCTGTCCGCCATCGCCAAGGGATATGCCGTCGACCGGGTCGCGGGCTATCTCGGGTCCCTGGGGCTCGCCAACTATCTAGTTGAGATTGGGGGCGACCTCAAGGCAAACGGTCACAACGCCGACGGCATGCCGTGGGCCATCGCCATTGAGAAACCCGCGCCCGAAGGCCGCATGGTGCAACAAGTCGTGCATATCACCGGTCAGGCAATGGCGACGTCGGGTGATTACCGGAACTATTACGAGCACAATGGACAGCGCTTTTCCCACACCATCGACCCGCGAACTGGGTTGCCCGTGTCCCACAGTCTGGCATCGGTGACGGTATGGAGCGCTACGGCGATGGATGCCGACGCAATGGCCACTGCATTAATGGTGCTAGGGCCCGAAGCCGGATATGAATTGGCCCACCGGCGAAAGCTTGGTGCGTACTTCATAGTGAGAACCAAGAACGGTTTTGCGGAAAAGAGCACGCTGGATCTTGGACACCGCTAACCATTGAAGGCTCATCGGCGATGGCGAAATTCGCAATTAGCTTCGTGATCCTTGTACCGGCCATGCTGGGTATGGCCGTCGGAGTGCTGTGTGGACGGGCGCCTATCCGCGGCAACTGTGGCGGATTGAACAATAACGAGAATCCGAAGTTGAATTGCCCGGTGGGTTGCGGGCGCTCGCGGTGCTGCGATAATTCCAGCGTCAGCTGCATTGACGCCCTTGCTCACTGTGCTTGTTGCCTTTTGATCAACAAAGTCCTCACCAGATCATCGCGGTCCATTTCGTCCATCGCCTCTTCCATGCTGTGAATCCGGTCATTGATCTCCGGTAACAGGATATAGTCCAATGCGTTAACACGGCGTTGCGTGCGGCGAAACACATCAACCAGCCGCAGCAAGTTGTTTTGCGCGACCGCAAGATCGGCCAGGTGTCGCAACAAAGCGCCAATTGCCACCACCGCCAACTCGAGCTCTACAGAGATCTCCCAACCCCCAGTGGGACGAACCGGAACCGACGACCCCTTGGCAGCCGAACGCTCAAGCCACGGTGTGCCCAAACGATTCGCGATGGACCACTTGGGGTCGGGTATGCCGGTATCGGGTTTTGCGAACTTCGCTATTCCGCCAGTCCCGTGACGCAGCATCGCCCGTCGCACCTGTTCACGGACCCGCGCAAACAGCACGCTACCCTGTGTGACCAGTTCCTCGGTAATGCGAATCTGATCGAGCATCATGTGCGCAAGCAGATCACGGCGCTCCTCGAGCACCGACTTTCCTTCGCGCATGAGTGCCCGCTCGACGCGCTGTTCGAGTAATTCGGTTTTGGAAGCAGTGTCATGGGCCATGGCGGCGTGGTTTGATGTGATCCGCAATCTGCGCATCGGACAGCCGAACCAAGGCCTCATCCGGCAATTCGGCCAACAGCGTCCAGCCGAGGTCAAAGGTCTCCTCGAGCGTGCGTCGGTGATCGTCCTGACGAATGAATACGTCATCCATGCGTGCGCCGAATCGCAGCAGCTGCCGGTCGACTGCAGACAACCCCTCCTCACCGACGACACTCGATAACAGCCGTAGATGATGCGCCTGCGCGTAGGAGGAATACAGTTGCTGCGCAAAAGCGGGATGGTCAACATGGGTCATATTCTTCCCGATGCCGTGATTCATCAGCCGCGACAGACAGGGCAGTAACTTGATCGGTGGAAAGATCCCGCGGCGGTCCAGATCCCGATCGAGGACGATTTGCCCCTCGGTAATGTAACCGGACAAATCCGGAATCGGATGGGTAATGTCATCGTTGGGCATGCTTACAATCGGCATCTGGGTAATCGATCCCGGGCGGCCGGCAATTCTCCCCGCCCGTTCGTAGATACTTGCCAGATCCGAGTACATGTAGCCGGGATATCCCTTGCGGCTCGGTATCTCACCATGACTCGAAGACACCTCGCGCAGCGCCTCGCAGTAGTTGGTCATGTCGGTCAAGATCACCAACACGTGGCGGCCTTCCTCATGGGCGAGATATTCCGCCGCGGTCAGGGCGACCCTGGGCGTCAACAGTCTTTCCGAGCTCGGATCACTGGCGAGATTCAAATACAACGCGATGCGCTGCATTGCGCCGTATTCGTCCATTTCCCGTCGAAAATGCTCCGCGGTGTCGAAGGTGACCCCGATCGCCGCAAACACAACCGCAAATTCCTCGGCTTGTTTCCCACGCAGGCGCGAAAATCGTGCAATGTTGGAGGCCAAGCGGTCATGACTGAGACCACTACCGGAGAATATCGGTAATTTTTGTCCGCGCACTAACGAATTCATGGCATCAATAGCTGAAACACCGGTCTCGATAAACTCCCTGGGCACGTCGCGGCGCACCGGATTGATCGCACTGCCATCGATACGCAGACGCTGTGCGGCGACAATCGCGGGACCACCGTCTGTGGGAACGCCCACCCCGTTGTAGACTCTACCCAGCATCGCCGGTCCAACATGCAACAGTATCGGTTCCGACAGGAATTTGACGCGCGCTTCTCCGAGAGACAAACCTTCGGTCCCCTGGAACACCTCCACGATCACCTTGTCGTCGGCTATGAATACGACGCGGCCGAGGCGCACATCGCCGCGCGCGGTGAGCACCTCAACCCGCTCGTACAGACCGACACCTTGGGTGTTGCGTACGAATATCAACGGCCCCTGAATGCTGGTCAGACCGGTGTGAAACAGGTAGTGCTGAGGATTGATCATCCGCCCACCGCCTTGGCCGCGCCCAATTGGCCCTTCATGCTCGGCGCCAACGCATCTAACGCGTCATCCAACGCACGAGTCAGGCTGTCAAAATCCTCCAGTGAGTCGTTGCCGATGTCCTCGCCCATCCTTTGCAGTTTGCGCACCACCGGCAATGTAAGCAGCGTATCCGGGTCAACACCAGCCTCCACGAGTGCATGTGCACGCTGTATGAAGTAGTCGATTAACTCCAACATGGCGGCCTGTTTCTCGGGCGAGCAATAACGATCGGTTTCGGAAAACGCCGATTGGCGTAGTAGGCCCTCAACCGTGACCTCGGCACAGACCAACACCAAACGCTGCGACGGCGGCAGCGCGTCGCGGCCCACAATCTTCACCATCTTTTCGAGCCGCGCCTGCTCCTGTAGCAACTCAAGCGTACGTTCACGGCGCTCGGCCCAACGTACGCCACCATGATGTTGCCACCACTGGGCGGTACTCGAAACATATTCCGAGTAACTCTGCAGCGGATGGATGGCGGGATAAAATCGAGCCTGGGCGCGTTCACGGTCCAATGCCAAGAAGCTCTTGACATAACGGCGCGAGTGGGCGGTGACCGGCTCCGAAAAGTCTCCACCTGGTGGCGACACCGTGCCGACCACCGTCAGCGAGGCCTCTTCGCCTGCCAGGCCCTGGGTGCGCCCGGCGCGTTCGAAAAACTCGGCCAACCGGCTGGGCAGGTAGGCTGGATACCCCTCTTCAGCGGGCAGCTCCTCGAGACGGCCGGATATCTCCCGCAACGCCTCGGCCCAGCGCGATATCGAATCGGCGAACAGCGCCACGTTATAACCCTGGTCGCGAAAATATTCGCCCATGGTGATACCGGTGTAGATACATGCCTCCCGTGCCGCCACCGGCATATTGGAAGTATTGGCAATCAACACCGTCCTTTCCATCAACATGCGACCGGTGCGCGGATCTTCGAGTCCGGGGAACTCCTCCAGCACGCCCGCCATTTCGTTACCGCGCTCCCCGCAGCCGATGTAGATGATCACATCGGCGTCGCACCATTTAGCCAGCGTCTGCTGCAACACGGTTTTTCCAGTGCCGAAGCCCCCTGGCATGGCGCTCGCACCACCCTTAGCGATCGGATACAAGGTGTCGATGATTCGCTGACCGGTCAATAGCGGTCTCTCCAAGGCCAATCGCTGACGAAACGGCCGTGGCACGCGAATCGGCCACCGGTTGAGCATCGCGACTTCGACTACTCCTTGAGGCGAGCGAACTCTCACCAGTGGTGCGTCAATGCGATACGATCCCTCAGGCGCCCGCCACTCGACGGTGCCGACGACGTCCGGGGGCACCAGTACCCGATGCATCAGGTCCGGCGTTTCTTCGATCTCCCCAATACAGTACCCACCGCTCACCTCCACGCCTTCTTCGACAATTGGCTGATAGCGCCACTGCCGCTCGCGGTCCAGACTCGGCACATCCACGGCGGTACCGATGAAATCGCCATAGGCGCTGGCCACCGCGCGCAGCGGTCTTTGAATGCCGTCAAACATTGCCCCCAGCATGCCGGGTCCAAGCTCGACCGCGAGCGGCAGGCCGCTGCCCTCGATCACCATGCCTGGCGTCAGGCCGGTGGTGTCCTCGAACACCTGCACGGTGATGGCATCGACGTCGAGGCGGATTACCTCGGCGACAAGGCGATCTTCGCCGATAAACACCGCTTCTTTCATCTGGAAATTGCCTTCCGGATGGGCCTTGAGCACCGGACCATTGATCCAGAATATTGTTGCGCGGCTCATCGTGCCTCGGGGCCCGGATAGATGATATCGGTAATCCGGCGCAACGCATTCTCTAAGAGCTGTGGATGTTGCATGCGCAGGGTACCGTCGAGCATATGATCAGCCCAACGGATGATGATCCCCTCCGGCGCAGACTCGTCGGTCTGTAACTCGAATTGCCCGGGATAATCCGTCATCGTCGCGTTAATTTTCTCGCACACATCAGAGCGCGCGCCCCTCCCGAGGTCGATCTGCAACGGCAAAGATGCGCAACGGCTACGTGCCGCGTCCAACCACTGTCGACACCACCTCCATTGATGTTGCGGATTGTTCCAGGACTGCATCATGCGTGCCCAAACCGCATCCGCCACGCGCCGCTGCAAATCGGTCAACAACCGCCAGTGCCGGCGCCGCAGCTCGGCGTTGATGGTCGCCAGGTAGCGATCGTGCTTCTGAGATTGCCGGGCGCGGGCCAGCTTGGCTGCCTGATGATGAATGCGTCGCGATTGTGCAATTGCCTCACCACGCAGCTGTGCGATCTTGTTGTGTTTCTGAGTGTCAATATTTTGTAATTCGCGGTCACGGTCACGCGCGATCTTGTCCAAGAAAATCGCCACTTGCTGCGGTTCGACGTCCACTTGCTGGCGATGAATCATGATTTTTAACCGCCCTCGGCTCAGCTAATTCCCAACAGCCGCCGTGCTATATCGACCACGCTATCTTGCAATGCATGTTCGGTATCGATACTGGGGACAATCACCACTGGTGGTACCGGCCATTGACGAATCAATGCCTCCAGTCGACTTTTGACACTATGTGCGTGGTCCTGATTGAGGATCACCAGATCGGATTGCTGACGGGCCTGCAACACTGCATCCCACACCGCGGCGGACTCGGTAGACGACGAGTAAGACGTAACACCGACCAAAGCAAAGCCCGTCGATGTCAGTGGATCTCCAATGTAACTAACCCGCAACGACATGGATCAACCCAACCGATTTAGGATCATGATTGCAATGATCAATCCATAGATGGCGATTCCTTCGGCCAAACCGACTAACACTAATGTGCGGCCGAACAACTCGGGTTTTTCGGCGATCGCCCCCACCGCCGCCGCGCCCACTGCCGCTACCGCGATACCAGCGGCAACGGCCGACAAACCAGTCGCTAACGCCGCGGCAATAAAGCCCCATCTGACGACGGACACATCGGCCATCGCGGTGGACTGTGCCGCAATCGCTGCCGGTGGAAAAAATACCACAGTCACATATATCAGCGTCGCCATACCCGCTAGTAGCGCCGTGGCACTGAGTAGAAACTTGGCTCTTGTCTGCAGCATCGAATTACTCCAATAGGTTGGGCTCTGTCACTAGGCTTCGTTCACGGATCGGGCATGATTCGGCAGTCGCAAAGGTTGAAAAGGTCTGCCGCCGCCGGCAAAGAACCGCCTGAAGAACTCGAACATCACAAGACGAGTCGTTTGAATTGAAACCACCAGTCCTTCTAGGGCGATGACAATTACGTTGCCGACAACGAAGATCACGCTGGTGACGATCACGTTGTCCGGCATGGCGCTGAGCGTAATCACCGCGGCGCTCAGCCCAGAGTGGGCCAGGGCAAACGCACCCAATCGTGCGAATGAGAGCGTATTGATTGCGAGTTGAAAAACAATCTCGATGAATTCTAACGATCGGCTCATGCTCTTCCGTACGATACCGACCAGTCCGTCAGCAAGATATCCCATGATCCCTGCCGCCAAGAAAAACCATAGCAATGAGATCCCCATCAGCACCAACGCGAACTGCGCGGACAATATGATCGCGGCGGCGGCGCAGTACAAGACAATAATGGGTGCGCCGAATGCCCACCACCGACCGGCGTTGCGTTGCCAATGCGCCTGTACTCCAGCAAGCAGCATGCTCGACATAATGACTGCCCATCCAAAACCGATCGGCAACAACAGCATCAACATGGGGTCATCCATGGGCCTGATCCAGATCGCTGTGAGTAGCGATTCATCACAGAAAATCGACCCGAACAAAAATCCGAAAATAATGGAACTGAAGCCGCCCACGATGAGCAATTCCAACACCGGCAGTCGCTTTCTAGCCAGCCAGCCGATGAGCATCAAAACTACCCCATGCCCGACGTCACCAAACATGTATCCGAACATCAGCGGCGTCATCACCGCCAGCACCGGACTGGGATCCACCTCATTGGCCGCGGGGACGCCAAAACCTTTCACAAACGCCTCGAACCGCTTGATCCAGCGCGGATTGTCGAGTTGCACCGGCGGTACACCATGCTCGCCGGCGGCTTCTCTGCTGATAAGAAAAGGCACATCCTTGCGTTGCAGGTTCTCGATTAGTTCGCCGTAACGTGCCGCGGGGGCCCAGCCCCCGAGCCACACAAAGCGCCGTCCGGTCAACGAATCGGCCAACACCTCGTTGACCCAGCGGTGGCGCCGCAACAACCAGACATCACCTGCAACGCGCGTGCGCTGATTCAGTTCATTGAGCTCGGACAGCAGTCGGTCACGAGTGCGCTTCTTTGCCTCGATCATGTCATCGACCTGCCGCAACGCGGCGCTGTTGGACCCGTGGATGGTGGCAGGCACGCGCACAAAGCGCATTCCGCGGCTGTGAAAGCGCCGCTCGAGCTCACCCAGCACGTCACCATCGGTGACCCCGACGACCAGCACACGTTGATCCGTGACCTCTTCATCTGGACCGGAGGTCTTGATTGGGTAAGCGCGTCCAATGATATGGCCATACGCCGCATCGAGGACATCGACGTCGCTTGCGCGTCCCATTGCCAGAAACGGCGGGAATTTACGTGACCACTTGCCCGACGCTAATTCCATATCGAGCTCATCGTCGGGAAGGGCTCGCAGACAGGTAGACAGCAGCTCGAGTTCTTCGAGACGGGATTCAGTTTTACGCAGTTGCTCAGTAATCGGCTTCACCTCGCGCAACCATAAGTTAAGTCTTTGTTCCAAATCGGGTAGCAACACCGGGGTTGGCAGACTGCGAAATCGGGGCTTAACTGCTTCGAAATCAGGTTCTGGCAGGTACGTGTCGTAGTCGTCCATTTGGCGTTCCAAGACGAGCAATCGTTCCATGATGCGGCCGTCTTGTTCGACCTCGAACGGCGGTTGCATGCGGTCGTACTGCTGAAGCTCGATCACCCCCATTCCACCCAGCACATCTAATGCGGTGGACACCGCTTCCCGGTCCACGAGGATATCGATCCAGATCATTTCGACCGGCCGGAACATCTACCCGCCACCCACCATCAATTCCGCCGCACGCCAATGACGGGACTGTGCAATCAACAGCGCGCGGCACTGTTCATATTGGAGCAGCTCCAGTAACCCATAGATAAGAATGACACCGGCATGAAATGGGTCCCCTCCCAAAAGTGCGCGCAAGTCACCGGCAAGCTGATGCCGCAAACGCCATTGCGCATTGCTATCGAACAGTGCGCTCTGTGCCGCTTGCTCGCGTAACCGGAGGATCTGCTGTAGATGCTCACTGACGATGCGATAGATACGCTGCACTACGTAGCGCTCGCGGCCGGTTATCTTTGGGCAGCGTTGCGCGAAGTCTCGCAACCAAATATCGAATAGCGCCGACCCATCGCCGTCACCCCTGCGCCGGGCGCTTAGACGGTAGTTGACAGGGCCCCGTTCCGGCCACTGCGTCACACCGGGTCGCTCATGATCGCTGCTTTCGGGTGCGTCGCGATGCGAATATGTCGACACTCGCTGCGTTTTGACCAATTCGCCTCCCTGCCGCAACCAGCCCTTCAGCCCCCGCCAACGGTTGGGCAACAGTCGCACCATGAACCTGATCAAACCCTGCAAGCGGTCAGCGAGATGGTGTTCGATGGTGGCCGTATCCGGGGATCTGGGCAACGTCTGCACCCAATGTCCGAGGCCGCTGGCCCGCATTCTGGCAATGAGATTATCCACGTCAGTGGCAGCGGCCATATAGCGCCACGCGGGCGCGTTGGGCATTGCCCCGATTCGCGCGCGCACCCGGGCCTGGGCAACGGCATATTCGAGATTGCGCACTATCCCCATGTTGGATCCTGGCCGTTTAGCTCAGCTTGATCAAACACTTATCCATGATTGATTGTGTCCCGAGTCGTCCCGCATTAACTATGATCCGGATCAAATAGTGATGCCGTGTAAGGTCTTACAATATCTCTGGTTTTGCGAACCGCAGGCGCGATTCCGGCGCATTGGCCATAGACACGACAGTGGGTGGATAGATCCGCACAGGCACGATGGTGAAAAAACTAGAAAACCCGATCCAGCAAGTACTCGAAGCGGAGCGCGCCGCAGAGGCACAAATCGCGACCGCACGGCAGGAGGCTGAGACCGCGGTCACCGAGGCAAGGAAGCAAGCCCCTTCGATCTTGCGTAGAAACGAAACCCGCACGCAGCGCGCAGTGGAACGTTATGCAGAGCAGCAATCCCACCTGCTCGAGACCAAGGCCCAGGCGCTGCGCCAAAAGGCGGAGGATAAACTGGGTGACGAACAGGTACTACTCGATGAACACTTTGACCAAATCGTCGAGGAGATCTTCAACGATGTCTGGCCACAACACGATCAGGAATAGACACTCCGGATATACGGACGTACTGCAATCCAACGCGTGGCCGATCTCGCAAGTCGTGGGTGGGGCCGTATGCGCATATTCATGATGCTACTGAACTGCACATGCTGCCCCGCTGTGGTGCCCGAAATCAGTAAATTGCCCCCAGGATTATCCACAAATCAGTAGACTGTCCCCAGACTTACCCAGACTTACAGATTTACGACGCGCAATCTGCTTTCGGAAACGACAGGTGAAGACGCGCGTCATAAGTGGCATGGTGGTTATGAAACCAGTTTTTTATCCACTCAGTGATCGCGCCTTCATCCTTCGGCAAGCCGTATTGGTGCTCGAACATCATAAAGGTGATTTCATTGAGGAGTCGTTGATGATCGGCGTAGTGTTTCACATAGTCGCTGCTATAACCATGCGCCTGCATGATCGCCTCCTCGCGCGCGAAGTGCTTGCTGGCACTGCTGTATAACTGCACCAGATGCTCGATGAAAGTGGCTTTGGGACGAGTCGGTCCAAGGTCTTCAGAAAAACGATTCAGGAGCTCGATAAGATGGCGGTGGTCTGCATCTAACATTGGCTCCCCAACTGAGAACTCAGGTTTCCATTCGATCAGCATCATACTTACTCCTCACCAAGTAATAACATCGCGTGGACCGCCGGGACGGGAAACCACGGTGGAATCAATAGGCTCGCAGCGGTCACCATCCACAAAAAGCGGCGCGACCACAGAAAATACCACTATTTAGGGTAGGTTATCGCATATGAACGGCAAGTTTGGCACGACAAGAGGGTGTCTGTGGGAGATACACGGACACCCAAAGGTGTGAACATGCTGCTGTTTGAGGGGACCTGGTTATCATTTGGTCGGGGACAGTTCATTTATCTGTGGATATCTTAGGTGGTCGTTGACTAGAACTGATCGCTTTCGATGTCGTCGGGGATGGGTGGCTAGACCGGCGCCAAATTCGTGCACAAATTAAGTGAACTGTCCCCGGACTCCCCCCCGAAACTCCCCCCGAAGTGACAGATTTGCACACCCTGCTATAGTTAATTAGCAGGGGTGTCGTTATGTTAACTATGTTGGTGTGGTCGGCTTTTTTGTCATTTATCGCGTCATTAGTCAGTCGCGCGATCTCGATGGCATGCGGCGGTGTGACCGATCACAAACGCGCCGTACATTTCATGTTTGCCGGTACCGGCTTGCAAGCATTAACGATTGTACCGTTGATGCGACTCAAGGTTCATCACGTCGCTGTAACGGTGCTGGTGCTGACCGTCGCAGGGCCAGGGGCGGCAATGGCCCAAAGCGATACCCCGGCGATCAAGATCGGCCTGATTCCGGAAAGAAACATCTTCGACCAGGTGGCACGATACGAGACGCTGGCCGAGTACCTGTCCCGCGAGGTCGACGCCAGGTTCGAGCTGACCATGCTCAGCCGCTACGGCAATATCGTCGAGCGCATCGCCAGCAACGAGGTACTGGTCGCTTTCCTAGGCTCTTTTACCGGCGGCCTAGCGAGCGCTCAGCTCGGCATGGAGCCCATCGCCCGGCCGGTCAATCGGGACGGCACTTCCACCTACTTCGGCCGGATCTTCGTGCGTAAGGACAGCGGCATCAAAACTGTTGCCGACATGCAGGGTAAGAGACTCGCCCTTGTCGAGCGAGCCACCACCGCCGGTTACGTGTTTCCCCGGGCTTACCTGCGAAGGCACGGCGTCAAGGATCTGGAGACCTTCTTCTCCGAGGTACGCTTCTGGGGTAGTCACGACGCAACGGTGTCGGCGGTGCTCAACGGCGAAGCCGATATCGGGGCCGCCAAGAACACGGTGATGGATTGGCGCATGCAAGCCGATCCGCGCGTCGAGGATGAACTGCAGATCCTTGCCGTGTCACCGCGCGTACCGTCGAACGGTCTGTTCATGTCGGCTTTGCTCGACCCCGGACTCAAGGAGCAAGTCCGCGACCTCCTGCTCAATCTTGATACTACTGTCGAGGGCAAAGCAATCCTCGAGAAGATGGGGGCATCGCGATTCGAGGTGACGCGTACGGCAGACTACAGCCCGGTTTTTGACATCGCTGCCAAGGCTGGCATCAACATCGAAAGCTATAGCTACATCAACAGATGAAACGCCGATTCATCGTCACTCTCACGCTGCTGTTCATACTCTTTGGCACGGGGTATGGCCTCGGCCTGCACGTTCTGTGGAAGACCTCGGCGGAGCTCAATAGGTTAGTTGTGTTACACGAGGTCGAGGATCTGAGACAAGATCTCGAACGACAAATCGTCCTGTCCAAGCAGGCGCTAGAGGTTTCGGGAACTGTGTTTGCGAACAATCTCGATCAAGTTATCGCGACCATCCGTGGGCTCGAGTCTCAGATGAGCGCGTGTCTGAACTGCCACCACGCGGGTGCTGATAGGATCCTGATCCAGGACGGGGTAGAGCTGGTCGACCGATACAAATTGGGGTTCAGTCGCTTCGTGACCGCGATCGGCGACAACGCTCTGCGGCAGAAGATGCAGATCGAAGTAGCGCGAATCGGTGCACAGCTCGTTAACTTGGTGCAAAGAATCCGTCACGTCGCGACGCCGCATCTCAAACAGCGCACCGCCACCGCCCAGGCGCGCATCAAGCAATCTACAAAGGTGCTCGGCTCGACCTTCATCGTGACCTTCCTCCTCGCCCTCGTGCTAGCGTGGTGGTTCACGCGTCAGACTACCCGGCCCATTATCCGGCTCATCGACGCCGCCAATCGGATCGCGGATGGCGATCTCGGAGTTCAGATCGAGCATCGCGAGCGCGGCTCAATTGGGAACCTGCTCGACGAATTCAACGAGATGAGCGCGTCGCTGCAGATCCAAGCACTGGACGTGAAAAAGCGCACAACCGAGATCCTCAAAACCAGAGACATGGCTCTCGTTACCCTGGCCCGACTCGCCGAGTCGCGCGACGCGGAAACTGGCCGCCACCTGGAGCGGATCGCGGCTTACAGCCGGTGCATCGCGGCGGCACTCCGGGACTCGCCGTATGCCGATCACATTGATGAAAGATTCATTGACCAGCTCGAGAAATCCAGCCCCCTCCACGACATCGGCAAGGTGGGAATACCGGACGAAATTCTGCGCAAGCCAGGCAATCTGACCGACGAGGAATTCCACATCATGCGCGAACACACGATCATCGGCGCCAATACCCTGCGCTCGGTGATCGATGACTTCGATGACCACACGTTCCTCGAGATGGGGATGGAAATCGCTTACTGTCACCACGAAAAGTGGGACGGCTCCGGCTATCCGCGTCATCTGGTCGGCGAGGAGATTCCGCTCAGCGCGCGTATCGTAGCTGTGAGTGACGTATACGACTGTATTACCACAAAACGCGTCTACAAACCGGCCTACGACCACGAAGACGCGGTCGGCCGTATCCTCAAGGACCGCGGTCGGCATTTCGATCCGGTGGTGGTGGATGCCTTTCTCACCTGCCAAGGCGAATTCAACACGATCCGGGAAACCTACCGCGAGCAAACCGACGTCCCATCCGAAGGCTCAGGAACTTCACCTGCGAAGATTGTCCCGTTGCGGGGTTCATCGACGTTTCGCCAATGACCGGTTAGGGCAAATTAGGCATCATTCTTAAATTGCCTGCTTCACGCCCTGAGTCATTCAGTCAAGAGGTTTCGCGCTCAGCAACGGCGATCCGCGAGTTTTCAGCGCCTTAAGATACGTGGCTTCATCATAGGGTGTATTGGTTTTCCAGCATCGATACAGTATACGTATCCACTTGAATGCCAGAGCACGTACAGCTGCGTGATACGTGCAACCTTTGGCTCGCTGTTGATAGTAAAATATACCTGCCCAGTACGATTTGTTGATGGTTTGCGCTGCCCACTCGACGAAGGTTTGGCGCAAGAACGTGGGACACTGCCATCGCCAATGGATCCAACTCTTCTGACCGCTTCGTTCAGTCACAGGGGCGATACCCGAGTATTTCTGTACTTCGGCGGCGTTGGCAAATCGCTCTCGCTGCTCACCAAACGCCACCAGCAGACGAGGGGCCAACAATGGGCCTGCTCCTGGTAGCGAGCTGAACAATTCATAATCAGCGTGTTGTGGTGCCAGAACGGCGATCTCACGGTCATACAACCGCAATGAGTTAAGCGCCACAGCAAGCTGGTCAACCAGGGTAAGGGTCTGGAGACGATAAGGTGTGATCACCGCGTCATCTGTTGTTAACGGCTGTGCGGATTTAATCGCTTCGATGCGTTGCTCCAACAATGGCTTGCGATACATATTGTGTTCACGGAAGAACTTTTCCAGTGTCGTTCTTCGTGCGCGCTTTACCTGAGTCAGTGTTGGCCATTGTTTGATGAAGTCGCAGAACAGCGGTGTGTCGATATGATCGAACCAGTCCAACACCTGCGGGTAGTACTGTTTCAAGGCATTTCTGAGTCGATTGGTGATACGTATACGATCATTCATGATGCGCCGCCGTTGCTCGACTAAAGTCATCAAGGTACGCATCTCAACGCTTTGTGGGTTCAGTGGTGTGAAGTGGTTGGAATGATTCAACAAGATGTCTAATGCCAACTCAGCATCTGTGGGATCGTCTTTAGCTCCGCTGGGATTGAACGCTTCCCGATACTTTGCCAGCGTTGTTGGGTTGATCGGGTAGATCACAAAGAAATTATATTTCTGCAGAGCGGACACGATGGGACCTTTCGACAACTCCACGGCCACGGCCATTTGGCCACCGTGACGTTCAACCATCGACTGAGCCCATTCATGAATCTTCTCTACTTTGTGCGATATCTGAGAAAATTCACGCACATCAGAATCGATGGCTTGAACGCAGATGTCGTGTTTTTTATCCGCCCAGTCGATACCAATCACTGCCGTAAATTGAGAGAGTTCTGCTTTCATGTCAAACCTCCGAAGTGGTAAATTAACCATTAGGACATGCATGCTGAAGCTCTGCGAAGGCAATATAGGTGAGCCGGTGCAACGGCAAGCCCTGAGTATTCGTTGATGAGCTCAAGCGCACCTGTAGACTCGAAGCCAAAGCCGTGAACATCGCGTGTTTGGGTCGAGTTATTCGTAGTCTACGGGTGCATGTCCCCCTCCCGCTGACAGTACCTGCCAGCCGTGTTGAGTATCACTGAGAGAGGGACTGAGTATCTATATTGGGTCGTTTTTCCCGGTTCGCTGAAATCGGCTCAAGTCGTTAAGTATTGTTGGATGCCAGCCAACGATTGAGCTTGCGATGTATGAGAAGCCTGTGTGGGGCAGGCGCCCAACACGTGTTATTGACACCCGAAACAACCGCTTAAAGGGATCGTTTGGTCTGGTACTGTCTGTGGGATCAAAAGTTTATCGCTACAACAAGAAATCGAGCGCCGGCTATCAAGTCCAATGCTTATTTTCTTAACAAACGAGCGGCTTCCGATGAGTGAATGTCGCCTGCGGGATCATCGAGGTCGCGGTGTCGACTTTCACCGGGCAGCGTCCAGCTGCGTTCGATGAACTCATCAGCAAATGGACCGGTTAAGCCACCTTCGCCTCATCCAGTCCAGCTTTGCGGAACTCGAATTCGTTGTCTTTCACACCGATCTTGATGTTGTCGCCGGCGGCGAATACGCCACTCAAGATCTGCTGCGCCAAGGGATTTTCAATCATTGTCTGAATGGCACGCTTCAGCGGCCGTGCGCCATATACCGGATCAAAACCCACCATGGCCAGTTTGTCGAGCGCAGCCTCGGTGAACTGCAAACCGATGTCACGAACCCGCAGGCGATCGCGCAGGTATCGCACCTGGAGTTTGGCGATCTCGCGTAGCTGCTCGCGTCCTAGTGGATGGAACACCACCAGGTCATCGACACGATTGATGAACTCCGGCCGGAATTGCTGGCCCACGATCTCCATCACCGCGGATTTCATCTGATCATAATTCTCCTCACCGGCGAACTCCTGAATAACCTGCGAACCCAGGTTTGATGTCATGATCACCACGGTATTACGAAAATCGACGGTGCGCCCGTGGCCATCGGTCAACCGCCCGTCATCGAGCACCTGCAGCAGGACATTGAATACCTCCGGGTGCGCCTTCTCCACCTCATCCATAAGAATCACCGAATACGGCTTACGGCGCACTGCCTCAGTGAGATAGCCCCCCTCTTCATAGCCGACGTACCCGGGAGGCGCGCCGATTAACCTCGCGACGGAGTGTTTTTCCATGAATTCCGACATGTCGATCCGCACCATGGATTCCTCGGAATCGAATAAAAAACTGGCCAACGCCTTGGACAGCTCGGTCTTGCCTACGCCGGTCGGGCCCAAGAACATGAACGACCCGTAAGGGCGATTGGGATCGGACAAGCCGGCACGGGAACGCCGGATGGCGTTGGATACCGCAGCAATCGCCTCTTGTTGACCGACAACGCGCTTGTGCAGTTCGTCTTCCATACGCAATAGCTTTTCCCGTTCCCCCTCCATCATCTTCGACACCGGGATGCCGGTCCACTTCGAGACCACTTCGGCGATTTCCTCTTCGCTGACGCTGTTGCGCAATAAGCGTGTTTCGGTCTGCTCGACTTCTTGTGCCGCAGTGAGCTGCTTTTCGAGCTCCGGAATACGGCCGTATTGCAGTTCAGACATGCGGGTCAAATCACCGGCGCGTTGTGCAGTCTCCAGCTCCTGGCGCGCCTTGTCCAAAGACTCTTTGATATGCTGAGCGCCCTGGACCGCAGCCTTCTCGGCCTTCCAGATCTCCTCGAGTTCCGAATACTGTCCCTCCAGAGTCGAGATCTCCGATTGCAGGTCGCCCAGCCGTTTTTTTGAGGCTTCGTCGGTCTCCTTTTTCAGCGCTTCGCGTTCGATCTTGAGTTGAATCAGGCGCCTTTCAAGCCTATCCATTTCCTCGGGCTTGGAGTCGATCTCCATGCGAATGCGGCTTGCCGCTTCATCGACGAGATCGATGGCCTTATCCGGCAGATTCCTATCGGTGATGTAACGATGCGACAGCATGGTCGCTGCCACGATGGCCGGATCGGTGATATCGACACCATGATGGACCTCGTATTTCTCTTTGAGCCCACGCAAGATCGCGATGGTATCCTCCACATTAGGCTCGTCCACCAGAACTTTCTGAAAGCGGCGCTCTAACGCAGCATCTTTTTCAACATACTTACGGTATTCATCCAGGGTGGTGGCGCCGACACAATGTAATTCACCTCGCGCTAAAGCCGGCTTTAACATGTTTCCCGCGTCCATCGCCCCTTCCGCCTTACCGGCTCCCACCATGGTATGGAGCTCATCGATGAACAAAATGATCTGGCCCTCTTGCTTGGCGAGATCGTTGAGCACCGCCTTGAGGCGCTCTTCGAATTCGCCACGAAACTTGGAACCGGCGATCAAGGCGCCCATGTCGAGCGCCAATAGACGCTTGCCCTTTACCCCATCGGGCACCTCGCCGTTGACGATACGCTGGGCGAGCCCTTCGACGATAGCGGTTTTACCGACCCCCGGCTCACCGATCAGGACTGGGTTGTTCTTGGTCCGCCGCTGTAACACCTGGATCACGCGGCGAATCTCGTCGTCACGTCCGATGACCGGATCGAGCTTGCCCTGTTCCGCGCGTTCGGTGACGTCGATAGTAAATTTTTTCAGTGCCTGCCGATGTTCCTCGGCGCTGGGATCGTCGACCTTCTGACCGCCACGCATATCATCGATGGCCTTTTCGAGGGCGATCTTTGAGACGCCGGCATCGCGCAGCATCTCCCCCAGCGCGCCTTTATCATCCGCCGCTGCGAGCACGAAAAGTTCGCTGGAGATATAGGCGTCCTGACGCTGCTGCGCGAGCTTGTCGGTTTGGTTGAGGAGCCGCCCGAGTTCGTTGGAAATGTGCACATCGCCCTGTTGCCCTTGTACCTGCGGCAAATGATCCAACGCCTCACCCAAGCTCGAACGTAGTTTATTGATATTTGCATCCGTCTGCATCAACAGGTGGCGCACGGTGCCGCCTTCCTGGTCCAGCAATGCGATCAGCACGTGCAGGGGCTCGATAAACTGGTGGTCACGGCCAACGGCAAGACTCTGCGCATCGGCCAGCGCCATCTGAAATTTAGAGGTGAGTTTATCCATCCGCATTGCGGGCACTCCCAACGGTTCTTAGGTTAATGATTACATGGGGCGGACTTGGAAATTATTCAAGCGTTGGCGACCCCGCGATTGACGAATTCACTGAGCTTAAACAGCGCCGCCTCATCTTTGGTGTCGGAAACATTAATGGCATGCGTCGCCTTGATCCGTGCCGTGCTGCGGAGGAATACCGCCAGTATAATGCGACCCGCACCGCGAATGCCGGATATGTGCAGCGGAATAATCGGCACATCGGCAAGGTGCGCCAACGCGACCACCCCGCGTTTCAATGTTACCGGACCTTCGCCGGGCCCCTGAATACGGCCTTGGGGAAATACCCCGATCACTTCACCCACATCCAACGCCCGCAGTGCGGCCTGGAACGCCTTCTCCGGCTGACCGGTGCGGTCTACCGGGATGCAGCCAATGATCTCGAACAACCACTTCAGCCACCACCGATTGTATTCTTCGGTGGCGATCATGAATCGCAACGGGCGCGAACACGAAGCGATCATCAGCAGCGGGTCCAAACCGGAAACATGATTGGCAGCAAGCAGTGCGCCGCCACTGGCCGGCAACTGAATGACATCCGCTTGTAGACGGTGGAACCGATTGCAGAAGATGCGGTTCAAACCGTCGAGTCGATTCAGCCACTTGTTGCCCCAGTCAGCGACATTGGCTCTCTCGCAGTGCCCGACCACCCAGCGCAAAAAAAACGCCGCGACGATCACGGCAATTAGCAATCCTGCCCAAGTAGTGTAATGGTCTAACAATGGAAATGTGTGTCAGTCAATTCTTGCGGATTTCGAATTGCTCGAAAATCTTGGGTAAGTCTTTGAGCGCTACCTTCCCCAGCGGCGTTCTTGGTAATTCCTCAACCACCGCGTAACGCACAATTTGGTTGTGGCTGGAAACGCGGGCATTGAATTTTTTTACGATCTCCTTTGCTCTCGCGTTCTGATCCGGAGGGTCAATCGCGAGCACCGCTGCAGGCCGCATGTCCACTTCGAGCACACCTGCCTCTTTCAGTTCCGGATCACGTTCCAGTAACACTTCCAGGTCCTCGGGATAAACATTCTTGCCGGACTCGGTGACGATCAAGCGTTTGCTGCGACCGGTGATAATGATTTTGCCATCCACCAGACGCGCGATGTCTCCGGTCTTGTACCAATCGTTCTCCATCGTCTCTCGGGTTTGGACTTCATCGACATATCCCATCATCACGTTGGGGCCGGATACCCAAAGTTCACCGGCGCCGTTCGCATCGGCTGCATGAATCTTTACCGTGACGCCGGGCAACGGCTTACCCACGCTGTCAACCAGCGGATCGCTCTGTTCCTGCACACTCACCACCGGCGAACATTCGGTGAGCCCATATCCTTGGATCAGTGGTAAACCGAGATCCCGGAAAAACTGGCCTATTTCCGGGTCCAACCGCGAGCCGCCGCTCAACCAACATTTGATGTTGCCACCGACCTTCCTGCGAATCGGCCAATTCAACATGCGCCGCATACCCAATGGTGTAAGCCGCAACAATTTAAGATACACCCCCAGCGTAGTACCGCCCTCTTTGAACCGCTTTTTCATATTCAGCATGATATTGCGAAACAGCCGTGGTACCGCGATTACCAACGTGATCTTTTCGTCAACCATTGCCTCGAGAATTTCATGCGCCGCTAATACACGTGGCAGGACTATTGTCGATCCCTGATGTAACGGAAGCAGCATGCCGCCGGTTAGTTCCATGGCGTGGGACAGCGGCAACAATGATAGGAAACGGTCATTGGAACTAATGTGAAGGTCGATGTTGGCGGCAGCGAGTACATTGGACATGATGTTGTTGTGAGACAGTTTCACCATTTTTGGATTACCGGTGCTGCCCGAGGTGTAGATGCGAACCGCTTCGTCGCTTGATTTTGCAGGCGAGACACTCGCATCGTCCGATCCGTCTACTGCATCGTCGAGTTCAATGACCTCGGTATTTTTCAGGCCACGATCGGTTCCATGATAGAGGATCAGCTTGGGAGCCAGCGCCTGCGCCTGGGTCTTGAGTTCTTCATCGCTGTTCCCGATGTGCAATGGCGTGATCACCGCGCCCAGCTTCCACGCCGCGAATGCGCTCGCTCCCCATTCCGGTCCGTTGGCAGACAAGACACCAATTCGATCACCGGCTTCTACCCCGAGTTTCCGCAGTCTTCTCGCAATATTGAGTGCATAACAATGAATCTGGCGATAGGTATATTCCTCACGCTTACCTTTGCCCACCCGACGCACCCAAGCTAAATGGTTGGCGTGCCTCTGCAAGGCGTCATTGGCCAATGACCACAGATTTTCGGACATGTTCGGGAAATATCTTTGTATCTTTTAGCCTAAACTAACGGACCGCGTCGGCAATGCAACATTGCCTGTTTCCACGTGTAAAACCCACGGACAAGTTAGCGGCGTATGTTATAAAAAACCAGCAAACGTACTAACCCGCTCCCCATATCATCGGAGGGTCGTACAGTGCTACGCGGGCCGCGCAAGGATTAACGAGAAATACCGATTTTCCGGCTCATAGTGACGCTCGACCACCAGGTCGGCCTCTTCAATAAGTTGCGTCAAACCTTGCACCGTGAATTTCCGGCTGATTTCCGTCAATATGCTCTCTCGCCGGCCGAATTCAACAGTGAGGTCCAGGGCCCGGATAGGCACCCGTTGAGCCAACTTCGAAATCAGGTGCATCTCGATTCTCGATAACTCCGGATCATAGAACGCGTGGTGCTCGAAGGTCTGCAGATCAAAGGCGGCATCCAGTTCCCTATTTATCACTCGCAACACGTTCAAGTTGAATTGCGCTGTGATACCGCGTTCATCGTTATACGCCCGGTGCAGGGCGTCGTGGTCTTTAACGCGGTCCGCGCCGAGGAGGAAACGGTCGTCATCACCCATTTGCCGCCGTATGCTTGACATCAGTTCAACGGCTTCGTCGTGATCGAAGTTGCCAATCGTGCCGCCCAGAAACACGAATAATTTTCGCGCTTGCTGTTCACGAACGCGCTCGTGTTTCAGTCCCTCCTCATAGTCTGCCAGCAAGGCGTCGACGGTCAACGGTAGGAACCGTTGCACCAAACGCTCGCCCGCATCGATAAGGGCCTTTTCGGACACATCTATGGGTATGTAGCGAAGTGTTGGTTGCACAGACAAAACAGCTTGCAACAAAAGTTCGGTTTTCCTCGATGACCCACTTCCCAATTCGACGATTACCTTTGGTTCCGAAAGATCAACGATCTTATCGACCACATCCTCTAGCAAACCATGCTCGATGCGGGTGGGATAATACTCCGGTGTTGCACAGATTTGCTCGAACAATTCCGATCCGATTTCATCATAGAAATATTTCGGTGGCAGCATTTTCAGCGCCGCTGTCAAACCAGCACGGACATCATCCGCGAGATTGGAATCTGGCGTTGCTGCCGACGGCTTGTGAATATATACACGGTCCTCATAGGCGGACACGCGCATAGTGGGTGTGGATTTCATAGTTGGACACCGTCACCGTCGCATGTTCCGCGGCGCGACGGCTTTCCCCTGCTGATCCAAAAGTATCGTTGTGATTTCGAATTCGTTATTATGAAGGCGGAACATAGGTTCATCAAATCTTTTGCGGATTAAGGTCCCATGACATCGGCGCAGAAAAATATTTCATTGATATCGATGCGGGAAATACAGCATGCGGTGCAGCAAACCCTGGCAGAAGATGTCGGTGATGGTGACCTTACCACGGCGCTGATCGATGCCGAGCGCATGGTCAACGCAACACTGATCAGCCGGCAACGCGCCGTGGTATGCGGGACGGCATGGTTCGATCAAGTATTTCAACAGTTGAACCCCCAGGTAGTCGTGAATTGGCAAGTCGGTGACGGTGACAGCGTGGATGAAAATCAAGAGCTCTGTGGGTTAAGAGGCACAGCAACAGCGATCCTCACCGGAGAACGAACAGCACTCAACTGGCTGCAAACCCTGTCCGGCACCGCAACCCTGACACGCAGCTATGCTGACCGCATCGCCGGTACATCGGCAGTCATCTTGGATACGCGCAAGACCATTCCGGGCCTGCGTCTGGCCCAGAAATACGCCGTGCGCTGCGGTGGCGGGCACAACCATCGCATGGGACTTTACGATGGCATCTTAATCAAGGACAACCATCTGCGCAGCAGTGACTCCATCAACTCAGCGTTGGCGCGAGCCCGGCGGCAGGCACCCGAAGGGATCATTATCGAGATTGAAGTAGACACGCTGGAGCAACTAAGCCAAGCCTTGGAGGCCGGGGCCGAACGTGCATTACTCGACAACTTCACTATCGAACAGCTGCGTGCGGCAGTCTCGATCAACAAGGGGCGCGCCAAGCTGGAAGCATCCGGCAACATTGATCTGGAAAACGTGCGCGAAGTTGCCGCAACCGGTGTCGACTACATCTCAATTGGCGCATTAACCAAACACATTTACGCCATAGATCTTTCGCTGGAGTTCGTGCACCAACAATAGGGATTAGAGTCTATGTGTGACTCTGATCCCTATTTTTTATCGCTCCAGCGCAGTGCTTGTGCTGGTGCAGTTGCAGTGCTTGTGCTGGTGT
Organism: uncultured Gammaproteobacteria bacterium; assembly: GCA_947259395.1. Classification (GTDB taxonomy): domain Bacteria; phylum Pseudomonadota; class Gammaproteobacteria; order Arenicellales; family JAANXG01; genus CALZGZ01. The sequence continues at coordinate 32,400 of CAMYMN010000008.1, read as the reverse complement.
AGTTGCAGTGCTTGTCCCCGCACAGCAGGGGGACTAATTACAGGTCAAGTCTCTTCACCATCATTACGGATCCTCGCTGCAGGATAGGGGTTAACGGGCCCGTTCACCCAGCCGCTGATCGGTCTTGTCAGGCAGCCTGAGTGGTTTGATGTCGAAGAAATTCAACGGCAGACCGAGACCTTGGCCAGCTGCGTTTTTGTCATAATCTGGATTACCGCGCACACCCTGCTTAACGCCCTGACGTGACCTTTCCAGCGCAGTGATGACCATTTCGTGAAACTCCGGATCGTATGGCAACTCGTAAGCACGCGGCAGCGCGTTGTGTTCGCCAATCGGCTTGACCCAAACGTATATCGCACCCTTCTTATTGCTGCCCTTTCTTGGTTCAACGACATCCGCCGCCAGCATTCGCATGTTGTCGGGCATGTCTTGTGCAGTCGGCCAACCCAGCAATTCATACACGGCGAAGTAACTGAGAACCACGGTTAACATGGTCGCGACGATTGCCCCGGCCTTGACCTGCCATGACCACGTCGTGCCAACGTTCAAACTCAACAACAACAACGACAAGACGAGAACCAGCGCAACCAGGCCGATGATTGCTGCGATCATAAGAAGTACGGGGTCAGCACCTTTGGCGTGCGCCGGACATCCTTGATTTCGCGACCGCTAGTCACGGTGAATCGAACCACCGTTTTCTCCACGTCCTGCGCCTCCAGCACCACCTGATCGACGAACGCGAGCTTGAACTCGGGGTTCACGCGTTCTACCTTGATCGTGACCGGAACCGGCTCACCGCTGACTGATTGGTAATAGTAAACATTGACGACATATTGACCGGTGATGGTACCCCGCAGCGTAACGATCTCCTGATTGATCGGATACACCACCGTGCGGCCGTCTATCTCCACGGTGTCGTTGATCTCGCCGCGGTCATCCCGGTCCAAATGCATCCAGCCCGCATCCCGCTGCAGATAGGACACGATCTCACCGTGAGGGTCCTCCACCCAAAGGTCGACATCATCCGCGCGGTCCTCGGGCCAGGTTGCGGTGATAATAAACTCCGCCTTGGGATCCACAACTCCGGTTTTGTTGACCGGATTGACCAGCATGATCGCCACGAGAAACAGAAAAGTAAACCCTAACAGGGCGTTGAAAAGGAGATCGGTGAATGGGTCGGTAAGGTAACGGTAATTGCTCACGCCGCTAATTCCGCTGGATATTATTCTCATTGGCGAGCCGCGGCGCCACGTGAATCTCGGACACTTCAGTAATGCTGGCGACCAGCTCGTCGGCACAGCGATCGGCGATATGATACTGGATACCGGCGAGGACGCCGCCAATCAATCCGCACAATGTCGTAAATAATGCAACGCGCATGCCGTCGCTCATTTTAGACAACATTGTCTGTATGGTGGAAATGTCGAGGTCTTCCACAGTCGGCACCGACTGCAACATTAAAATGAATCCAATTACGGTGCCGAGAAGGCCGAGCTTAATCATCAAATCCGCGATTAGCCAACCAAGTTGTTGCGGCGATTTAATTCGCTTCGACAATGCGTCCAATAACTGGCTTTGGTCGGTTGCAAATTGGTGGGACTCGGCTGAGTGACTCCGGCGGCGCGCTAGATTTTGAATATGGTCAGTCATCGGCCCTTGCGGCAATACTGCTGAATAACCGAACACGACTTCATTGTTTTTCACGCTTATCTGTGACTGTTGATCGCGGTCCATCAAACGTGAAATAGTATTGACATGATTAACGTACTTTGACAACCGTAAGATCAACCAGCCTGCGTGTAATGACGACATTACAAACACACCGATAATCACAATGGACAACCTGCTGGCATCATTCTTGAACAAAATATGAAATAGGCCCTGATGCCAAGCCACCGTCAGACCGACGGCAACGGCGGTAACAAACAACAACCAGCGTAGTAAGAATTGATGGGTAATGTACATCGGGATAGCCCCGCCTCTATTCATGGCCTTAATCGGAGAGGCCAGCAGCGTCTGTTCCAAAAAATAGCAACATACGATTCTCCACCTTGATAGCAACCATCAGGGGCGGACTGCCTTGGTGCAATGTGCGGGCTAACCACAAAGTTCTTATTTTCCCAGCCAAAAAAGCGTCAAGATATTAACACAAGGTGCCATGGGCCAACCGCCGGAGGACGCAAACAGCGTTGACCAATTCAAGGATCAATCCAGATCAACGACGCCATGCGTCCGCAATCGCGATCACGGCGATATGAGAAAAATCGGTCCGGCTGGCTGAACGTGCACAGCGATTCGTCGCAGTGACAGTTGTCTACTCCCGCGTGACGCAAGCGCCGGCGTGCTAGAGCGTACAGATTTGCCATCCATTTGTGCGCCTCCATGGCTGTTGTGAAACACGATTCAAAATCGGGATGCCCGTCGTACAAGGCGTTCTTTACCTCCTCTCCAATTTCGAAAGCCCGCGGTCCAATTGCCGGTCCCAACCATGCGAGCACATCGGAAGCGGAGATCGCGAACTGCTCGAGGACCTTCTCGACTACGCCCGCCACCAACCCGCGCCACCCGACGTGAACAATACCAACCCTGTCCCCCAAGCGATCACAAAGAAAGACAGGCACACAATCAGCGGTCAACACAGCGCATACTACGCCGGGTCGATCGGCGAAGCTCGCATCTGCCTGCGCATTACGTGCCGTCGCCGTAGCGTTGATGACACGGTTTCCATGCACCTGCGTCAACCATAATGGTTCACTCGGCAAGTTAGCTAGGCTGATTAAACGGCGGCGGTTTTCCGCCACCTTACGATTGTCATCACCGACATGGTCAGCAAGGTTAAGCTCCGCAAACTCTCCCTCGCTGACACCGCCGCGCCGCGTGGTCGTAAACGCATGCACTCGCTGCGGCGCCGTCCATTGTGCATTGATCACTTTCAGCCGGTCTTTAGACATCGCTCAGACAATTAATTGTGCCGCGAAGCGGGCGCATGACGGCGGAAAAAACCATGCCCGGGTCGATGTGGCACGGGGATTAAACCGTACCTAGGCGCGGCGCACCTTGGTGAAATACACGAGTTAAGCTTGGTGTTGTCTGACGTCCTCATCCAGGGCCTCGATAAGCCGCAACATATCCGCCGGCGGCTTTTGTGTCCAATGTAAAGATTCGCCGGTCACCGGGTGCTCCAATGCCAGCTCGTTGGCATGCAGGGCTTGGCGCCGGAATTCCTGTAATGCCTTTCGTAACCTGTCTGTCGCGTGCGCGGGGATACGCAAGCGGCCGCCGTACACCGGGTCGCCCAGCAACGGAAAACCTAGATATTTCATATGCACACGAATCTGATGCGTGCGGCCGGTATCCAATTGCACACGTAACAACGTGTGTGCGCGAAATCTTTGCGCAATCCGATAATGCGTCACCGCTGATTTGCCGCGTTCGGTCACCGTCATACGCCGCCGGTCGTGCCGATCCCGGCCGATGGGCTCCTCCACCTTGCCACCGGAAATCACCACGCCGCATACCAGAGCGAAATATCCCCGCGTCAGGCTGTGGTTGGAGAGTTGTGCAATCAAACGATTACGAGCGACGTCATTGCGCGCCACCACTAGTAGACCGGAGGTATCTTTGTCCAGCCGGTGCACGATACCAGCCCGGGGCAACACTGCGAGCTTCGGATCTGCGAATAGCAACGCGTTCAACATGGTGCCGTCAGCGTTGCCAGCGCCGGGATGCACTACCAAACCGGCGGGTTTATTGATGACCATCAAATCCTGGTCCTGATACCGCACGTCCAACTCGATGGGTTGGGGAAGCCAATCCCTCGCCGGCGCCTCGGGCACCGCGACCTCGACCTGTTCGCCGCCGACGACGCGGTCCCGTTGCCGGGGAACCTCATCATCCAATAACACCAAACCGTCGCGCAGCCATTTTTGAATGGAACTTCGCGAATATTCGGGGCACAGCTCCGCCAACGCCTTGTCGATACGTCTTCCGGCGAAATCATCAGGAATATAAACGGTTATCTGCTTCGCGACGGCACTCAAAGCGCCTTTCCCCTCCACACAAATCGCGTTATGCTCCAATCTTATTGTCGGAACTGCAAGTCGTGTCTCATGAAGTGGTTAAGAGTACTGTTTCTGGTCTCCGTGGCGATCGCTGTTGCCAGCGGTTGTGCGCGCCTGAAACCCGAGTCGGCTCGTGACGACTGGTCAGTCGAGAAATTCTACAGCGAAGCCACCCACGCCTTAAGCAAAAAACGCTGGGAACTTGCCCTGGAGCTTTATCAAGCCTTGGAAGCCCGCTACCCCTACGGCCCGTATGCCGATCAGGCGCACATCGACACCATCTACGCCTATTACAAAAAAGAGGAACCCGAATCGGCCATCGCCGCGTCGGACCGCTTTATTCGCTTACACCCGGCTCATTCTGGCGTGGCCTATGCGTACTACATGAAGGGCCTGGTCAATTTTAATGAGCATCGCAACTTTCTCGACCGCTGGATGGGGACGACGGATGTCAGTGATCGCGATCCACGGGCCGCGCGCGAGTCGTTTTTGGCGTTTCGTGAATTGGTGAACCGCTATCCGCAAAGTCCGTACACGGAGAACGCCAGGCAACGCATGAAGCATCTGCTCAATATCCTGGCGATGAGCGACATCAACATAGCCGAATATTACTTTCGGCGGGGCGCTTATGTCGCTGTGGTGAATCGCTGTAAAAACGTCATTGAGGAGTATCAGCAGACATTCGCAGTGGAGGATGCACTCGGACTGATGGCGGTGGCCTATCAACGCATGGGAATGAATGAGCTTGCCCAGGATTCGTTGCGCGTCCTTAAAATCAACTTTCCTGAGAGCGAGTACATCCCACAAATCACTGCCGGACAATACTCAACGCAACGCGGTTCGTGGATGTCGCGCATGTTCAAGCGGCGTCCGGACGACTCTTGAACTTCGAGGTGATCGGATAACGCCGGTCGCGGCCGAACGCGCGCTGGGTGATACGCACGCCGGGCGCCGCTTGCCTCCTTTTGTATTCGTTTGCATCCACCATAGCGGCGACACGATAAACAACATCCGGCGCAAAGCCGGCAGCGATGATGTCTTCCGGTGATTGGTCCTGTTCGATGTAGCGCCCAAGTATGGGATCCAGTATTTCATAGGCCGGAAGTGTGTCTTCGTCCTTTTGATCCGGCGCCAACTCCGCCGAAGGCGGCCTTTCCAACACACGTTCAGGGATAACCGGCGAGATTTTGTTTCGGTACGCCGCCAATTTATACACCAGCGTCTTAGGCACGTCCTTAATCGCCGCAAAACCACCGGCCATATCACCATAGAGCGTGGCATAACCCACCGCCATTTCACTCTTGTTGCCAGTAGTAATGACGATCTTGCCGCTCTTGTTCGAGATCGCCATTAACAACACGCCGCGACAGCGGGCCTGAATATTTTCTTCGGTCACATCCATGGACCGCATGCCGAACACCGGGTCCAACTGAGCCAGAAACGCATCAAACATCGGTTCAATCGAGATGACATGATATTTGACCCCCAGCGCCTCAGCCTCAGATTTCGCATCGACGATACTCATATCTGACGTATAGCGTGACGGCATCAATACCGCTTCCACATTGTCCGCACCGAGCGCGTCAACCGTCACCGCCAGCGTCAGCGCAGAATCAATCCCACCGGATAGGCCGATGACCGCGCCCTTGAACCCATTTTTGGTCACGTAATCACGAACGCCACACACGATCGCTCGGTAGACACTCTGTTCCAACGGCTCCTTGGGAATAATGGTGGCTGCGCGTTGGGTCAATACCGGGCGGGTGTCAAAATCGACCCGCACCAAGGCTTCGTCAAAGTGCGCACAGCGCTGCGTTAAGGCGCCATGACGATCCACTACGAACGAGGCGCCGTCGAATACCAGCTCATCTTGGCCGCCCACCATATTGACGTAGATGATCGGCAACGCGTTATCACGCGCCCGCCGCGCAACGATATCGAAGCGCTCGCTGGGGCGTTCAATATGAAAAGGTGAAGCGTTGATGTTCACCACCAGGTCCGCCTTAGCTTGTTTGGCCTGCTCTATGGGACCGTCTTGCCAGATGTCTTCACAGATGCTGATACCGATGCGCACACCCTCAAGAGTAACGACACAGGGTGCGTGTCCAGCGACAAAATAGCGTTTTTCATCGAACACACTGTAATTCGGCAAACATTGCTTGCAGTATGTGCCCAACACTTCACCGGCATGTATCAATGACGCGGCGTTATACAAGCGCCCGTCTGCGCGCAGCGGATAACCCACCACCAGCGCAATGCCGGAGGTCGCTGCCCGCACTCGATCCAACTCGGCGCGACCGCGCTCGACGAAAGCAGGCCGCAGCAATAAGTCCTCGGGCGGATAACCGGTGATCGCGAGTTCGGGAAACACCACGCACTGACATCCCAAATCATCCCGTGCGCGCATCGCATTCGCAATGATCCGGTCCGCATTACCGGCGAGGTCACCCACCACCATATTGACTTGCGCGATCGCAATAGACAGCGTTTCCGCCATGTGTACCTTCTTCAGTTCAGAGCACGGGAGATTTCTGGGCCTATTTTCAGCGAACTGCTCGATTCAATCAAAATGCCCGCCACAGGCAATGTTAAACTGTGCGTAATGTACCCTGAAATCGTCGACAACATCACCGCAATCAGTGCTACGGACTGGGATCAATTAGCGCACCGTCATAATCCTTTCCTAACCCATGCGTTTTTGTCTGGACTCGAACGCACCGGATGCGTATGCGAGACCACTGGTTGGTCACCGCAACATGTGCTCGTTTATCGTGATTCTTCGCGTCGCGACCTGATCGGTGCGGTGCCGATGTACCTGAAATATCACTCCTACGGGGAGTATGTCTTCGACTGGGCGTGGGCCAACGCCTATCATCGCACCGGACTGGACTATTATCCCAAGTTACTGGTGGCGATCCCCTTCACTCCGGTAACGGGCCCGCGGCTACTGACGACGGCGACGACCGCAGAGCACAAGTCAGTATCCGATGCGCTCATCGACAAGGCCTGCCAACACGCGCACTCACTGGACGTGTCATCCCTCCATTGGCTGTTCACCGATGATGAGAGCACTCGTGCGCTCCACGGACGGGAGTTCATGATGCGCATCGGAAACCAGTTTCACTGGCACAATAATAACTATCAAGATTTCGATCAGTTCTTGACCGCGTTCAACGCCAAAAACCGTAAGAAGACGAAGCGGGAGCGACGCCGGGTCAGCGAAGCGGGAATACGCATGGAAAAGCTCACCGGCTACGAGTTGACCCAGCAACACTGGGATCTGATGTATCGTTTTTATCGGTCCACGGTCATGAACCATGGCGCATACGCTTATCTCAACCGGGATTTCTTCGATTGGCTGGCCAATGAGATGGCCGAAGACGTAGTTTTGATTCTCGCCAGACAAGGCGCTCGATACGTCGCCGGCGCGTTGAATTTTAGAGGTGACAACGCCCTATTTGGGCGTTACTGGGGAGCGTTAGAGAGTTTCGACGGTTTGCACTTTGAGACCTGCTATCACAGCGCTATTGAATATTGCATAGAGCACAATCTTCAACGGTTCGAGGCCGGCGCACAAGGCGAACACAAAATGAGCCGCGGATTGATTCCCACCAAGACCCGTTCGTTGCACTGGCTGAGTAATCCACGGTTTGCCAATGCAGTCGCCGAATCCCTGGACCGTGAGACCCGGGAGATGCGCCGCTACACGCAAGTATTGCGCACCCACTCACCTTATCGTCGTGAATACCAATGAGATATCGGTAACAGTTGCGAGCTTGGTTCGTTGGCCGCACAATGTCTCCCTACGACAGTAAACACTGATAACAGGTTTGTCCTTGCAATCTAAGAACGGCTGGTTCCCCCCGGTCGAACATGCAAGCCCGGAGGGCCTGCTGGCGATCGGCGGCGATTTATCCAGTGAACGGCTGCTCGAGGCCTATAAACTGGGAATCTTCCCTTGGTACAGCCAGGGACAGCCCATATTGTGGTGGTCACCGGATCCAAGAGCAGTACTCTATCCACACAACTTAAAGATCTCACGTAGCCTGAAGAAAAATCTTCACAACCGTTCATACCACATCACCATAGACACTGCGTTTGAGCGGGTGATTAACCACTGCGCAGCACCGCGTCGCAAAGACCAAGCCGGCGGTACGTGGATCACTCCAGACATGATCAATGCCTATGTGGAGTTACATCAGTTGGGCTATGCACACTCAGTTGAGACCTGGACCGGCCGAACGCTGGTCGGCGGCTTGTATGGCATCTCGCTGGGCGCCGCTTTCTTCGGCGAGAGCATGTTCAGCACACAGACCGACGCATCAAAAACAGCACTGGTGTACCTGCTACGCCTGGTAGAACAGTGGGATTTTCATTTCATTGACTGCCAGGTTCCGTCGCCGCATGTGACGCGTCTCGGTGCTGAACCGGTGCCCCGTGCACGTTTTTTGGGAGAACTGGATACAGCGTTGAAGTCTGCGGACCGGATTGGTAAGTGGCAGTTTCCTCCCGACATCGCTATAAAACGTCCATGACCAAGTCGCAGGCATCGATCAAGTTATACGTGTCCACGCCTCACACTTGCCCCTATTTAGCGGCGAGGGAAGCTACCACGCTGATCATTGATCCAGAGCTGACAGTTAACGATCGCTTATTTACCCAACTGTCGCGTCACGGATTCCGGCGCAGTGGTGACATGATCTACAGACCTCATTGCGCGCAGTGCGACGCTTGTGTTTCGGTACGTATCCCGGTCGATGAATTCAAAGCGACGCGCAGTCAGCGCCGTAACTGGCGGCGCAACCATGATGTTCGAGTGCACGAAACCGCTGCACAGTTCAATGACAGACATTTTGATCTCTATCTTCGTTATCAACGGGATCGGCACCCCGACAGCACGATGTGTGATCCGGATCCCGATAAATACTACAAATTCCTGGCCAGCGACGTCACCGACACGCGCTTTTTCGAAATGCGCGTAGACGACCAATTGGTTGGGGTTGCCGTCGCCGACTGCTTCGCAGATGGGTTATCCGCGGTCTACACATTCTTTGACCCTTCACAATCATCCCGTGGGTTGGGGACCTACGCGATCTTGTGGCAAATCCAATACACTAAACAATTGTCCCGGCCTTGGGTATACCTTGGCTACTGGATCAGAGACTGTCGGAAGATGTCTTACAAGACTGGCTTTCAACCAGCAGAAGGTTTCAAAAACGGCGCCTGGGTACGATTATCGGAGCAGTGAGTAGTCTTTGAAGCCCTTTACGGCCCAACTGTGTTCCGGCATCATACGGCCCGCTTAATCATGATCGAACATTCACGCATCTGACACGACTAACCGTGGCCAAAGAAGAGCACATTGAAATGGAGGGCACCGTGATTGAAACGTTGCCGAACACGCAATTTCGCGTGGAACTGGAGAATGGACACATCATCACCGCTCACATCTCGGGCAAGATGCGCAAACACTATATCCGCATCTTGCGCGGCGATCAGGTCACGGTGCAGTTGACACCCTACGATCTTAGCAAGGGGCGCATTGTTTATCGCAGTCGCTGATCGGTACCCCGGTGTTTAGAGCTTTTGCAACCATCATTTTTTCCGTCCTGTCATGCCTAAGCACGACGCAGCTATGGGCCGGGGAGACTGACGTCGTCAACGCCAAGGCCCGTTGTACGCAGCGCGTGTGCACGATTTCGGCCACGGTGCGCCATGACGACACCGGCTGGGATCACTACGCCAACCACTGGCGGGTAGTGACACCGGAGGGTGAGGAAATCGCGCGCCGGGTGTTGTATCACCCGCACGAGAACGAACAACCGTTTACGCGCAGCCTGAGCCAGGTTCAGATCCCGCCCGGCGTCGATCGTGTAGTGATCGAGGCCCATGACAGTGTCCATGATTACGGTGGACAGCGGTTCACGCTCCAGCTGCCGGAGTAGCCCGCATAGTACACAGCGCCGCATCGTCTGCGTTGGAATAAAATCAAGCACCAGCCGTCCTGAAACTCAGAAGCTACGCGAAATGCCCATGATTCCCTTTCAATTCGTACGTAACAGTGAGATCAGGAAGCGGCTGGCGGCAATCCGGCCGCGTTTGTATCGTACCGCTTTTGCTTGGACCCATGACCGCGCCCTGGCCGAAGACCTCACCCACGAAACCCTGGTCAAAGCGCTGCAAGGCGCGCGACATCTGCGCGACCTCAAGGCATTGGATGCCTGGTTGTTTCGCATCATGACGAATTGCCGACACGACCACTATCGCAAACGAGTGTCTACCGATGATATCGACAATCACGAGTTGATTGATGAGCAAACACCGGAAACCCAAAGCGGCGAACGGGAGCTTGTCCGCATGGTGCGTGAAGCAGTCCAGGCGCTACCCGAAACGCATCGTCAAACCTTGACCCTTGTCGATTTAGAGGGATTCTCGTACGTCGAAACTGCATCAATCCTGGAGGTACCGGTGGGCACCGTCATGAGCCGCTTGTCGCGTGCGCGCGCGCGATTACGCGGACTGCTCACGGCAGCCGAGCCTGGCGCTCAAAGTCAACCAAGTAAGCCAAATACGGCGCGCATCCGGAGAATAAAGTGACTGCTACAGATAAGATTTCCGACGAAATGCTCAACGCATTCATCGATCACGAGTTATCTGACGATGACATGATGCAGATCTACATGACGATGTCGAAAGACTCTGACCTGCGGACCCGCGTATGTGATTTGCGCGCCACCCGTGATCTGCTACGCAGCGCCTACCAGATCGCGCCGATTTTAAGTCAAGCCCAACGGCTGCCCTCAAGATTTCCCGCATGGGGATTGGCAGCGATGGTCGCATTGATGTCGGCGGGGGGATTGTTGGGCTGGCTGGCCTACCCGGTCTGGCACCCGCCGGCGGCGTCGGCGCTGGTGGCGGACGTTGACCAGCCATCGGCATCGAGGGTCAAGGTCGTGTTTCATGCCAGCCGCAACGACGCGGCGGCGTTCGAGCAGATCCTGGACGAAGCCGAGACGCTGCTCGCCGCCAACAACGGTGGCGGGGCCGCCAACCTGGTGCGGATCGTCGCCAATGGCGAGGGCTTGTACCTGCTGAGCGCCCGAACTTCGCCGTTCAAACACCGGATTCAGCAGCTCAATGCACAACACAAAAACCATGTGGTTTTTGCCGGATGCTCCCAGACCCGCAAACGCATGAAGCGGGAACGCGGCGAAAGCATCGAACTATTACCCGAGGTATTGATGGTTAATTCAGGGGTGATCGAGTTGCTCGAACTGCAGGAGAAAGGTTGGCGGTACCTGCCGATCTGATCGTGTTCGGCGCACTGGGAATAATTTTACGATCCACGACGTCTCATCACACCGAGTGCGGGACAACTACCGCAACGCCCACGACGCGCTAGACGCGTTTAACGATATTACCTGTTCTCGAGGAGGGAGCATTGATGAAGAATCTTAGACTTTCCGCAGGCCTGGCGATTGCTATGCTGCTGGCGCTGGTTGGTTTTCAGGGCACCGCTTTTGCCGATGCCAAACACAAGCTGGTTATCCAGGTAAGCACCGATGACGTGCGCACCCAAAACATCGCCTTGAATAACGCCGTCAACCTGCAAAAGGCGCTGGGCGATGATATTGAAATCGAGATCGTCGCCTACGGACCGGGGCTGAGCCTGTTGACGCCCAAGAGCCCGGTGTCGAAGCGGGTGCCGGACCTCGCACTGTATGAAAACATCACCTTCAGCGCGTGTGGCAACACAATGAAAAAGGTCTCCAAAAAGAGCGGGAAAGACGTCACGCTCGTTGACGGCGTCAAAGTAGTGCCTGCTGGTGTTATTCGAATTATGGAGCTGCAGGAGCAGGGCTGGACCTACGTCAGACCGTAAATCCGTACCCACCAGTCGCGAAACACAACGCGCACGGCCTTGAGCCGTGCGCGTTTTTTTTGGCTAAGGCACTATCCCGCATATTGCACCAGTCGCCCCGCGTCTATTCATGGTATACATTGGAAAGACCCGCAACGTCACTTCACTCGATATTGCTTGGCGAGAATAGACGCGGGGCTATCCGGGCTCTGGCTGGTCCAGGCACGCCTGCACTTGTGCTGGTGTCGTTGCAGTACTTGGACTTCACTCAAGCCCCATAGCTACGGCTATGATTTTCGCTCCAGCCCGGTGCTTGTCCTCGCGCAGCAGGGGGTTCAGCCGCCCCTGTCCCTTGTGCTGCGAGGAGTCGCAGTGTGCGTCAGCTTCCCGGATACTGGTGCAATATGCAGGCTAGTAACTTGCTGATTAGCTTGGCATTCATCAAATAACTGGATATAATCCAGGTTACTGTGTATATATACAGTTATTCGTCATGCACAAGCTGACCATGCGCCAGATCCAGGTATTGGATCTGATCCGTGAGTGCCTCGACAGCACCGGCATGCCACCAACGCGCGCCGAAATTGCCCAACAGCTCGGATTCCGCTCGCCCAATGCCGCCGACGATCACCTGCGGGCCTTGGCGCGCAAAGGCGTCATCACCCTCATTCCCGGGGCATCCCGCGGCATCCGCTTGGCTGAGCGTCACGGGCATGCACGCGGTTTACCCGTGGTCGGGCGGGTCGCCGCCGGCAGCCCGATCCTCTCGGAGCAACACATCGAAGATTACCTGGACATCCGCGGGGATGTGTTTCGTCCGCGCGCCGATTATCTGCTGCGGGTGTTCGGCATGAGTATGAGAGAAGCCGGCATCATCGATGGTGACCTGCTGGCAGTGCACCGCACTCAGGATGTCACCAGCGGCCAGATCGTGGTGGCCCGGGTCAACGAGGAGGTGACTGTCAAGCGCTATCGGCACCGGGGTCATCAAGTCTACTTGCTGCCCGAAAATCCGGAATTTGCGACGATACTTGTGGATCTGCGGCATCACGTATTGGAGATCGAGGGGCTGGGGGTTGGTGTCGTGCGCAGTGGCAAGGCGCTGTGAACACACCGCGATGATCATGACCGGACGCCCCTCCGATCCATCGAGGTTTAAAAAGTCACCGAGTTTTTAATTGTAAGTTTGAGATTCTATGTTTTTTGGTCAAGGCCTAAGCATGAGCTGGCGCCTGATATTGGGGTTGATCTCGAATCAGAGCGAAGGCGAGTCTGGTGATTTTACGGGCGCGGTGAAGATTCTCAGCGCGGTGAATAATCGCGCCGAGTTCAAGACGGAAAGATCCATCCCCCCTTCTGTGCGGCGACAAAGCAGGTGCAAGTGCGACGAAGGTCGTGCCACAATGGCGCTCCCGCATATGCATAGCATTCGAAAAATCAGCGGTCGAAGTCACGGCTCCGCCCGCTCGTTGCATTGCTCCAGCGCGGCGTGCAGCCGCTCGATCCCTTCATCATTATCCGGGATCCTTGGCACCCAGTTGCGCTAGACTCCTGTCCCGTGCGCATCTTGGTCATCGTCATTGCCACGGTGGCGTTATCGTTGCTGGCGGCATATTTTTGGATCGTCCACATGCCCGGTGAATCCGGGCGGCGTCCAATGGGGTCACGACCAGTCGACACTGCTGATCTCCAACGTCATGTTCACGCGCTCGCCGTTTCCATCGGCGAGCGGCATGCCGGAAAACTGCAACCGTTGAACCAAACCGCCGATTACATCGTCAAGCAGTTCGAACACACTGGATTGGCCGTTCGCGACCAAACATACACCGCATACGGCACAGAATTTCGCAACGTGATAGCGGAACTTGGCGGTGAGATCGATGAAATTATTGTCGTCGGCGCTCATTACGATTCGGTCCCTGGGTCTCCCGCAGCGAATGACAACGCCAGCGGCGTCGCCGCATTGCTGGAATTAGCGGCGCGCAATGCCGACCAACGATTCCACCGAACCATTCATTTCGTGGCGTTCCCCAATGAAGAACTTCCGCACGGTGGGACCGATGCGATGGGGAGCCTGACGTATGCCGGTAGGGCAAAACAAAATGGCGACAAGATTATCGCCATGATGTCATTAGAGACGATTGGGTACTACACCGATGAACCCGGCTCACAGAAGTACCCCGCACCTTTGGCGTGGCTGTATCCCGATACCGGCAACTTCGTCGCGTTCGTAGGCAATCTGCGCTCACGCCAACTCGTGCGCACCGCCATCGCGAGCTTCCGCAGTCATGCCACGATTGCGTCCGAGGGCATCGCCGCCCCTAATCTATTGCGCGACATTCGCCGTTCGGACCATGCTTCCTTTTGGCGGCATGGGTATCCTGCGATCATGGTGACCGACACCGCTTCGTTTCGTTATCCCTATTACCACACGCCGCAGGACACACCCGACAAGATTGATTTTACCCGCCTCGCGCAAGTTACAGCAGGACTGAACCAAGTGATCCGGGAATTAGCCCGCCGATTCCACTGAGGCGCTCCGCCGCTATTCGCCGCAGGCACGGGAGCCGTGCTCAGTTCAGGCCGCACTGCACGTGTCGGCTTCACAAAAATACCAGGTTCCCGGTGTGCGACGTCCAAAAAAAGCAGCGCTCGAAGTCACGGACTCTGATTCCGATTACGAACCTTCATCTCTCCAGAACGGCGCTTGTGCTGGTGTAGTGGCAGTGCTTGTCCCCGCACAGCAGGGGGTCGGCCACCCGACCCGGCGCTTGTGCCCGGGGACTACGCGCTGGACAAGTCTGTTCGCCATTATCCGGGATCCCTCGTGCTGCGCGAAGTCGCCGTACTTGTGCTGCGCGAAGTCGCAGTATTGGTGCAATATGCGGGCTAACCGTCGTGTTATCCTTCAGTCATCGACAACTACTCCACTTCCAGCAACCAATGGGTCATCGATTATCCAAGATTTACACCCGTACCGGTGATCAGGGCACCACTGGTCTCGCCGACGGCAGCCGCGTAGATAAAGATGACGCGCGAATTGAGGCCATGGGTGCGGTGGATGAGTTGAACAGCGCCATCGGTGTGCTGTTGACGGAAACCCTCAGCGATCCGGTCCGGGAGTGTTTGTTATCCATCCAACACACGCTGTTCGACCTAGGCGGAGAACTCAGTATACCGAGCCATCGCATGATATCGCAGCCCAAGGTTGAACAACTCGAGCATCAGTTGGACGTTTTCAATGCCGACCTCGAACCCCTGAAAGAATTTATCCTTCCAGGCGGCAGCCGGGCGGCCGCTCAATGCCATGTCGCGCGCGGTATTTGTCGCCGTGCTGAACGGCGCCTTGTCACATTGGCCAAGTTGTCGGACGATATATCTCCAATCTCCCGCCAATTCGTAAATCGGCTTTCCGATCTGTTGTTCGTGTTGGCGCGGGTGCTGAACCGTGCTGCTGATCAGCCGGATGTGTTGTGGTCTCGAGATTGATCCATTGCGGTCCCCAACTTATCTCCTGTCATTCCGAATGCAGTGAGGAACCTCACCGTCTCGGATGATGGTGACAACGTTCACAGTGTGAGGTCCTTTCCTGCGCTTGTCGGGATGACAACGGTTAACCCGAACGCGCTTGATCGATCAGCTGGCAGACCTGTTCTAAGCCCTGCACCAATCTTGGAGTCTGGCGATTGATGAGATCCGCATCGACTATGAATACTCGTTCTGTTTTTGCGGCTTTGAGGTCCTGCATCATCAACCATTGTGAGCGAATCCGACTGACGTTGGGTACCGTCGAACTAATCAGTATTACGTCTGCGTCCCGCTTCATCACGTCTTCTATGTTCACCGTTGGTGCTAATAACCGGTAATCAGCGAACACATTATCGCCACCGCACAACGTCAATAGCTCGCTGATTATGTGATCGCGGTTTATTGTCATCAATGGCCGTTGCGAGAGTTGGTAAAACACCGACATTGAAGATTTCCACGCGTACTGATCTCGAAGCGAGGCGACTTGTTTCCGAAAACGCCGCGCTTGACTCGACCCTTCCCGTGGATGACCAGTGATCTGACCAAATACGGATAGTAATCGTTCAACGTCAGCGAACCGCCGCGGTTCGGTAACGAAAACACGGATTCCAAGATGCTCCAGACGATCAATCACACGCTGCCCATTACCGCTCAGCCACGCGATCACCAAATCTGGCTGAAGGTCCAATATACGCTCTAAATTGACCCCCAAGGCATTAGCGATTTTAGGTAACGCCGATGCATCTGCCGGATAATCGCTGTACTCGGAAACCGCCTTTACTTGGGAGCCGGCGCCCACAGCGAATAGCAGCTCGGTAATATTCGGTGCAAGACTGATAATGCGTTGCGGTGGATTCGCGAACTCGATGGCCTGCCCCCGGTCATCAATTACCACAACCGCCAGCGCAGCACTCCATGTCGCCAAGCCAATCCAGGCGCCAATCAGGCTTTGCGCGAGGATGGTGATGTGCCGGTTCATGGGCCCATCCGCCAGCCGGCACGGAACTCGCCGCGGTATCGATGCCAATCGAAATGCGGTCCCGGATCCGTTTTACGAGACGGGGCAATGTCACAATGGCCTACCATGTTGGAGGCGACGATTCCCGGATACACAGCAGTTAAGACCCGCGTCAACTCGATCAGGGTCTCATATTGAACCTCTTCGAACGGTTGGTCATCGGTTCCCTCTAATTCAATACCAATGGAAAAATCGTTGACATCACAACGGCCACGAAGCTCGGAGGCTCCCGCATGCCAAGCACGCATGTTGGTGGCTACGAACTGCGTCAACTCGCCGCTTCGTTGGATAAGAAAGTGTGTGGAGACCTTGAGACCTTGAATCTCTCGAAAATACGGATGTCTCGACACGTCCAGGCAATTACAGAAGAAGGCCTCGATGTCATCGCCGCCAAACTGATAAGGCGGCAGACTGATACAATGAATCACCAAGGCCTCCACTATGGCTGGCGCAGGACGCGCGTCGCAATTGGGCGACGCGACGAAGCGGGCCTCCGTTACCAATCCGCTATCCAGATTTAAACGCAATTCTCCCTCCGCGTGATGTGCAAGAATCCGGCCCGCTGGCGCATATTAGCCGCATACCGCTTGTGATCTACAACCGACCGTTTGACGAGGAAAACGCCTCGGTCATCTATAAAACCTGACCAATTATCGAGTTTGTTGCAACCTGTTTCATCAGACGAACGGCTTGTTTGTGACGACGTCTATATAGCAGGGGTGTCGGTGAGTAAAGTACCATTAATTCAATTAGGTAGTGGGTAGAGCAACATATGTCGCCCCAATCTGTATCTCGCTTTGTGCAGCGCTATCAAGGCGTCCAAGGTTTCTATTTCATCAATCGCAACGCGGACCTCGGTTTCATTCGCCCAGCGGATGCGAAACCGGTTAAAGAGACGTTTCCACAGTTGCATGATCGTAAGTTCACGCGCAAGCATCGCAGTTTTGTGCCCGAACTGGAGAATTTCCTGCGTAACCTACAGGAACTGTCTCATATCTACTTGAATAGCGTCGAAACCGGAATGGAGCTAGGTTATATCCTACCGGCCGGTGACAACGATCATGAATGGCAGTCTGCGACGCTGATGGTGCATAACGATGTTATTGACACGCTCCGTCTAGATCAAGAAACGAAAATTCAATATGACGCAGCGGACTCGTCACAACAAATTCTTACCGTGGATGAACTGCGGGGCGCGTGCAGCGTCCACCGTGGATTAAATTACCTGGCAAATTATGTTGACAGCAACGGGTCCCGTGGGTATTTCCCGGTATTATTCTTTCAGCCAGTTCTGTCACCCATCGACACCCAAGCCGCTGATATGACGGAACGCGATCACGAAACCAGCTTACGCGTGGTCAATCTGCTCTGGCAATCTTCAAGAGACGAACACAGATCAAGCGCCCACCATGATTTGATCTTCAAGATCTTGCGCCGTAACCTCAAGGTCCGCGGCGCCATCGCTCGCGACAAACGCACCATCGGTGCGGCCAACAGCTTAGACCCATTGGTAGCGGCGCGTAAGCTGGCGAGAACGGGCCTGGCGACGTCGCACTAATCCATCGCGGCCGGCGCTCGTGGGGCTGCCGCATCCTGTTCTCTAACCGTTTAACGCACAAACCGCCATGACTGAGTAACGGGTCAGCAGTTTGCGGTTGCGCGCCGCTGCCCAGGGCGGGTTACGTTAATATTGCGGCCATCACTTGATCTGGGTCACGGAAGTGGAAAAATCTGTGCGCTATACAGGTTTTCACGGGCTGGACAACCTCGCAAGAAGTAACAGAAAATCCAATGGTTACGGCCAGTTACGTGCCTCGGCCTTGATTTGCGTGCAAACCCGCGAGGGGATGAGGCGATTTTCTGATGCGCGCCACCGTGAATCGCAGCGTTTGAGCACATACAATGAAATACGACGTACCTTTAATTGCGGGGCTTCGGGAATCAGTGTAAGTAGGACTGCGTGAATAAAAGAAATGCAATCAAGCGGTGGGGTCGATGTGTTCACGATCCATCGGAAATCGAAAAAGAACCGGCTGATTGCGTCTCTGAAGAAGTCTGTGCATCGTCCATCCCTGCTTCATCTTTGAATGCGGTGGTCGGGATAAAAGAAGGCAACCACCAGCGCCAACACGGCGGTGCGAAGAATATGTGGCAACCAGGCAGTATTGAAAAATTGCGTGTTTCGAGATTTGCAGCATCGATTCTTGCGTGTGTCGTCGTTCTGGCGACGGCACCGGACAGCTGGTTGGCGGACGCCCAAGCCCAGGTTGGTCTCCGTGGCGACGCGGCCACTGGAAGCCGTGACGCGAAACCGAAGAATGAACTGTGCTTGGGATGTCATGGTTACGAGGGATTCGGTATTCCCACCGGAGAGTCCGGTAAGCAGGCGATGCGCAGGCTTTACGTTTCCCCGGAATTGTTCAAACAGAGTGTGCACTCGCGGCGCGCTTGCGTTGATTGCCACTGGGATATCGTGCAAGTTCCGCACCGCAGAAACGAAAAAAGAGACCCGGTGAACTGCGTTAACTGCCATCTAGACACGATGGCAACACAAAACGAAAATGGCATTAAAGAATACCAACGCGTCGATGTGGTGATTGAAAAAATCAAGAGCTACATGGGCTCTATTCACTCCCGGCCCAGTAAACAAGACCTGTCCAAACCCAACGCCTATTGCTCCGATTGTCATAATCCCCACACCTTCGCGCCATTGGGTACCAAGGCCCGCTGGGATTTTCGATTACAGATACCCGAGGTGTGCGGCAAGTGCCATGCCGACATCACCAAGGTCTACTTGACGTCGGTACATGGGCGGGAAGTAAAGCAGGAAGGCAACCCAAATGCCGCCGTTTGCATCGATTGCCACACCACCCATGAAATCGAATCTCCCGGTGTCGATACGACAAAACTGGCCATCACCTCCAATTGTGGAAACTGTCATGGCCAACAATTAAAAACCTACACCGGCACCTATCATGGTCAAGTTACTACGCTGGGTTATGCCTACACCGCCAAATGCTACGACTGCCATGGACACCACCAGATTCAGCGGGTGAATGACGAAGCGTCGAGGATGCACATAAACAACCGCCTGGAGACCTGTCGCACGTGCCACGCGGATGCGACCAAAGGATTCATAAGCTTCCATCCGCACGGTAATACCGCCGACTTCAGCCGCTATCCGTTCATGTGGGTCGCGTCAAAATTCATGATCGGGCTGCTGGTTGGGGTATTTGCCTTCTTCTGGTTGCACTCGGCGTTATGGTTTTACCGCGAATACAAAGACCGCAAGGAAGGCAAGAACGCGCCGCACATTCAAACGGATAAACTGCCCGAATCCGGCCAGCAATATATCAAGCGCTGGAGCCTCACCTGGCGAATCTCCCATTTGTTGCTGGCGCTGGCGGTGATGACATTGGTGCTCACCGGCACCTCTGCGCTGTTCGCGGAGAGCGCCTGGGCGCAGGCAGTCATGAAAGCAATCGGCGGACCAAAAATTGCCGCGCTGCTGCACCGCATTGCGGCGCTGACCTTCATAACTTTGTTTTTCGGACACTTGATTTTCTTTGCCTATCACATCATTCAAAACCGGAACACGTGGCAGTGGTTTGGTCCTAACTCCCTGGTGCCCAACCTCGATGACCTCAAACAGGCGGCGGCGATGTTCAAGTGGTTTTTCGGCTTGGCGCCGCGGCCAGTATTTGACCGTTGGGCCTACTGGGAGAAATTTGACTACTGGGCGCCGTTCTGGGGCATGGCGATCATCGGCATCAGCGGCGCGATGTTGTGGTTCCCATCGGCAACCGCATCGGTGCTACCCGGATGGGTGTTCAATGTAGCAACCATTATTCATGGCGAGGAGGCGTTCCTGGCCGCGGTGTTCCTGTTCTCGGTGCATTTCTTCAACGTCCATTTCCGGCCGGACAAATTGCCGCAGGACATCGTCATGTTCACCGGAGTGATGCCGCTGGAAGAATACAAACACGAGCACACCCTAGAATATCAGCGCTTACTGGAGCGCGGCGAACTGGACAAATACCTGGTGGATGCGCCGTCGCGGCCCATGACACTCGGATCCAAGATCTTGGGCGCTACCTTGATCCTCATCGGACTGGCGCTGCTGGTGTTGGTCCTGGTTGGCTTCTGGGAGAATGTGGTGATCGCATGAGACGTTTTCCGTAGCTGAATGCTGAGGAATTACCGGCCGAACGAGTGGCGAAGACCCGTTTATCGACCACGGCAAGAGGCGAATTAGGGCGGCCGTCGCATTGAACCGGCAGTGGACGGCGGCGGCCAACGAATCTATTGCTACACTCTCTTTCGTTGTGCGATGATGATTTATGCTTGTGCAATGTTTCAATGTTTATCGTGCGCTATGAATTATCAGCGGCGTGTTTGAACCTCGAGGTTATTCAATGAGACAGCTTGCTTTAATTGCCCTACTACCTTTGCTGTTGGTCGCTTGTGCCGACGAACAAGAAGCGAAAACTCCACAGCCCGATGTCAACGCCGGCAAGGCCCTGGCCAAGGCGCATTGCGCAGGGTGCCATGGATTGGACGGCCGGGGGACTGCGCCAGGCATCCCGCATTTGGCGGCCCAAGTGGATGCATATCTTTACCAATCGTTGGTCGCATACCGAGAGGGAAAACGCACCCATGCGGCATTGCGGGACATGACCAAGGAATTGAGTACCAAGGAGATACACGATGTTGTCGCTTTCTACTCCTCCCTGCCACCCCTCGAAGCGCAGATGGATAAAAAGGCCATCACCCTGTCACCCTATGAACGGGGCAAGGCGGCTAGCAAGGCGTGCGCGAGATGTCACGGGGGGGATGGCAACGCCACCGAACCTGGCATGCCGAGTCTGGCGGGCCAGCAACCACTCTATTTCGTATCCGCCTTGCAGGCCTACCTGCACGGCACACGTAACATCGAAACCATGGAAACCGAGCTGCGCGGTATGAACAGGGTCGAAATGGAGAACCTCGCGCTCTATTATGCCTCCCAGACGCCGGTCCGGCGCGGCAAACCAACGGTCGGCGACCCGGAAGCCGGCGAACCGCTTACCGCCCGCTGCGGTGGCTGCCACGGGGCCCACGGGGTAAGTCACGATGTAACGACACCGACCCTCGCCGGTCAGGATGCACAATATCTGGTGAGCGCCATCAAGGCCTATCGGGACCAGACGCGGGTGCACGACATCATGCTCGATGACAACACCGATCAGGAAATCGCGGATATCGCCGCGTTTTACGCAACACAGGAATCTAAAGCGGCGCATGTGGGTCCGATCACGGTGCAGGAGCTTTCCGCGAAATGCGACCGTTGCCACGCGCCCGGTATTGAAAACCCTGCAATGGCCATCCCAAAGATCCATGGACAGGACAGGGACTACCTGATCAGGGCGCTGCGGGCATACCATGACGGTAAACGCGGCAGCTCGCTGATGCACAATATGAGCTTGCCCTATAGTGAGGCGATTATCGAGAGTGTCGCCTCGTTGTATGCCAATCAGGACGCGAAATAGGCTTGATGATATAGGGCTATTATTGCGTCAACCGCCAAGTGGGAATACAAGTAGAATCACGGTTGCCGAAGCGATCAGGATCGCCCAAGTGCGCCCGCGCTTACCGGCGGATTCACACCACACCGGATTACCGTGTCGCTGATGGGTTGACAACACTAATGCAAAAATCGACTTGCTTCGTCGTCGAGGCTTGCACACAATGATCCACCACCAACGGAACATTACCTGAAGGTATTGATGGCCCGTATTCGGGCACCGGCTCGTACCGGACGCGGTAGCGCCTTTCACCGGTGATCGCGCTAAATAGACATGGCTGTAACGGTAACCAGGGCATGGCGGCTGATGCTTTGGTACATCTGAGAACTAAATCGCCGCGGAGTATGAAATTATGAAGACTTTGGCCTGGATAATCGCATTGACGATAGCGATCTCTGTTTTCTATGGGCAGGTAAGCCGTGGCGCTAAGACCCCCGCTAGCAAAGACTCCGCATCCTCCGCAACGACAGATAAGTCACCGATGCCACAGGTCGTTGCTCAATGCGCGAGCTGTCACGGCGAGAACGGCGTCAGTAATACCCGTTATGTTCCGCATCTCGCGGGGCAACGCAGGAGCTACTTGATGAGTCAGTTGCGCGCATTTCATGACAACACGCGAAGAAACCCCGGCATGCACGCGGTGACAATGCCTCTTAGTGAAAAGTCAATCGAGGATATCGCGGCATATTACTGGGCCCAGGGGCAGATCGAGCGCGATAATACCGATGGCGGCTCGTCAGTCAACCTGGACGAAAAACTTGCCGAGTTAGTCGCGAAATGCGACCGGTGTCACGAGCCGAACGAATACAATCAAGATGCCATTCAACAGTACCCTATCTTAGCGGGACAACGACGAGAGTATCTCGCTCACGAGATGCGCGACTTCCAGAGCAAACATATGCGCGACAACCAGATGATGTACGCAATGACCGACTTGCTCATCGGCGAGGAGGTCGACACGCTCGCCGCATATTACGAAAATCGCCGTTCCGCAGATCGCGTCGGCAGCCGCTAAACGCTCGCCGTCTGCCCCCGTTACGCGGGACAACACGTTGACTCTTGGCTTCAGCCTTTGGTGGCAAGTCCTTCGATGTCGTCATCCTGAAGCCGCAAGCGGGATTAACACCTCGGGATGACAGAAAGAACAATGTTTTGCGAACCGATGCCCGCCTAACTGGTGCCGGCGGTCGGAGTCGAACCAACGACCTGCCGATTACGAATCGGCTGCTCTACCAACTGAGCTACGCCGGCGTGTCAGGCCCGCAATCGAAACCGACGGGGATTATTCTCGGCTCGAGGTTGTTCTTCAAGCGTTTCGTGCAATTCGATGTCGATGAGGCAGCCGCGCTCTACCGGCTGACTCACACCCGCCGGGTCTTGAACTGACGCTTGATACGGACGATCACGTCCACGCTGTCCAGTTCCGTATCCGCGGGCAACGGCGGCAATTCATGCAATGCCACCCCCAAGGCGTCGATGTCGGTGAGTTCGCCGCTGCCGGTATCGTAGAAATGATGATGGGGTTTCGTGTTGGAGTCGTAGAACACCTTACCGGGCTCAACAAACACCTGCCGTACCAGCCCCCTGGCCACAAACAGGCCTAAGGTGTTGTACACCGTGGCCTTGGAGACCTCGGCATCATCCGCGTTCACACGCACATACACCTGCTCCGCGCAGAAATGCGCCGGTTCCGCGAACAAGATACCGGCGACCTTCACCCGCTGCGAAGTCGGCGTAATCTGGTGCGCGCGCAGCAGCTCGGTGATGGCCTCAGGTACAGTCGATTGAATTTTCATATCCATTTCAAAGAATTATAGGCTTAGAATTGTTCTAAGTCTAACCAGGCAACGGCATTTACCACCGCCTGCATCCTTTTGCTGCAGTGCGTCATCAGACCGCCGAGATACCGGCCTGGCCACCTGGGCCGCTAACGGCGCCGTGTCTCCCCGTCGTCAAACCATCGACTTGAGTTGGCTGTAAACATCGCTAAACTATAAGAAACGCAGGCCGAAAATGAACAAACCCCGCCAAAAATCGATTATTGTGCTCCATATGAAAAGTACGCTTTATCGGTTAGAATACACCGTTCATCTGTTTTTGAGCGCCATTTATCGGCCCTTTTCGAAATTTTGTGCTAGCTTGTATTGATAGGGCGATAAATCGGATGCGTGCGCAAGCCAAAGGATTCACCTTGATCGAACTGATGATCATACTCACCATAGTAGGGGTGTTAATGGCCTTGGCGGCACCGAACTATCGCGACTTCGTACGCCGCAACCGGCTGACGACGCAATCCAACGAATTCATCGCCGCGGTGCAATTCACCCGCGCCGAGGCCATCCGCCGCAACCGCAACGTCACCCTAAGCGCCACTGACGACAGCGACAACACCAATGAGTGGGGTAAAGGTTGGCAAGTTCTCGATGACACAACGTTGCTGCGGGTGGCGCCCACCTTGCCCGGCGCACTCGCGCTCGATAGCAGCGTCAATAACGTAAACGAGATCACATTCAACTCTACCGGGTTTCTGACAACTAATGCCGAAGTATTTCGTCTTTGCGACCCGCAAAAATCCGGCCGCCGCATTGAGATCACTACTGTCGGCCAAACCACTCACACCACCATACAGTGCAACTAATGACCTACTTTATTGACCAGCGACAAAATCAGACCGGCTACACGCTGCTCGAGGTGCTGGTATCGTTCTTCGTGCTGTCGATCGGCCTTCTAGGCCTGGCGACCTTGCAGGGCGTGACTTTGCAAGGCAACAACAAATCCTTCCACCGCTCCATCGCCATGGTCCAGGCCTACGATATGGCTGATCGCATGCGCGCCAACGTCGCCGGGGTCAACGCGGGTTCCTATGACAGTCTGCCCGTTTCCGGCAGTGTGGACAGTACTTGCCTCGCCAGCGGGTGCACCGCTGCTCAGTTAGGAGCCATCGACGGGGACAGATGGAACGAGGAAATCGCCCGGGTGTTACCCAGCGGCGAGGGGGTGGTAAATGTGCTGCCGGTAGCAGTGACCAACGAGGCGCCGATCTTCCGAATCGATGTCGGCTGGTTGGAGTCTAAGGCAAGTCTACAAACGAAGTTTGAAAGTGGTAAACAAGAGGTAGTCGAGAGCTGCGGTACGCTCAGCAGTGCGGGGTTGACGTGTTTCCGCTTGGAGTTCTCGCCGTGAGCCGCGCGCCTCTGAAATGGCAACGCGGTTTTTCGATCTCCGAGTTCATGGTGGCGATCGCCATCGGCATGTTCCTGATCACCGGCTTGGTGGGTATGTATATCGCCGGCAAGACCAGCTACAACACCAACGAGGCGATGTCGCGCACCCAGGAGAACGCACGTTTCTCGACCGACATCTTGACTCGCTACCTGCGGCTCGCCGATTACCGGCCAGATAACGAGGATGAGAAGCTGGCGTTGCTCCCGTCAATCGCCGACTCCGTGGACGGCTGTATCGAGGGCACGAATTGCGGCGCCGGTTTCGCGGGTAACAACGAGCTACCCGCCGTCCAGGTCGCAAATTCCCATGCCATCCATGTGAAATACACGGTACCATATAATGGAATGCGTGATTGCGCGGGTGGTGCCGTCGACAAGAACGACCAAGTCACGGCAACGTTTTCGGTCGGTAGCGCGAACGCTGGTGACCCACCATCTTTGTATTGCGGCACCAGTGTCAATGCCGGCGCTGCCACCAAGGCACCCCTGGTCCAAGGGGTCAGCAATCTCATGATCGAATACGGCATCCTTACCAGTACCGGTACCATCCGCTACACTGACCACAAGTCATCCTCGAACAAACTGCCCGGTGCGGCCGAATGGCCGGGCGTGATTGTGTTGCGTATGCTGGTGTCCGTAGATCCCGGCGACGAGACCCTCTCCTCACAGGCCACGGCGAAGCTCAAAGACCGCCCCGACCGGCAGTTCCAAGCCACCGTGCAACTGCGGAATCGAGCGTTATGAACACGATACCCTACACGCGCCAGCGTAAACCGACCTACCCAGTCATTGGACCGCGACACCAGCACGGCGTGGTCATGGCGGTCGCGCTCATTATGCTGCTGATGTTGACCATCATTGGCGTCACTTCGATGTCCAGCGGCAACCTCCAGGAAATCATGGCGCGCAATATGCTCGACCGCAATTACGCGTTCCAGGCCGGCGAGTCAGGGCTTCGCGATGCCGAGTTCGACGTAGAAACCAATATGACCGCTGGCGTCGGCTTCGATGCCGCGTGCACCAACGGCCTGTGCCTGCCGCCGGCGGGCACCGGCACCACACCGGTGTGGGAAAACCCCTCCCTCGACGTGTGGGACACCAGCAGCAAACACCGGAAATTCGGTGACTACACGCCAGGGGGCAGCGGCAGTGCCGCAAAATTAGGTGACAAACTGGCGGAGCTGCCGAAATACATTATTGAATACAACGACATCGCCTGCGATCCGACGGTTCCCGGCGAGGAACTGGGCACCGCAGTGAAGTTCGACAAGTTCCGAATTACGACAACCGCGGCCGGACGCAGCAGTCAGGCGCGGATACGCCTGCAAAGCACGTATCGCAAACGAAACGGGCTTTGCTGAGTGAAGGCAAACAGACTAGGTGGTAGTGCTATGAAAACTGCAGCAAAATTCTCCAAGCAGACATCCGTTTATCGACGGCTCGTTTCCGGATTATTGGGCCTCGCCCTCGGCGCCGTACCGGCACTCATGGCGCTGGTTCCGCTATCGAGCAGCCAGGTTGCGCACGCCGCCGGCGAAAAGATGTCGGATTTTTTCTCAACCCCCATTGACAGCGCGTTTTCCGCGCCGCCACTGGCGATGTTGACCCTGTCCAACGATCATCAGCTCTACTACAAGGCCTATGACGATTATTCGGACCTCAATAATGATGGGACCCTCGATCTCACTTATAACCATGCCATCGATTACTACGGTTATTTCGATTACACCAAGTGTTATTCGTACGACAGCGGCAGCGGCTATTTTGCGCCAGCGGCAGAGACCACCAACAAGTACTGCGACGGCGTTGCCGGCGACTGGAGCGGCAACTTTCTAAACTGGGGCACCATGCACCGCATGGATATCGTGCGCAAGGTGTTGTACGGCGGCAAACGCAGCACCGACACCTCAAGTCAGACCGTGCTCGAGCGCGTGTTTCTGCCCAACGACGCCCACAGCTCGGTAAAGTACTACAATGGTCCGGATATCGCCCGGCTTACGCCGTTCGATCCGCCCCATGCGGGGTCCAGCACCCCACCGGCCGCGGAAGATCAAGGGATTTCCATCTGTAACACCACCAATGTCGGCAATCCCGGCTCCGATTTCTATTCCCAGGACGTGGACACTGTCACCTATCCGCCGCTGATGCGAGTGGCCGAGGGGAATTTCTCTTTATGGAACGCCAATGAGCGCTGGCAGTGCCGTTGGATCGAAGAAAAATCCAACGTCAAGAATGCCAACGACTCCGCGCTGTCGGGCATCTTTGCCCATAGCGACTCACCGTCGAATAGCGCAGACGGACTATCCATATCGGGCGGCGCCGGACCGGATTTCAACGTCCGCGTGGAAGCCTGTGTGAGCGGCCTAATCGGCACCGAGAATTGCCGCGAGTACCCCGCTTCGGGTACTCCGAACTTCAAGCCGGCGGGACTGCTGCAAGACTTCGGCGGCGACAACAGTATCTCCTTTGGCTTGGTCACCGGCAGCTACGAAAAGAACCTTTCCGGCGGCGTGCTGCGCAAGAACGTGGTGTCCATCGATAGCGAGATCAATCAGACCACCGGCGAGTTTTTGAATACCGATGGCATCATCAAGACCCTCAACACGTTTCGCATCTATGGATACAATTTCCGGCGCGGGCATTATCTGGACAGCCTCGCGAACGGCGGCGACCAGTGCACCTTCGGCTTGAGCGACTTTCCCGAGGGCCAGTGCAGCAACTGGGGCAACCCGCAGACCGAAATCTTCTTAGAAGGCATCCGCTATCTGAGCGGCAAGAGCAGCCGCATCGCCGCCTATCAAGCCGCAGACGACAACTACATCAATGGTCTCACCACCGCATCGTGGGACAACAGTGATCTCATTACCGCCGACAACGCCTGTGCCTCGCTGAATATCGTCAGCTTCAACGCCAGTTACTCCTCCAAAGACAGCGGCGCGTTACCCGATATGGAGTCCGAGGCGAGCAGTCAAACCAACGCCATCGGCGTGGAAGAGAGCATCCAGGGCAACGATTTTTTCATCGGCGAGAACGGCGCCGACAACAATCAGTTGTGCACCGCCAAGACCGTCGGTGACTTTGCCGATGCCGCCGGAATCTGTCCCGAGGCGCCGCGGGTCGGCGGCTCCTACAAGATCTCCGGCCTGGCCTACGAGGCGCATATCACCGACCAGTATTCCGGGATCGACGGCAGCCAGGTGATCGATACCTACGGCGTCACCTTGTCGCCCTCCACCCCCAGGATCATTGTCGACGTGCCCAACAGCAATAGCGTCGTCGGGATACTACCGGCATGTATTAATTACAATCCGATCATCAACCTCAGCTCGCCCCAAGGCAGCTGCACGCTGGTTGACTTCAAGGTGGTCAGTAAGACCGCGACCAGCGGCAAGTTCTACGTCAACTGGGAAGACAGCGAGGCCGGCGGCGATTATGACCAGGACATGTGGGGCACCATCGAGTACGCCGTCAACACCGCCACCAACCAGATCACCGTCACCACCGATGTGCACACGAAATCAACCCCGCACCCGTTGGGCTTCGGCTATGTGATTGCCGGCACTGCCAGTCAAGACGGCTTTCATGTCCATTCGGGAATAAATAATTTCAAGTATCCCAACCGCACCGGCCCTGACGGCGTGTCGCAAACCGATGCCACCGGGGTGCCGGGTTGTCCCAATAACGACAACCCGACGTTTTGTGGCGCTCCCGCCAGCGTGCTCGGATTTGGGCCGGATTTGGACGCTCCACCTCCGGCGGGTGTTCCCATCCCCCCGAGCTCGCACACCTATACCATTGGCACCGCTAACGCGGGGATCCTCGAGCTGCCGCTGTATTATGCCGCCAAGTGGGGCTCGTTCGAGGACAAGAACGGCAACGATCTCCCCGACCAGCAGGACGAGTGGGACGAGAAGGACAATTTTGACCCCAACAACAACACGCCGGACGGACTTCCCGACAAGTATTTTCTGGTCAGCAATCCGACCGAGTTGGTCAATTCGCTTACCCGGGTGTTCGAAGATCTGTTGTCCAAGTCGGCGCAAGCCGGTTCGGCCGCGGCGGTCATCGCCAACAGCTCCCAAGGATTCGGCGCCCTGTTCCAGGCTCAGTATCAACCGGAATTTCAGGACGCATCATTCAATAAGGTGCGCTGGATCGGCAATATCATGGCGATGTTCATTGACGACTTCGGCCTGCTGCGCGAAGACGCCGACGGCGATGCGATCTTGGATGGCTACACGACCGACAAGGTGATCCAGTTCAAATATGACCCAGTTCAGGAAAAAACCATCCTGGTACGCGAGAACAGCTCCGATGACGACGTGTTCGTGAAGTCCGGAGAAACAGAGCACGATCTTGCGGACTTCAAGCCGATCTGGAATGCCGGCGAACAGCTTTACGAGCTCACCGACGCCCAGGCCAACACCCAACGCGCTTACGGCGACCTCGCATCGACCGGCCGCTATATCTTCACATGGATGGACGCGGGCGCCACGCCCAATGGCAATGTCGCGGCGTCGGAGGTCAAACCGTTTACCACCGCATCGGTGACCGCTACCAACTTCGGCTTCTTCGGCGTACCCAGCCAGGCCGTGGCTCAGAACGTGGTGAGATTCATCCGTGGTGACAGCACCGTACCCGGCTTTCGCAACCGCAGCGCTGATTTCGACACCTCGACCACTGCGCTGGAAACCTGGCGGCTGTCGGATATCGTCCACTCACCGGCGCTGCCCGTCGGTCCGCCACGGGATAATTTCGATATCATCCAGGGCGACCCGTCGTACACACAGTACAAGCCGCGCCATCAAGATCGCCGCCTGGTGGTCATCGCCGGCACAAACGGCGGGCTCATCCAAGCCTTCAACGGCGGTTTCTTCGACGAGGCGACACGCCGTTACAAGACGAGCAACGCCGGCGAGACTGCTCACAAGTTGGGCAGCGAATTGTGGGCCTACGCGCCGATGAATCTGCTGCCGCATCTACAGTGGTTGAAAAATACCGACTACCCCCACGTGTACTACGTGGACGGCAAGCCCCAGGCCTTCGATGCCAAGATCTTCAACAAAGAGGGATCGTGCCCGGCGGACGAGATGGATCCTGACGCCATCGTGCCGAGTTCGTGCATCCACCCCGGGGGCTGGGGTACGGTCCTGGTCGTCGGCATGCGCCTCGGCGGCGGTGACTTCGAAATCGATCATGATCAGGATGGGGTTACCCCGACCTTGATCATGCGCTCGGCGTATGTGGTGATGGACATCAGCAATCCGGAAGCCCCACCGAAACTGCTGGCGGAAATCACCGACCCGAATCTTGGATTTACCACCAGCAGTCCCGACGTCATATTCCGTTATGATGGCGTACTAGGTAAGAACACCTGGTTCCTCGCATTCGGATCCGGTCCGACCAACGTTAGCGATTTCACCAGCAGCCAGAACGCGCATCTATATAACTACAACCTTCGCGGTAAGAAAATGCGCGCCAACTGGCCGGTGGATCTCGGGCTCACCAATAGTTTCGTCGGTGACGTCACCGGCGCCGATTTCGATATCTTCCAGGCCGGTGACGATTTTTTCACCGACCCGAAGTATCGCACCGACGCCTGGTATTTCGGCATCGTTGGCGGGACGCCCGACGCCCCGAGCGGTAAACTCTACCGCTGGAAGCGCATCAACGGCGGACTCAGCATAGCAAACAGCTTCAAGCTGTTGTTGGATCCCGGTGATCCAGCAATCAGCCCGGACTCGCTGGAGCGTCCCAACCAACCGTTCATGAATGCGCCGACCTTGAGCCGCGACGATAACGGCCGTATCTGGGTGTATGCCGGCAGCGGCCGCTATGAAGTCAAGGACGATAAGCTCAGCGATCATCAACAGTCGTTCTATGGCATTCTCGAGCCGGTCAACGGCAGCGGGGTCGTCACCTTCGCTGAGGTGTCAAGGGACGATCTGGTGGACGTCACTGATATCGAGGTGTTTACCGACATCAATGACGGTAATGAAGACGGAAACGGCGTCATCCAAGACAGCGGTGGCGGTTCGGTGATCATCGACGGCAACACGCTCGACACCTTCCTTGACCTCGAGCAGTTCATAGAGCAAAACAAAGCAGGCTGGTATCACGAGCTGATACAGTCTGGGGGCGGCGACCCCAGTACGCGAAATCTCAGCAAGGCCGGCGTCACCGGCGGTGCGCTGGTATATGCCGACTTCACGCCGTCAGAGGAATTGTGCGAACCCCTGGGCGAGAGCGGGCTCAATGTCGTGTACTACAAGACCGGTACCGGACATCCTGGGGTGCTGGTGCCCGACTTGGTCAATGGCGCCGGTGTCACCGCGACGCGCGCGGATCTCGGGGCAGGACGGGCGATGGAACCAGTGTTCCATGCCGGTACCGGCAGTGGTGAGGGCGTGGTCAGCATCCACACCGGCAACAGCAACCTGTCGCTGACCCGCACCGAGGTCAATCCCGTAGCAGAGCCGGGGTCGCGCACTTCATGGCATGAGATCTTGATCAATAAATAGTCGTAAATATTGATGGGGACGAAGCTGATGAAAATTAAATCCCGCGGCATCACCCTGATCGAGCTGATGGTGGTGCTAGTGGTGTTGTCGATCCTGATCAGTATCGCTTATCCGAGCTACGTCGATCATGTGCGCCGCACCCGCCGTGCGGATGCGATGACCGGACTGACCGAAATGGCGAACCTTCAGGAACGTTACTACACGCAGAAATTCCAATACGCGACCGACATTACCAATCTGAAACACGCAGGCTCATCGCCCGACGGGTATTACAACCTGACAATTCCAAGCAACTCGTTGAGCAGCTACACACTCACCGCGACGGCCAACGCCCCGCAGGATCAAGACACCGGCTGCACCACCATGAACCTGCGCAGCAACGGGGCGAAGACACCGGATACCTGCTGGAAACGCTAACGCATACATGGGGCCGGAACTCTCGACGCCGGCCCCATTGATTTTCGCGGCGCTCTTGGACCGGTGATCCCGAGGCGCTTTTCCTTCCTGTCATCCCGAGGCGTCCAACAATTTGTCATCCTGAGGCGTCCAACAATTTGTCATCCTGAGGCGTTAGCCGAAGGATCTAATCGTATTAGGGTCGTCACTAGCATCCAACACCGTGA
>CAMYMN010000007.1:3240-69604 GCA_947259395.1 uncultured Gammaproteobacteria bacterium | reverse complement strand
GGGCAGGCCGACGCAGCAGTCAAAGCCGCCCAACGCCTGCTCGACGGGTGCCCGGATTGTCGCGTCGGCGATCTCAGACCCTGGGCGTTTCAGGATCCCGCCCACTGGGAGCGCTTCACCAACGGGCTGATCGAGGCGGGTCTGCCGGCCTGAGCGGAGATAACGAGAAAAGATTTATCGATCTGGCCCGCTAATCGACGAGCAGTATGGTTGAGCCCATCGTTTTCCCTGACTCGATCGCGGCATGCGCGTTGGCAACCTCACGCAGCGGATAGCGGTAATTCACGTACACTTTGACCGCTCCCGAAGCGAGGACGCCGAACAGCTCGGTCGCCGCAGCCACCATGTCTTCGCGTTTCGCCATGTAATGCATCACCGCGGGCCGGGTGATGAATAATGACCCCCTGGCCCCCAAGTCGTTGACGACATCAATTGGATCAGGCTTTCCGGACGCATGACCATAGGCCGCACACATGCCTAGCGGGCGCAGACAGTCCAGTGATTTTTGCAATGTGTCTTTGCCGATCGACTCGTAGACCACATGTACACCATCACCGTGTGTGATCTCGCGAACCCGTTCGGCGAAATCTTCCCGGCGATAGAAGATTGGATAGTCGCAGCCATTAGCCTTGGCGAGGGCGGCCTTCTCGTCCGTACTCACGGTGCCGATGACGTGCGCACCGAGGTGTTTACACCACTGGCACAGAATGAGTCCCATCCCTCCTGCGGCCGCATGCACCAGGACCCAATCCCCCGATTTAACCGCATAGGTGCGGCGAATGAGATATTGCGCGGTGATACCTTTCATGAAGCTGGCCGCCGCCACCTCGTCGCTCAAGGAATCGGGGAGCTTCATCAGGTGCTCGGCGGGGTAGACGCGTTCTTCGCTGTAGGCTCCCAGCGGCGGAACACCGTAGACCACCCGATCTCCGATGGAGAAATCAGGAACCTCGGTTCCGACCTCTTTGATAATCCCCACCGCCTCGAATCCGAGCACGCAGGGTAACGGCGGCACCTTCCACGGATGGTCGATGCCGCGCCGATGATAAGTATCGGCGTAGTTCACGCCGATGGCGGTGTGGCGCAGTACCACCTCGCCAGGACCTGGGCGTGGAATGACGATAGGCTCCCAGCGAAAAACACTGGGATCTCCCTTGTCGTGGATGAGAGCCGCCATCGGCATGATGTATCCTCCCCCCATTTCGCAGGGCAACGTACGCCTTCAGAGTATAAAGCTTTGCTCTTATCCAGTTGAAGCCGCCCAACTTTGAAGTGTGCGACCAACGGGGACAGCACTATGTTCTCAAGGATAAATCTGTCCCGTTGTTTTTTGAATATGCGACCACGCTCGGTAGATGAGACCCGGAGAGTATCGCCGACAGGACAGACGCTTAGCCCGGTTATTGGTCGAACTGGTCACTACCAGGCAACAACGGTTTGAAGATTACGCAGCGAGAAAGGTGTCTTTTCCAGTTATCCCCAGCGAGCATCGAATGAGGATTGCCCACAGCAGCAACAGGTTCACGACGCAGAACCACAGTACCGGCCCGCAGATGCCACCATTTGGTCCTAATTCGCGCTCCTTAGTTCGCGCGTAGTGGCGAACCCAACTCGGTGCTTCTTGATAGAACAAGTAACGGACAAAGTACGATTCTAGTTCACGCTCGCTGGCGGGTCGTTTGTACCAGTCCACATACGCCGATTCGAATAGCTTGAATTCACTGATGCCCAGGGTATCCGCAACCTTTGTGATCATCTCAGCATCGGTCAAACCACCACAATCAGGCATACCTCTCCCCGCTCTAGGATATGTAATCCTCACCATACCGGTTCAATTTGGCGTGTGATCCGCGTGGCTGCGGTCGTCACTTAACCGCAGCCTTTCTAAGAGTCAGTATAGACGAGGGAGGAGCGGTCGCTGGGACCAATTGGGACGATGACTCAGGGCGTCAGGCCCCCTCTGACCCCTGAGTTCACTATCCATCGAGTTGCAGCAAATTATGAATGAATCGCGCACACACCCCCCCAACGCAGCGGCCAAGCTTGGTGACCATCATGCGCCACTCAATCCCAATTTTGTGATGCAGTTAATCCTTTTTTTGTCGGCCTACAGGCCCACCAATTCTGCGTGTCCGTCTTGCTTCGTGGCGCACTCAAGAATTGTCTGGGAATTCACGCGCTCTGGATTGTATTCAACCACCGCCAGATGCGGCTTGTCCTCGGGCATACGCACACTCACTACGCCGTCCAGCGCCCGGATTGCATTTTCGATATCGCCACGCACGTTCGCACTCAGATCAGCGTCAAAATGCACCGTCACATCAACAAGACTAATGTCCACCATAATCACTCCTTCGACTCTCGCTCACGTAGAGAATCCTAGGGAACTTGCCGCCCCGGATACCTACATCACCAGGGCGAATGACTTGTTTATCAGATCCAATGCCGTGCGGCATTGATTGCCATCAATGTTTTTCTATTCTGTCTTCCCGCATGGGGCTGCAGCGAGTATTTCGTGACTGGCGTAAATCTTAACCACTGGTCCTGTAACCAGTTTTTATGCATTTCCCATATACCGTATTGACCGACATGCGCCCTGTTAGCGGGCAGGTTTATTTTAATTCCACAGTGGTAAGGTGTTTTCCTTCAGGCCACACCGGGGTGCTTGACAACAAATGCGGGCTAACCCTTCGCTTTGAGTTGTTCGATAACGTATTCCGCCGCTTTGTCGAAATTGTCCAACGGATTCTGGTTACAGTATTGGAGTGCGGTGTCGATCAACGCCTGGTCGTGAAATCCGCTGCCAAGTTTTCTATCGTGCTCATAGTTGTAGCGTGTCAAATAGCCTGACAACCAGGCGTTATAGACATGGCGGTGCTGGGCATTCTCATTCAAATTGCGCACGACACTCGCGCATGTCGTACCGCCCGCACCCCGAATGAGATAGGTGCTGGTACAGCCGCTGATACCCGCGGCAACGAGAACAGCCGCAGCGCTGATTAATGTCTTTGTCTTCATTGTTTTTCGCATATCATTGATCCCATCTAACCGAGTATAAAATGTGCTTCTCCTAGGATGGGTTGGAATACGACATCCCGATGATGTTTTAGATCGTTAACGCCTCAATGGCACACAATAATTATAATGCGCGCCCCAAAACCGCCGCGTAACTTAGCACAACGGTGATGGATGACACCAGATAGGTCAAACCGAACTAATGGGGTCTGACCCATTAGCCCGTGGTCAAACATCGCTACCAAAGTCAATACGGATCTGACCGCATTGGCGTCGAACCCCGTGCGTGGATCGCTTCCGATTTACTGTTCCTGAATCCTGGTGCCTCCGCTAAAATCCGGTCATGTCCGAAAGCACTGTGCGCAGATTGGCGGCTATCGTCTCCGCCGATGTGGTTGGGTATTCACGCCTTATGGGTGAAGATGAGGGCGGCACGCTCAACGCCCTGCGCGCCCACCGCACCGATTTGATCGACCCGCTGATCGCCGAACACGGCGGACGCATTGTCAAGACGATGGGCGATGGTTTGCTGCTGGAATTTCCCAGCGTCGTCGAGGCCGTTGCATGCACCATTGCTATGCAGCAGGGCATGGCGGAACGCAATGCCGACGTCGCGGGCGATTACGCCATCCGCTTCCGCATCGGCATCCACTTGGGCGATGTGATTGTTGAGGGTAACGACATCTTCGG
Organism: uncultured Gammaproteobacteria bacterium; assembly: GCA_947259395.1. Classification (GTDB taxonomy): domain Bacteria; phylum Pseudomonadota; class Gammaproteobacteria; order Arenicellales; family JAANXG01; genus CALZGZ01. The sequence goes on along the minus strand of CAMYMN010000007.1, from coordinate 65,899 downwards.
TGATGGCGTGAATATCGCGGCTCGGCTGCAGGAAATCGGCGAAGCCGGGGGCATCACCATCTCCGGCACCGCACACGATAATATTGTCGGAAGCATTGACGCCTCGTTCATTGATACCGGTGATCAGGAATTGAAAAACATCACGCGTCCGGTGCGGGTGTGGCAATGGTCGAACGCCGGCGAAGCGGCGACGACCACATCTGGCGAAGAGCCGTTCGCGCTGCCGGATAAGCCGTCCATTGCGGTGCTGCCTTTTGACAATATGTCCGGCGACGCGGAGCAGGAGTATTTCTCCGATGGCATCACCGAAGACATTATTACCAATCTCTCACGAATACACTGGCTGTTCGTTATTGCCCGGAATTCTTCGTTTGTTTACCGCGGTAGAGCCGTGGACGTTCGTCAAGTCTCGGAGGAACTTGGCGTACGTTACATACTCGAGGGTAGCGTGCGCAAGGCAGCGAACAAGGTGCGAATCACTGCCCAGTTGATCGATGCGCAGACCTCGGCACATCTGTGGGCGGAGCGATACGATCGCGATCTGACAGACATATTTGCGGTGCAGGACGAAATAACGGAAGACGTCGCGGGCGCAATCGAGCCGGCGATCCTCGCGGCAGAAGGCTTACGTGCTCGAAGTCGTTCCGAACACGATCTGGATGCATGGGACATGGTAATGCAAGCGGTTTCCGCTTTCTGGCACATGACCAGGGACGATAACGCGAAAGCCATTGCGCTGCTCGAGGCAGCAACGAAAAAGTATCCGCAATACGGCCCGGCACACAGCATGCTGGCGTTCGCGTTGCTGTTTGCGAGCCATATGGGTTGGACGGACTTTGCGTCGGTACGCGAGAGGGCGGGGAAGCTAGCGCAAAAGGCCTATGATCTCGATGACCAAGACGCGTGGGCGCATATTGCCCTTGGCTATATGCACGCGATGAACCGCAACATCGATGAAGCCATATCGAAATACACCAAAGCCATAGACCTGAGTCCGAACTTTGCTGCCGCTTACGGATGGCGCGCGTTCGCGAAGGCACATGCTGGGCTTTCCGAACAAGCGATTGCCGATGCCAATCTAGCGCTGCGACTGAGTCCTAAAGACCCGCACAATGTCATATTCATCGCGTCGATTGGCCTCGCGCACTATTTGGCTGACCGCTATGCGGAGGCCGAGCGTTGTGCACTCGAGTGTACGCGGCTACGGCCCGGCTTCATCTCCGCTTACCGGCTGCAGTGCGCCGCGCTGGCCCGACGTGACCAAATAACCAAGGCGCAGGCGGTGCTGGAGCAACTTAGAGAACTGCAACCGGATATTTGCGGGTCCGTACTCAGACGAACCCTGCCCTATTCATCTCCGGAAATTTTGGAGAAATTCGTCGGCGGCCTCAGTATGGCGGGCCTGCCGGACTAAGCGTCATTGCGGTGGGTTGGTTTTGCCCGTCACTTAATTTATTTTCATTGCACCGTAGACAGTCCGCTGTTAAGTCGGCGTCGGGTTCAGCGGTGATTGGTATAGACAATGGGCTTACCCTTATTTTGGAAACAGTATTTCGCTACAATTAAGCTCTTCATCCTGTCGATTTGCACGGCAAGGAGACCGAGTGGTAGACAAGATCAGTGGTAACCTGACACGCAAAAACGCAGAAGCGGCACAATCCGGGCCTGCGACGCCGTACTCGTTTTCTATGCTGTACTTCGAGGCTACGCGACGCTGCAACCTGAGCTGTGCGATGTGCATGACCGGTAGCAACGACAAACAGCGGGTTCGGGAAAGTAAGCCCAAGGAACTGACCGCCGATGAAATCTACCATCGTGTACTCGTCCCGGCCAAAAAGCTCAATACGGTGGCAGTGGTGTGGAGTGGTGGCGAGTTCCTCGTGCGGCGTGATGCATTTGAACTTCTGCGCATGGCGACCGACCTAGGGATGCGTTCCAACGTCTGCAGCAATTGCAAGAAGCTTAATCGAAAGGTACTGGAGAGAATCCGGGATGCGACCGACGGGCGGGGCACGATCGCCGTCGGGATCAACGCACTTGATGACAGCAATCGAGAAACCCGCGATGCCGAAGTCGACCGCACGCTCGAGGTGCTGGAATCATGCAAGGAACTGGGACTGAGCCGGCACGTCATCGTTACCCTGGGAAAGTTCAACACCGACACGTTTGACAAAACCGTGCAGTACTTGGTCGACAATGATATTTCCTACAATCGAGCACCGTTCGTACCCCGCGGTTCCGGGCACGGATGTTGGGAGGCGGCCCGTTTCACTCGCGAGGATCTTCAAGATCATTTCCATCCCGTTTTGAGAGCACACGTCAACGGTTACGTCAGTTACACCCCCTATTTCCTGGCGCCGGAAGTCCACGCAAGCATCTCCGGCGGCGCACGCAGCAACACCGTCCCTCGCAATCCATCGATTGGCTGCTGGTGCGGGCATTGGCTGACGGTCAACGCCGAGGGGGACGTTTCGGTGTGCCCGGTGCTGGTGGATTCGCTGTCCGCAGGCAACGTGCGGGACGCGCCCCTGGATCAACTGGTGAACGACAGTGAGCTGTTCGCCACCATAACCGATCGCAGCAAACTGAAGGGCAAATGCGGGCGCTGCCGCTATCAATACACCTGCGGCGGTTGTCGCGCCATGGCCTTGTATCACAACGGGGACTACATGGGCGAAGACCCCACTTGTTTTTTTGAACCGAAAGACAAAACGACGGTATCGGAGTTCGAAGAAGAAACCAATCGGCGGTTCAAGCAATACACCTTGATTGCCGCCTGTTCGGGACTGTATCGACGCCCCGACCCGAAACGATAAACACAACAACAAAATGAAAATTGGGGACCGACTCACTGCTGTCCGACTAAGTGGAAAGGTCAGCGTCAATAATCCTTCATCTATAAACGTCTTGGCCGATACCACAACATATAGAGACATGAAACCAAGCTCGTGGTGATATCCGCTAGTAAGAATCATCAGTTTGGCCCAGGAAAGCCACTCCCACAGGCGTCATCCCGAGGCGTACTTTGCTTCTGTCATCCCGAGATGCGCAGCAACGAGGGATCTTACCGTGTTAAGGGTAGCTACCGTCATTCAACACGAAAGATCCCTCGCTTACGCTCGGGACGACCAACGACAGGTCGGATTCCTCACTGCGTTCGGAATGACATAAATTGCTGGCACTACTTGTTAATGGGACAGCAATGGGGACCGACTTATTTTTTTCAGAATAAGTCTTACCAATAGAACCGTCCCGCTATATTTCAGTGAGGCCAACAAGTAATGATGTCCGACGATAGGTCTGAAGCGCCGCCTCTTGAACTCTTCTGGATCAGCGGCAGTCCATACGCATGGCGGGTCCTGTTGGCGCTGGCGCTCAAGGGTGCGCCATTCGTATCGCGTTTGCTCGAAGTGTCAAAGGGCGAACTCACGAACGCGGAATTCCTGTCGGTCAATCCGCGTGGCAAGGTCCCGGCGTTGCGCGATGGTGAGCTGACCATGGGTGAATCGATGGCTATCGTTCGCTATATCGATCGCTGTTTCCCGGAGCCACCCCTGTTTGGTCGTAACCATGTCGACGAAGCGCGCATTAATCAAAAAATCGATGAAATCGAGAATTATCTGGTTCCGGAAACTGGTTGGATCACGCGCGCACTGTTCGTTGACTCGGTGGCAGGAAGGAAAGAGTCGCTTAATGCGCGCGCTGAGCGCGTGCGCACGGAACTTCAGAATCTGGAGTCACGAGTAAATACCTGGCTGGTCGGTGATGCGACCAGCGCCGCCGATATAAGCTTGTACCCAATCATCGCCGCGCTGCTTCGTGCCGCCGGCAAACCTGCTGCGACTGGCCTTGATCTGCGGTTGTTGCCGTTCGCCGAACGCTATCCCCGCTTGGCGCAATGGTGCAGCCGTATCGAGGCATTGCCAGGTTTTGATGCCACGTATCCGCCCCACTGGCGTGAGTGACACCACGCGGGTAACGATGGGGACATATATTCTCATGAAAATATTTCTGTCGCCGTATATCATGCCGACATCGCGTTTACCGGGCGCAAGTAGCACATACCCTTGTCGTGCGTCACCATCTGATTCAAGAGGCGAATGAACCATGCAGTGGTGCGAATTCCAAGATGGAGAAATGATCGTAAGCGAAGGAGAAGCCAGCGATTTCGTGTACCGTATACTCACCGGTGAAGTCGAAATATTTACCGAGCGCACCGGCGAGCGGATAGTTTTGGGAAGCGTAAGGCCCGTCGAGTTCCTGGGCGAAATGAGTATCATCGAACGCCGTCCGCCTAATGCATCAGCGCGCGCAAACGGCCCGGTTACCGCCGAGCAGCTCGAACGCTGGGAGTTTGTGCAGCTCATCAGTGAACAACCGACGGCGGCGCACCGGTTGATCGAGCGGCTAAGTGAACGACTACGCCTGGCTAACGATCGGGTGGTGCGGCTGGCCACAGCGGTGGGGGACGAACAAAAAGCAACGCGGGATGCCGTTGCGGATACAGACGATTTCCTATGATTAACCACCTCGCTTCATAGCGAGGATTTCTACTTGAGTCCCGCTTTACGCAACCCTGCGGCGATCGTGTCGCGATCTGCGGCATTGCGGAACGCAGTACCAAACGAGTCGACCTCGAAAAAGGGATCGAGCCGACGAACTTTGTTGGCAGCACGTTCGGCATCTGCGGTGTGGCCGGCTTGCGCGTGGGCGGCGGCCAGTATTACGTGGTGGGCCGTGAGATTTGGCGTGCGTTCCAGACTTTGTTGCAACGTTGCAATGGCATCGTCGTAGCGTCCTGCCAGGTAATACGCGAGCCCCAGATGTATGAACACATCCGGGCGCGGGCTGGGATCGAAGCGAATCGCAGTCTCCAACGACTCGGTCGCCGCCTGCGACTGGCCGGAATAAAGCCGCGCCGCACCCATAGCATCATGACTGTCGGCATCATTCGGATTCAGCTCCAGCGCCCGCGTCAGATTTTTTATAGCGAGATCGTATTGCATCCATTTGATATACACCACCCCGAGCAAACGGTACGCACCGTAGTCGGATGCCTCGAGGCTCAAGGCCTTTTGGGCCAGCTCGTGGACCTGTTCCAACGCCTGGCTGGGAGCCTGCGACCAGCCGAACGTTACGGTATTAAAATAGCACCAGGCGAGGTCGACATAGGCGGCACCATAGCGCGGATCGAGTTCGATCGCTTTCCTGAATAATTTTTGCGCTTCGGCGTTTGCGGCACGGGTATTGCGCGAACGATACTCCCGGCCACGCAATACATAGTCGTAGGCCTGCAGGCTCTTGGTACCCTTGCGCATGATACGCTCGCGCTCCACGGCATCGACCTTTGTCGCCATGGTCGCGACGATCGTTCTTACAATCTCGTCCTGGAGCGCAAACAAATCATCGGAGCCCCGAACCAGGCGCTCGGCCCAAAGATGGTGGCCGCTAGCGCCATCGATGAGCTGAACGTTAACGCGTATTTTCTCTCCGGCCTTTTGTATGCTGCCCTCCAATACATAGCGTACGCCCAGCTCCCGGCTTACCTCCTGAACATTGACCGATTTGCCCTTGTAGGTAAACACGGTGTTGCTGGCGATGACAAACAAATCGCGAAATTTCGACAGGTCGGTAATAATGTCGTCGGTAATTCCATCGGTAAAATACTCATCCCCGGAGTCGGCGCTTAAGTTTTTGAACGGCAACACCGCGATAGAGGGTTTTGCTGGCGTTTTCGGCGCCTCAAGACTTTGTGAATCAGGTTCGACCCCAGCGGGCGACGAAGGCAGGTAGTAATTCCAGAAAAATATCGCGGGCAAAGCGACGATCGTGACACCGGCGATGGCTGCTGGAGCCAATCGCCAGCGCCTATGTTGGGTTTTTTTCTGTCCGATCGTCGCACCGGTGGACTCGGGATCCAGAAGAACCCGGTAGGCAGCCACCGGCTCGACGATGTTCTTGACGTCTTGGTCCCCAAGGGATTCGTAGTCAAGCTCCATCTTGCCTTTGACCTGCTCGTATACGGCGCGAGCAATGCAGATACCGCCCGGTTCCGCGACACCCTGCAGCCGCGCCGCTACATTGACGCCGTCGCCATAGATGTCGTCGTGGTCGACGATGACATCACCCAAATTTAGTCCGATGCGCATCTCGAACTTGCGGTCATCCGGCCGATTCTCGTTTCGAGATTTGAGGTCACGCTGGATATCCACCGCGCACGCCAAAGCCTCTACCACACTGGGAAAATCCGCCAACACCGCATCGCCGGCCAGGTTCATCACCTTGCCTCCGTGGCTCTCGATCAAGGCGGTAATAGCATGAAGCGACTCGCTTAGGACGCGGTGCGTTCCCACTTCGTCTTGCCCCATCAGCCGACTGTAACCAACTACGTCGGCATGGAGGATCGCGGCAAGTCTTCGCTCAACCTTGTTCTCATCCATTGCAGCGTTATTCGCAGAAGCTAGAGGATCGTCGTTGTGTGTTCTTGCCTGGTGGAATAGGCGCTGGTACGCAATATTTCAGTTGCTAGGTGAAGTACGGCTTCGCCCAGTGAGTTTAGCCGTTTTCTCGCGCCGGTAACACGGTGACTCATCCTGTGGGATCAATTCCGGGGACCAGCCAAATGCCATCTCGAGGCGAGGGTGGCGAAAGCACTACTGTTCTATAGCTGCTGTGCGGCACGGGCCAAATTGACCGATGGATGGGGAATCAATTCGCGTGATAGAGGTCTACATATTGCTGTGGTCTTTAGTTAAAACGGTGAGTCGTGAGACCATCTGTCTGGCAGGTCTAATTGGAGGGAAAGATGATGACGTATTACGAGTCGTTAACAACGGTGTCCCGATGGGTTGTGTTGGCAGCATGGACGACGTTTCTATGGGTTTCGCCGGCAGGCGCCGACAGCGGTGAATCCTTAATCAATAAGGGCGCGGACAACGTTGCCATCGAGGGCTACGACAGCGTGGCTTATTTCACCGAGGATCGAGCCGTGAAAGGTAGCAAGGACTATGCGTTTGAGTGGCAGGATACCCGATGGCATTTTTCGAACGTTAAACATCGCGATCTGTTTGCCGCCGAGCCCGAGCGGTATGCCCCGCAATTCGGGGGTCTTTGTGCCGGCGCCATGACGCGCGGGGTGGTCGTCAAAGCCGACCCCGAAGCCTGGACCATCGTCGACGGCAGGCTGTACATGAAAGTCAACAAATCATTTCGTGATGAATGGCGTCAGGACCCTGCGGCAAACATAGAGAAGGCGAATGAGGCTTGGGCAGCAAAGACCAAACGTAGGTAACCTACCTCCGACTTCCGTGGCTGTCGGCGCGGAAAGAGACGGAACCGGTCGCCTGCTGACGATGTAAATTTGACGTCATCTCGAACCAGTTGGCAATCTTACCGTGTTGGATAACAGCGGAAGTTTTGGACACGGTAAGATCCATGTTCCTTCAGCTACGCTTAGGACAGGCCCGCGTTGCTACTCAAGAAAACAACCACGCTTGTCATTCTGAACGAGCGCAGCGTGTGAAGAATCTTATGTCTGCCACTGCGACTACGGCCAAGGGATTTTCGCTATATCCAACGACGCAACATTATGAAGAATCGTTCTATTCCCTGATGTCACACGACTGACATTGAGATAGACCTTACTCAACTGTGGCATGCAGCGTAAGGCCAGTCTCCACGGAGAGATAACCATCGATGTTGGCCTGAAGATCCACATTATAAGGACGTTGCCGATACCAGATAGCCGCAACCTCGATACCGAAAGCCCGCTTTAGGGAAAAAACTTTCCTAAAGTCCTGGTGCAGTTTGTCAATATCGTAGTTATACTTGAACACGCTTCCGCTTGGGTTGTCGTTCTTACGACCCTCATCGAGGGTACTATTGATATGAACGAGGACATAATTTGCCTCGTCGATGGTGGTGGATGGATTAAAGCCATTTTTCATTAGTATCGGATACTCTTTCATGAATGGTCGCAGAATGTGCTCATCTTCAATGTAATAAACCACCCGCTCACTTACCGGAATGTTTTCAACACTCCAGCACAGCATTTGTTTTAACCCGTCAGAGGGCGTATGAACGATACCTCGGTAACCAATCGTGGACCTTCCAGCTAAATAGCGGGCGCCCAGCCATTGGTAACCATTCAGGTGATAGTCAGGATGTGTAAGTACAATATCGACGACAACGCTTACGGCGGCGCCGGTAACGGTAACTAGTGCAGTGACGCGATAGCGGTTCCATAACACATATAATTGATCAGCCATTAGTAATGCGATGATTGGAAACATCGTCATCATGTAATATGTTTGCGCCCACGTCATTTTCAGAACCAAAAACGAGAAATAGCTTACAAAAAATAGCAATGGAATTCTCAGTTCTGGACGATACCGCGACTGCCACGACGCACTGATAAAGGTTATCCAGACAAGTGCACCGACAATGATGCTGGGTTTAAAGAAGACTACAAGAGCGTGAAAAACAAATGCTTCCCCAGCGAATGTCCAACTAAAAGACGAATTGCTGTCAATAACCTGCTGTACAAGCGCAGCAAAAATGGCAGGATTAGTTGTGTGCACCGGAGGTATTAGAAGGAAAGTCGTAACTGCAATACCCGGCACGACAGCAACTTGCATCCATTTGTTCATGGACTGATTGCGGTCACGATACGCAATCCACAACACAGTGAGCCATGGCAGCAACGCGGCCAAGTAATGAGCTAACACTCTTCTATTGCTCAGCTGACCGTATGCCAACGGTATTTCTTCTATGGTCCCACGGCCCATATATAACCATCCTGCAGCAATCACCACCAACGTCGCGGTTATCAATATCACATAGTGGAAAAGCCTCGAAGTAGTCACAGCGTCGGACATCTCGTCCCTTTGTCCCTTGGTGTTAGGCAGCAAAAGTGTGACGATAGTCGCCAATACCAGCGCGGAAGCGGAGGCTTTAGATGCGAGCGCCAATCCCAGGCAAATCCCTGTGGCAGCGACCCACTTCACCGACGCTGTTTCCCTCAGCGCGACAACAAATAGCAGTAGCCACGCGGTTGTGCATGTTATGTAAATATCACTCTCGGTCATAGCAACCTTGCTGAATGCAAGATAGTAGGGGCTAGTTGCCAGTATAAAACAGGCTCCGACACCGACGGCACGATTGAATTGCTTGGCACAGAACAAGTAAACCGCAATCAATGTCACCACGCCGAGCAAACTGCTAATTGCGCGCGACCAAAACAACGGGTTTCCATCGCTCAGCTTGAATACAATACCGGAGACGTACATTGGAAGGCGTACGTTTATCGAATCCAGATCGACACCTCGCAGCCAGCCGAAATGCTCCGTTGCATAAGTCTCGGCAATAGACAAATCGACCCGTTCATCAAACGAAACGCCGTGCTCCGAGATTGTAGGTAGAATCAGCAGCATATACAGCACCACTGAACACCCGAAAAGAATGTTGGGCAGGTAACGACTTGAAGTTACGTTCATCTGCTTCACTGAGTTTCGCTGCGCTTTGGTGTGCGTGTCCGCCGGCGACGGCACGCGATTATAACGTACGGGGCTCCCCCCACCTCCACGGTCCTTGGAAGCCCATCCGTAACGGAACAAGACCGTGTGACTGCACATGGATGAGCGCTAGAGGGATTATACTCAAGAGCGAAGGGTTGACGTCGCGGCGGGCTGGACCATCGCTGAGCCGTGGATGTTGTTACCCCGGGGCCGGTTGGTTGGGGCGGCACCGCCCGCCGATAACCCATAACCGCTAGGTCAAGCTCTAAGCTTCACCGCGCATCCTCGGCTACGTAGCGCTGGTCATGAGGCGGGAATCTCACCAGATTTCCAACTACTTGGCCAAAGACTTCTTGCAGCCGCAGTCCTTAGAAAAATGCTTCATTGTTCTTATACTAATCGAGCCCGAGAACTGCGCACCGGCACGGTGTGGTACGGTGTTGACCCAGTGCTTGAAATTGAATCACAGTAGGTCACGCGAATAGTCGAGGCCTAGACGATTGGACTGTGACATGTGCGACGAAACGATACGTAACGGATGAGAAGGCTATGAGATCCCGCGCCAGCGTCATGCAAATCGTTCGCTTGGGTCTGAGCTTGTGCCTATTTGGGTTTGTCTTGTCGCAGATCGACTGGCGTGGGGTACAGACTTTATTGTATGGGATTGATTATATCTGGTTGGCCGTCCATGTGATGGTGTTACTGCTTGAGCGCGTCGTATTTACCTACAAATGGCACATATTGTTGGTAGTCAAGAATGTTGTGCTTCCACTCTGGTCTCTGCTGGTCATCACCCTCATAGGCAAGTTTTGGGGATTGTTCTTGCCATCCAGTATCGGCGTTGACGTCGTTCGAGGTTATTACCTTTACCGGAAGATCGCAAGTGGTGCGATCGCCGCTTCATCGGTTCTGATCGATAAAGTCTTGGCCTTGTGGGCATTGCTATTAATGGGAAGCTTCGGTCTGCTTTTTTACGGGGCGGTATTAGAAGGATTAAAGATCGGTGTCTACCTGGCGGCGGTTCTACTGATAACGGGGGCACTGCTCTACTCACTTCAGCGCGACGAATTAGTCATGTTTCTCGAGAAGCATCTACCACGCCTGCTAGGGTCGATCCTTTCGCAAAAGGTGCTTAACGTATATCACAGTTTTCTCGAGTATAAGCAATTTCGATCAACTGTATGGCTGTCTTTCGCTTTGTCGATAGTGTTGCAACTCGTGCGCGTACTAGGCGTTTATACGATGGCACTAGCATTGGATATCCAGATTCCCGCAATTTACTATTTTGTGCTGATCCCTGTATCGATGATACTCATAATGTTGCCGATCTCCATAGGAGGCTTTGGCTTGAGGGAAGGAATTTTCGTTGCTTTGTTCGCCTTGGCAGGGATGTCCACAACCGACGCCTTCGCCTTGGGTTTCGCTCTGTCTATCACTGATTTATTTGTGTCGCTACTCGGTGGTGTGGTGTACGTGATCGAGCGTCCGGCGGTGGCGAGGGATGGGGAACGATAGCAGTGTACTTTGGTACCGATTCTCCCGTGAAAGGCAGCAAGGACTATGAGTTTGAGCGGCAGGATACCGGATGGCAATTTTCTAACGTTAAACATCGCGATCTGTTCGCCGCCGAGCCCGAGCGGTATGCACCGTAATTCGGGGGTCTTTGTGCCGGCGCCATGACCCGTGGGGTGATCGTCAAAGCCGACCCCGAGGCCTGGACCATTGTCGACGGCAGGCTCTACATGAAAGTCAACAAGGCATTTCGTGATGAATGGTGGCAGGACCAGGCGGGAAACATAGAGAAGGCGACTGAGGCTTGGGCAACAAAGACCAAACACCTATAAGGTGGTCCCACCATCAACGGCTGTGAGCGCAGGAGGAGTTCAACACCGTCGCTTCCTGACTCCGAAAATTTGAAGTCGTCCCGAGCGCAGCGATGCATCCGACCCACCGTGGGTCATTCCGAGCATCTATATGTCATTCCGAATGCAGTGAGGAATCTCACCGTCTTGGATGCTGGTGGCAACTTAACAGGTTGAGATCCCTCCGCACTACGCTTGTCGGGATGACATCCATGGGAGCGGCATGTTGCCACGACAATCGTGACACTCGTCCCCGCACAGCAGGGGAGATTTTCACTCCAATATCTCTTGATGTGACATCGATCTATCGACCATTGAACTGTCGTTCCATACGCGGCGAGGAAACCGGCGCGCTGTCAGTTGTGCCGAACATCTGTCTGTCGCTCCGAACGTAGTTCTGCCCCCGATTTCACGAGGGTACGACTATCCCCCGATCACCACATTCCAGGGACGAATGGTCCATTCGGTTACCAGGCCGTTTTGTACGTAGGGATCATCTGCAACAAAACGTTCGATCACCGAGACGTCATCCACGTCAAATATCAGCGCCGCACGATAAGGACGATCGGAGAATGCCCCGGCCATCTTTAACTCACCACTTTGCAAAGCTTGGTTTGCCCCAGCCAGGTGCGCGTCTCTATACGCATCCCGGCGTTCTAAATAATTGTCGACATAGTCATAAAACAGCATGTAGTACATGTATACCTCCTCATTTTGTGAGCCTAAACCGGCTTGCTGAAAAAATAATTCCCTCCGAAATCCGAGGACACTACACTAAATTTGTGCGCATTCGCCGAGGTCTGAGCAAACAGAATCCCGGCCCCAAGCGTAAATCGAATTGAGTACGCTGTCCCCGACTTTACTCCTTCAGACCGGCCTTTTTCAGGCCTGCGACCAGACGATCGATGTCCTCGGCGCGTCGGTAGGGTATTTGCTCGCTGACGAAAGTGAGACTGAGATCGGGATTCAGCCGTTTACTCTCTGCCAATTCCGACGTTGCGGTTTGCATATCGCCGACCAGAGCGGCGGCGGCCGCGAGCACCATGTGCGGCGGCATGGAGTCCGGGTTCCTGACGATGCAGCGCTGAAATGCAGCAATGGCGTCATCGTAGCGCTCGAGGGCGAAGTGACAGAGCCCGACCACATGCAGGTGCCAAAACGGGTATTGCGGATCGAGGCGCATGGCCCGAGCCATGGCATCGAGAGCCCGTTCGGGTTCGCCTGCAAACACGAGCGTCATAGCCAACGTCGCGATACCTTCGGCATCGCCTGGATTGAGCGCGACGCGGCATTCTCCCTCAATAACGGCGCGTTCATAATCCTTCCGCCACAGATAGATCTGCCCCAGGACGCCGTGGGCGGGTGCGTATTCGTCGTCGACGGCGATGGCTCGCTTTACGCACTCTAGTGCATGGGCCAACTGGTCGGTTGGGTCGGGGCTCCACCCGAGCTGCATCTGCTGCAAATGGGTTTCGGCCAGATGCACATAGGGCGCGGCATAACCTGGATCGAGTGCCGCGGCCCGTTCGAAATGGTCGAGTGCCAGCGCGTTTGCTTCGGGCGTGTGCCTTAGCAAATGATCCCGGCCGCGCAGCAGGTGATCATAGGCATCGACGTTGTCGGTATTGCGCTGCATCAGGCGGTGACTGTCCTGCTCGCTCAGTCGCACAGCCGCCGAGGTAACGATTTTAAGACTTAGTTCGTCCTGTAGAGAGAAAATATCATCCAAGTCTCGGTCATAGCGTTCCGCCCAAAGATGCTGGCCATTTAGTGCGTCCACTAACTGGGCTGTCACCCGCACTCGGCTGCCAGCCTTGCGAACGCTGCCTTCTAGTACGTAGCGCACGCCCAAGTCCCGACCGACATCTTGCACCTTGACCGGCTTACCCTTGAAGGTAAAGGTGGAGTTTCTCGCAATCACGAACAAGCTGGAGACCTTGGACATGCTGGTGATAATGTCTTCAGTGATTCCGTCCGCGAAGTACTCCTGCTCTGGGTCACCACTCATGTTGTCGAACGGCAGCACTGCGATCGAGGGTTTGTCGGGGAGTGATAAAGGTTGCTCGTCGGCTTCCGCGACGGCATCTTTGTGCGGCTCATCTGGCGCCCAGCGCCACACCTTCACTGGGCGGGCAATGTTCTTAACCTCGTATTCACCGCCGTCACTCCAGGAGATGTCGAGGCGATCTCGAACTTGGCGATAAGCGTCATCAGAAATGGCCATGCCCCCGGGTTTGGCAAGCGATTCAACACGCGCAGCAATGTTCACGCCGTCTCCGAGCAGATCGTTACCCTCGGCAACTACGTCACCGACATTGATTCCGACGCGGAATAGGATCTGCTTGTCCTGATCGATCTCGGTATTGCGCTCAGCCATCCCGCACTGCATTGCGAGCACACACCGAACAGCATCTACGACGCTCGCAAACTCTAACAACAAGCTATCACCGGCGGTGTTAGCAATCCGACCGCCATGCTCGGAAAACAGCGGGTCAATTAATTCGGCTCGATGCGCACGAAGATCGCGAAGCGTACCTTCCTCGTCCATACCGATGAGGCGCGAGTAGCCCGCTATGTCCGCCGCGACTATGGCTACTAATTTTCGTTGAGCGCGCTCCGACATGACATGAGTTTAGCCGGGACATTGTTCGGTCGGAACCCAATATAGCAGCACAAATGGCACAAATGGGGACAGATTTATTTTTGGCCGCTCTTTAATCTTTAGAAAAATAGTTCTTTCTCTTGTCTCCTTATCTCGAGCACACATCAAATTGAGTATCGTGTCCCCTGAATTCTCGCTTGAACTTAAGGGCAATCGCGGATCACAATGCTCGCCGTCAACCCGCACCACCTAACCTGAAACGGGGGAAACGATCATGACCGTCAAAGTTGAGAAAAACGGAGCCGTGTGGACTGTGATCCACAATCGCCCGAAGGCGCGCAACGCCATGGACCCAACTAGCGCCGACGCATTAACCCAGGCCTTTCTAGAATTCGATGCCGATCGTGAGGCGCGGGTCGCGGTGTTCTATGGTGCGGGCGGGGCGTTCTGCGCGGGATGGGATCTCAAGTATGTCAGCACGCTCAACGAGGAGCATCCACTTGGCGAACTCGACATTCCGCCGGCGGGGCCGCGGGGCAACGGCGGCGAGATTCCGCGCGGTCCGTTGGGGCCATCGCGGCTCGAACTCGATAAGCCCGTGATCGGCGCCATTGCCGGGCCCGCCGTGGCGGGCGGTATGGAGCTGGCGCTGTGGTGTGATTTCCGGGTGATGCAGGAGGACGCCTATCTGGGGGTGTATTGCCGCCGTTGGGGTGTGCCGTTGATTGATGGCGGTACGGTTCGGCTGCCGCGCATTGTCGGCCAAGGCCGGGCCCTCGAAATCATTCTCACCGGCCGCAAAGTTCCTGCAGAAGAATGCTTACGGATCGGCTTGTGCGAATATGTCGTTCCCAACGGTGAAGCGCGTAGCAAAGCGGAACAGCTGGCCCAAGACATCGCCCGCTTTCCGCCCACTTGCGTACGCAGCGATCGGCGCTCCGCCATTAAAAGTCAGGGCCTTGCAATCCGCGACGCACTCATCCAAGAGTGGTACAACGGCCGCGAGGCATTGGTGAAAGACGGGGTTGCCGGGGCCGCGCGATTCAAGGACGGCCTTGGCCGGCACGGCGATTTCGATAAGATCTAATAATCAAGTGGGCCATACCGCGTAGCCTAGGAGGCACGAGTTGTGAAACTATATACAGACATCCAGCACTAAGAAGGACCCACCGGTGCCGCCGAATTTAACCGTCAACGAAGCCCGCATCATCGGCTGCCTGATGGAGAAATCCATCGTCACGCCGGATCAGTATCCACTGACGCCCAACGCTCTGACCAATGCCTGTAACCAGAAGTCCGGACGCAACCCGGTGATGTCGCTGGAACAGGGCGTGGTGCAGCATACCGCCCGCGAATTGGGAGCCAAACATCTCGTGCACATAGAGGAAAATTTCAAAAGTGGGGTGGAGAAATACAAACAGCGCTTATGCAACACGACATTCAGCGATTACCAATTCTACCCACCTGAGTTCGCGATAGTCTGCCTGCTGTTGCTGCGCGGTCCGCAGACGCCTGGGGAGCTGAGGGCGCGCAGTGGGCGCCTGCACGTATTCGCCGATAACGCCGCTGTCGTGGAGGCGCTCGCCGGCCTGATCGAGCGGGAGGGCGATCCGCTGGTGGTGAAGCTACCCCGCACGCCGGGGCGCAAGGACTCAGAGTACATGCACCTGTTCTCCGGTCCCGTTGACGTTGAGGCCCACGCTATCCAAGCACAAGCCGCGAAGGCCGCGGGTAGTTCAGATCGTGCCAGTGTATCTGAGTTGACAGAAAGGGTCAGTAAGTTGGAAACGGAAGTGGCGGAACTCAAAGAACAATTAAAGACCTTATCCTGATACGACTCCGTTAACATTCTCCGCATCGGGGGTCGTTTGACATTGTGATGAGCGACCAGCTGTGCGGAACTCGATCAATAGTAATAGTCGTGCAGTGCTATTTATCTATTGAAAACTTCGCCGATCCACCGTGTACTAATCGAAAACAATCGTCTTATGTCCGTGAATCAATACGCGATCCTCGAGGTGGTAACGTAGGCCGCGTGCCAGAACCGTGCGTTCCACGTCGCGCCCGAGTCGAACCAAGTCCTCGATTGTGTCGTCATGCCGAACGCGCAGCACGTCTTGTTCAATAATGGGGCCCGCGTCCAGTTCCTCGGTCACGTAGTGACAGGTAGCCCCGATCAGCTTGACACCCCGCTCGGAGGCCTGATGATAAGGCCGCGCTCCGACAAACGACGGCAGGAAGCTGTGGTGAATATTGATGATGCTGGACGCGTATTGCTGACAGATAGAAGTTGGGAGGATCTGCATAAATCTCGCGAGGACGATAACCTCCGGTTGCAATTTTTCTAAAACTTCTTCGATGGCCCGGAACGCAGCAGCCTTGTCGTCGGTGGGAGTCGGTATGTGGTAGTAAGGCAACCCGTACCAGCCCACATATTCGGAGAGATCTTCATGATTTGATATCACACCACGGACATCGATGTGCATCTCGCCGCTGTGCCATCGATGCAGCAGATCCGCCACACAATGTGGCTGTCGACCCGCCATCAACACCAAGGGTCGACGGACCGTGGCGTCGGCTACCCGCCAACGCATGTCCATCTCGTGCGCGATCGGTGTGAACTTGGCACGGAACGTGTCCAAATCAAAGGACAGCGACTCGGCCAAGATCTCGTAACGCATAAAAAACCATTTGCTGACCGGATCCGCGTGCTGGCTGGCCTCAATGATCCACCCGCCGTGGTCCGCGATAAAACCACTCACTGCGGCGACGATACCCACCCGGTCGGGGCAAGAGACTATGAGGCGGTATGTGGGATCCATGCGAGTAAGAATAGTCCATGTTTTGGGCACGTTTTAGCGTGCTCGTAGGGGACAGACCACTTTTACGCGTTGGGGTGAGAGGGAACCGGCTGTTGGGGCGCCTCTTCTACCGCTATGCTTATTCGCCTTTGCGGCAATCTTTCTGGAACTTCGGCACGAAGATCACGGTTTCTCCGGGAACCACAAACTCATCTTCCCATTTAACGGTGTCCCGATCGAAGTCCACACATGCGCCACGCGGGTCCGTGTCGACGCCACCCAGATCACAAACCTCGGTGTTGTTTGGTTCACATTCGCTGAGCGTAAGTGTCTTGGTGGAAAACGGAAACCGCCACACGCGAACGTTCAACTCAACACACGCAGGGGTCCAGACACCCACCGGCTGTTCTGCGTCTGTCTGCAGGATCGCGTTCTGTTTGACGGCAGGATCCGTGCACAGCGTTGCGCGGCGCACACTCAGAAAGGTGCGCCGACCGTCCTTTACCAGTCGTCCCGAGCCCCGTACCTCTCCGTCCACTCTCGAAAGGGCGACCTTGATCGACAGTGTATCGTTGCTACCCTCTGCGTAGGAGAAAAAATCCGGCCGTTCATTATCCTGATCCATGCTACCCGTGCCGCTCTGCTGTTGCGTCGCAACACACGCTGAGGCTAAGCCGCAAAACACGGCAATAAATAAGGTTGATCGCCAGGTCGTCGGTCTTCGTTTCATCCTGATCGTGGCCATTGTGAGAAGTATGGATTGGCCGTGATGCTACTTCGATAAAATGTAGAAAGCCATCCAGTTCACCATCTAAATTGGTCGTGGCCGATATTAACTAACACACGGATTGGCTTTTAGACGCTTTGCTAAACGGCCGATCGCAACTGAGCACGGAGACATGCCGATTAATCGTGGTCAGTCCCCATTTGGATTCCTGCTAATACATCATGGTCCCTTCCCTATTGGATTAGTACGCTTGTTTATGATTATAACTGCTTTATACTTAACTCTACTCGGGTCGAGTTTACGGGTTTGCGTATGTCATCGACATTACGGTCGTTTCGCAGCCAAGTGTAAATAGTGCTTCGCGGCAGTACGGTCGCGTCCGATTAATCGCACAGACGCTCGGGGAGGTAGTCACATGATCCGGAAATTGCTGTTGGCCGCAACGGTGCTGTTGGCACCATTCCCCGCAAATGCCATTCCCATCGCGCAGATGGAACTCACGGGTCAAGGCCTGTTGCCGCTCGCGTTCGAACCGGGTAGTTCTACGCACGACTACGGTCTTGTGGACTCCACGGTCGAGCTATCAGCGGTCGGTGGGTCCGATGTCACCACAACGTTCGATTTCCTGATCCTCACCGAAGCCGAAGTCGCCATCGACTTCATGCTATTCGTCGAGATCAGGTTCACCGACAACGCCCCCGGCGTCGGCAACGATTACACAGGGAAGCTTGCGCCCAGCTTCACACTGACACCGGCCGAAGCACTCAAAGCGACCGTGTCCGGAAACATCGATTTTACTAACTTCGATCCGAACGATCCATTCGCGACGGTCGTCACGACGATCCAGACCACTTCTAAAAGTATCAAGGAAGACCTGGGGGTGGACGTCAATCAGAACGGCGAGTTTGATTTCATCGAGCTGCGCATCAAAGATTTTCTGCTCGATGAAAATGATCTGAACTTCGAATTCGTCGACCCCGCGACTCCCGCTGCGGGATTAATCGTCACCTCGGCGTCGCTGACGTTGTCTGGCCAGGTGGCCGACGTGACCGCCGACCCGCCGTTCACCTTGCAGCTGTCGACGCCAGCGGTGGATGCGCCGTCGACGATGGCACTGATGGTGGTTGGGCTGGTTGGCCTTGGGTTCGCACGGCGACAACGGCGGCACTGAGCCACACCGGCGTTTATCGTCTATAGCGGACGGACCCAAATTGAGTGAAGCGGCCGGAATCTGTGTGAATTGCGATCCGAACCCGGGCGCACATCGAATGAAGGTACCGCTCCCTAAGTTGAGCGCTGTTATCCTTGATACTTAACAAGGCGCATCGGCTGGTGATTGCTGGACGCGTCAGATGCTCGCTCCACTTTTTCGTACCCACGCAACCGACGCCCTTCGCGTAACAAATGAGCGAACTCTTCAGCCGGAATGGGCCGGCCACAATAGAATCCTTGCACCTCATCACAACCGTGCTTGTGCAGCAAACGAAGATGGTCTTTTGTCTCAACACCCTCGGCAATGACCTTGAGCCGCAAATGATGCGCCATCGCGATAATCGTCAACGTAATCACCTTATCTTCAGGATTGGTCATCAAATCACGCACGAATGATCGATCAATCTTTAAACGGTCGAGGGGAAAGCGCTTCAAATAATTCATACTGGAGTACGCAGTGCCAAAATCATCGATGGACAGGCCAACCCCTATTTCTTTGATCCTGTTAAAGGTCGCAATGGCTTTGTCCGGATTCCGCATAATCAGACTTTCCGTGAGCTCGAGGTCCAGGTGGTGGGACTCCAGCCCACTCTCGGCGAGCACTGTTTCTGTCAATTTGGCGAGGTCTTGCAATTCCAACTGGCGCGCCGATACGTTGACCGCTACGCGTATCTTCGGAAACCCCGCCATGTGCCAGGCACTGACCTGCTTGCAGGCGGTGGTTAGTACCCATTCTCCGATGGGTCCAATGAGTCCAATGTCTTCGGCCAGCGGAATAAATTCATTCGGTGGGACCAAACTCTGGTCGTCGCGTTGCCACCGTAACAACGCCTCCGCCGCTATTAGGTGGCCGTTACGTAGATCAAACTGCGGCTGGTAGTGCAACAGGAATTCCTCTCGTTCCAAGGCTCCCTGGAGGGCACTACTCATGTGCATTTTCTTAGAAAGCCCCGCATCCATCTCTCGGCTATAGAATTGGCAGCTATTACCACCCAGCACCTTGGCTTGATTTCTCGCGATGTCCGCACGTTTGAGCAGGGACTCCACGTCCAAGGCGTCGCGGGGATACAGGCTCACACCTACGGTGCAACCAAGGATTAACTTTTGGTCGTCAACCGAAACCGGCCTCTTGATCTCCTGCGTCATTCTATTAATCATCGTGCTAGCGGTGTCGGTTGCTTCAAGTTCGGGAAAAATCATGACAAATTCACCCGCGAACCGGCCTAATATGTTGTTCTGACCTGCTAGCGCAGACAAACGATTAGCGATGACCTTGATCACCTGATCACCGGTATCATGACCAAGGTTATTATTGATTAGCTGAAAACGGTCGAGATCAATGAGCAAAATAGCGACTGTCCGACCAAGAGGTTTCGCTCGTGAAATGGCGACTGCCAAGCGATCGCGAAGCAGGACGCCGTTGGGAAGATCAGTGAGTGGGTCGTGGGTGGCAAGATGAATGAGTTGTTGCGCCCGAGCCAGATCGCGCTTATGCAGGAAGCGATTAAAAATCGCAAGCACGGCAACAAGAAGCAAAAACAATAGTGCCAGTGCGCCTGCTTCTTTTTGTTCTTTCATCCTTATAGCAGCTAATTCGTCGCCAACGTCACTATAAATCTCGAATACGCCGATTACTTTACTCTCGGGAAACGCAAAGATCGGAACGTAGGTCTCTACATATTCGGTATGTATCGGTAGCGACTCATGCATTTCCTTGTCAGAGACCACGACGGAATAAGGCTTCCCGGTTAGGGCTTGCTGCAGTCCACGACTCCATGAATGCGATCGGCCAATCTCCTCGGGACGGGTGGAATACAGCGTCACACCGTCGACATTATAGATTTTCAGCTTGTTGATCCTGGATTGAGTGAGTAGCGGACGTAGCAGTTTGTCTGGATCCGCGGGCAGTCGAAGTTGAAATTCACGATGGTAGAGAGTGTGTGCGTCGGCATGTTGGCCAAGTGGGTCCTGTTGCACGATCGCGGTCGGATCATCGACAGACATCAACATCTTATGGTGGTGCCATAGAACCGCGCGAACCGACTGGGCCACTAGAATATTTTTTTGTTCTACCCTAGTGATGTGTTCGTCGAGCGCAGATTGGTACTGGAAGACGCCCAGTATTACCGCACCAATCGC
Organism: uncultured Gammaproteobacteria bacterium; assembly: GCA_947259395.1. Classification (GTDB taxonomy): domain Bacteria; phylum Pseudomonadota; class Gammaproteobacteria; order Arenicellales; family JAANXG01; genus CALZGZ01. Next base: position 45,041 of record CAMYMN010000007.1, on the reverse strand, counting down.
TACCAAAAGCACGCTCAGAAGGGAAACATAGCGCAGTCGTTTGAACTGTAGCTCAAATGATGGCTTGGCAACACGACTTCTCATGCAATTTACATCTCGTGGATCTAATCGCGTCTACCCGACTATGTCCGGATAGATGGAGGTGATTAACGACCCGAATATCGGGTTCCTTAAACCGCGTCAGGAACGAAACACGGATAGACACCGCATGTGATTTAGCACTTCCAGGCCGTCGATACTGTACTTGTATCAGGCCCGTAATAATCCCCACCTTTAGTAAGGTTTAGATGTAAATATTCGGGAAGTCAATGGCTTATGTGTGATATAGATCACCATTTCATGACTTGGAGTGCGGATACCTGCGCAGTGAGCCTGCGACTCATCACGACTAGCCTACACCCTGAGAGAACGGCTCCTAGTGGCCGCACCCAACAGTGGGGAGGATCGTCGCAAAGCGATCGATTCGAGTTTCAGGATCTTAGCCCCCGGATTTCGGACCGCAAACCGATTTTTCTATAATATTTCGTAAGCGAAAAATATTGATTCCTAGGCTCATAAGTGAAGTCCGATGACAACGTTATACCAGTTCTCGTTTTCACATTTTTGCGAGAAGGCGCGTTGGGCGCTGGATTACAAGGGCGTGCAATACGCCACCAAGAATGTGCTGCCTGGGTTGCATGTGCGGGTTCGCAAGAAGTTCGCAGTCGGTAAAACGTGTGTCCCGGTCCTGGTCGAAGACGACGGCACGGCCATACAAGAATCTGCCGCCATCATCGATCATCTGGACGCCAAGTACACCTCCGATCCATTGACGCCCGGTGACCCCAATCTTGCCAAGCAGGCGAGGGAATGGGAGGCATATCTGGACGACGAGATCGGTGTCACTCTCCGGGCCTTGTTCTATTATCACGCGTTGCCAATCAGGCGCACCACGTTGACATTCCTACTGCATGAGGGGCCGTGGTACGGAGGTCCTCTGTTCGCATTGATCTTCCCCAAAGTCCGTGACGCAATGGTCAAGGGAATGAACATCAACGACGACACGGCGAAAGATTCCCAGCGCCGTTTGTCCGATGCAATTACGCGCCTGAACAGTGAGGTCCAAGAGCGGGAGTTTCTCGTGGGTAACAGCTTCACGCGCGCGGATCTGACGGCGTGCGCTTTGCTCGAACACCTATGCAAACCCATCGACAAATTCGCCACCGTGTTTCCAAAGCCGTTCCGGGCATTGCAGGACGAGTATCGGGAGCAGCCTTTTTTCCGTTGGGTGAACGCCATCTATCGGGAACAGCGCCGGAATTCGCTATAAACAAACCGCCGAGCCTGCGCTCAGCATCTGAGCGCGAGCCGATCCGCTTTCACCTCAGCTCCATGGCCACGATCCTTTATAGAGCCACCGGTAAGGATTACGGATCGCGGTTCGAGATCACCAAGTCGTCACTACCCGTTTGTGTGCGGTGTCATCTAGATCTGTATTTGTCGTTGCGCCTTGGCGGCCGCGTTGTTTTCCAGTCGTAAAGGGCCTTCTTTTTGGCCCCTCTTTGGCGTAGAGTGCAGAGCCGTATGCAGAAAATTGAAGGGTTTCATTGTCCGAAAAATCGCGAGGCGGAGGTAACCGATGTATGCAATGATACGGTGCTACGAAGGCGTGACAGATGCGAGCGAAGCAGCGCGATTGGTAAGGAAAAACTTCGTGCCTTTGATCAGCAAGATCCCGGGGCTCGTGGCCTACTATGTAATTGATACGGGAGACGGGGAATTCGTTTCGGTGAGTATATTCAAGGACAAGCTCAAAGCCGAGGAGTCGAATCAACGAGCATCAGGTTGGGTCCAGGACAATGTCGCGGCGTTGCTCCCCAACCCTCCGCAGATAAAGGCCGGTGAAGTGGTAGCCACCAAGCGCGGTGCATTAATGACAAGCATGGGCGCACCTCCCGCATAATTCCGCTAAGTCCGGGGACAGAACACTTAATTTCTATGGGTCAGCCGGAATCTGGGTAAACGGAAACCCAAGCGTAATTCGAAACAGGTGTTCGGTCCTTCGAATCCCGTTTGTCTTCCCGCTCGACCATCCCTACACTTGACCCGCCGGAAAAACATCAGCGTCACACTTTTTGCGGGAGAAGTACGCCATGTCCGTGGAGCAGAATAAGGCCATTATGCGTCGCTTTTACGATAAGGTCGCTACCAAGGGCAAACTAGATCTAATCGACGAACTTTTCTCTTCGGACTTTGTTGACCATGAGGTCTTCCCTGGCCTCTTAACCGATCGGGAAGGCGTGAAGCAGTTCTTTTCCATGATGCATAATGCCTTCGACGGCTTCCGCATGGACGTCGAGGACGTGTTCGCCGAAGGTGATAAGGTGGTGGCTCGGATTACTATGAAGGGCACTCACAAAGACGAGTTCATGGGGATCGCTGCTACAGGCAAGACGGTCAGCGTCTCCACCATCGACATCGTGCGCTTCACCAACGGCAAAGCCGTAGAGCACTGGGGCGTCACGGACGGGTTGAGCATGATGGAGCAGCTCGGCGCACTTCCTGAATCGGCGTAACCGATCAGTGATCAACGGGGTCAGGATAAAACCGGGTCAGAGAAGAGCACACACGATAATTTTAGAAGAAATTATTCTCTGACCCAGTTTTCCTCGCCCTGCGCCTCCAGCGCTTAGCCCGAAGCTCCCTGGGCGCGCCTTTTCACCTCGAGGCATATGGTCGCCTTCTTATCCGACGTGTTTGACGATACCTGTGGTAACCTCATTCGGCTATGTCAGCCCTGGGTTTCATTCGGCACTTGACGTAATAATCGTGGAAAAGCGCGTGCTCTTAGAAAGGAGTTGAGCTATGTCGGCAGTTGAAATCAACGTACGACTCTTAGGCAAGAAGTTAACGGAGCTTGAATCGGCAAGACAATGGCAGCCAGGAGTTATCGCCAAGCTAGAAGCCATGATCCAGACGGCCGATGATTATGCCTTGTTCAGAGTCAACCCGGTGCAGTTTGCCCAGGAAACGTCAATAGCCGAAAACGAGGCAGTTGATCTATTTCTTTACGGCACAAAACGTGGTCTCTTTGAAATGGAGTGGAATGTACTTTGCGCCTTTTGTGCCCATGTGGTCAAAAGCCTTCGAGAATTGACTAAGCTGCATTCCCACTTCATTTGCGATTTTTGTGGTGCCGAGAACGATGTGTCTTTAGATGACTATATTCATGTCAGCTTCACGATTTCGCCAAAGATTCGACGCATTTCCTTCTGGGATCCCGACTCCCTTTCAATCGAAGATTATTACTTAAAATATCACTTTGCCAAGGGAATTATATTTCCTGGAGGGCATAGTATCGAGGAGGTTGCTGGATTACTAACGAAGATGATGACTTATGTTATGCCCCAAGAAAAGAAAAACCTCGAAGCTACACTCGATCCCGGAACACTGCAGGTCAAAGATCTCGGCAATGGAGCATCTTTGACATTATTGCTAGGTGAGGCCGACGAGAGCCCGATCACCCCAGTCTCAGTGCAGCTTGAAGATGGTCAATTCCGTTTCAATGATGAGCCGACAACACCGACGAAGTTTGATTTTCCTGTAGCGCCATTCCATTTCCAGGTAGCTGGAGAACTCCCTAGCGGGAAAATGGAAATCGAATTCACTAACCGAATGGATAAGAAAAGCGCTTTATGGGTGATGCATTATCCGGCAGGTTTCGAGAGTGATTTTGTCCAGTTTGGGTCGTTTTTTTCAGGAAAAAGACTACTCACGACCCAGACATTCCGTGACTTGTTCAGATTCGAAACTGCGCCAGCCAGTGAAGGCATCGACGTGAAAGATATAACGTTTCTATTTACCGATTTGAAAGGCTCTACGGCCCTTTATGACCGTATCGGAGATCTGCAGGCATATTACCTGGTTCGCCAGCATTTCGAGACCTTGGGCAAGGTCATCGGTAAGCATTCTGGGGCTATTGTCAAGACCATAGGGGATGCAATCATGGCGACCTTTATGAATCCAGTGGATGCGGTCGATGCAGCCATAGAGGTATTGCAAGAAATTGAAGCATTCAACCACACAGTTTCTGATGATCTTATTTTAAAGATCGGCATCCATAGGGGACCTTCAATCGTGGTGGCCCTAAATGACCGGCTCGACTATTTTGGACAAACCGTAAATATTGCTGCGCGAGTCCAGGGACTGGCTGGGGCCGGAGAAATATACATCAGCGAGGATGCTCACAACTATCCCGGCGTTGAAAACGTGTTAGGAGAATGTGAGGTTGCCTCGGAGCAGGCCAACGTCAAGGGAGTCAGTGAAATGCTGGATGTTTGTAAAATTACTGTGCGGCCCTAGCCCGCACATTATTGGCCGCCCCACGAGCGCCGAGAATATTCTTACAAACTCTATTTCAGGTGTTATCTGGGTAACGCTGGAGATTCCGCAACAAGGAATCGGAGCGACATGTCGATCGGCGCAGCTACATCTGAATCAGCGGCCGGACCGCGTAAATGGGTTTGCCGGCGCGTGTTTACGCCGTGAAGTCTTAATCTCGCCGTCGAGGTCTTCGATATAGATTTCCCCGGTGTCTTGCTGCCGCGTCAGGTTGTTCTGTTTCTCGGTCGCCAACACGCTAAATAGAAGACGTCTGATTTCATTCATCACTGGCGTGAAGTCATAGTCGTTCACGGCCATCAGCCTGAGCAACGGAATTTTGGCACCCGCCAGGATTTCTTCTGTCGTATCGCGTTCGTTTGGGTGCGTTCGCGCCCGGTCCAATCGATGCCGCCTCTCGGCTCGCGTTTCAAGTTTTATCGCCAGCACCGGGGTGAAGCCGGATGGTCTACACAGCACAAAGTCGATCCATTGACTGCAAATGTACTGCCAGTGTGCGCGATAGTTTGGGTTGTCGTTGGGGCGTTGAACCAGATGACCCAGATTGACGCGTGGCAGAATAATCAGCGTTTCCGGACCTACAGCGCGGATCAACGTCTTGTAGAAGGCCTGTTGCGGCAGCGTCAGCAGAGATTTCTGCCGCCGCAGGTTAGGAATGCGTGTTCCAGCAAACATTGCTGACCTTGTAGTCGGTTGCCTATTAATTCATTAGCACAGCTTGTGCGCGAAAACGATGTTGGTCATCTGGCATTCCCAGCACTTTGTCAGGCGGTGGGGTCTGGACACACCGTGGCAGCAGGTCAGGTTAAACCAGGGACTCGCATTCTAAGGAGTTTAACGCGTCTGGGCGGCCGAGTGGGCGATAAAATCCAGGAGTTCGAGGAGCTTGGGGGGAACGACGGGGACTGAATACATAATCGGAGTGAATCGGCCCCAATCTGGGCAATTGGCAATCGGGATCCAAGCGCAGATCGAATTGGGTATATTGTCCCGCGAATCAAAACAATGCTCGGTGCAGAAGTGCGGCGGCGCGCTCGGCGCCGCGCGCGGAAAAGTGATACCCGGATTGATAGAAAAGGTCCGTCGCCGGCCCGGGATATTCATCGCGGAGCTGCCAGCCGTCGATGACCGTTGCCCCCAGCTCCCTCACAAGGTCCGCTCCCGCCTTGGAGTAAGCGGCGCGGACCTCGTTGCTGGCATGGCGGCCGTCATGGCTTTGTATGAAGAATACCGGCACACCGTCGTAAGCGCGCACCAGCGCGACGAACCGCCGCAGCACCTCGAGGTAGTTCTGCTCGATCGCGGGATCACCGGGCCGGTCGTAGTGCTCCAGTAACACGCCGCCGATCGCTTGCCGTGGGATGAGATGCCATCGATACAGTTGCGGCAATACCCTATAGTCGAACACACGCACCAGCAAGACGTTGCGTTTCAACCAGCGATTCTGGTCCAGATTGGTGGCGAACGCCCCGTACTCGCCGCGCCTCACCAGGGCGCTAAGATCGACACCCTGTGCGGCAAGATGTGCGGCGTTGCGGATCTCGTTCATTCCCGAGTGGATGATCACCAGATCGGGTCTGAGTATCGGAATATCTTTTCGCGCACGCGCGAAGGCATGCCCGATAGACCACGTGATCGCACCCGCGTTTAGCACCTGGTCTGCAGGGTGACGTGTGCTGCGCAGCAACTGCTCCAGTTTCGCCGGCCAGGTCTCCGTGTCCGCAAGGTTGTAACAGAACGTCGTGGATCCGCCGTAGGTAATGACCCGCACCGCGCCCGCCGGTTTGGGATTAATCACGTCTTCGACATTGCGAAACCCATGGTCGTTGGTCTGCGCCCGGGTGTTGTAGGCGTTCTCTTGGTGCTGCGCACCGAGCACATGGTCATAACGCCACAACCCGTAGGTCTTACCGGTAACACCGTGTCGCACGTGGACGAACCATCGCAATCCGCCTTCCACGATTAGCGTACCTGCGATGATCAAAATCGCAATATAGGCGATCCAAAACAGCTTCGTCTTTGGTGCGGAGCGTTTACGCATACAGTGCCATCGATCAGCGCGGGACCTCGGTCGAGAATATCCACATCACTGATAATCTGGGGCGTAATGGGACCAGATTTATGTACGTAAAGATATGAAAACAAATCGGTCCGTTATGTTGCGGGCTTTCAGCGGTAATCCGGATTCGGATAATCGAACCGGCATCCGGCGTCCCATTCAGATCTTTGGTTGCCGTGCGCAGGAATACCGCCCGCGTCGGTAATCATTCGCGCCATATGCATCAGATTCCACGTCATGAACGTGGTGTTGCGATTGGTGAAATCATTCTCGGGTCCGCCGGACCCCGGATCGAGATACGACGGACCGGGGCCCGCCTCGCCAAGCCATCCGGCATCGGCCTGCGGCGGAACGACGTAACCGAGATGCTGGAGCGAATAGAGGATATTCATTGCGCAGTGTTTCGCGCCGTCTTCGTTACCCGTGATCAAGCATCCTCCGACGCGCCCATAGTACGCATACTGTCCTTGCTCGTTGAGGTCACCAGAACTCGAGTACAGGCGTTCAATGGTCTTGGTGCACACAGAGGACTTTTCACCCAACCAGATCGGTGAGGTAATAACCAGGATCTGCGTTGCCTTGACCCTGCGATACAGATCAGGCCATTGATCTGTTGACCATCCTTTCTCGGTCATGTCCGGGTATACGCCGTATGCAACGTCGTAATCAACGGGCCGCAGCACCTCAACGGCAATACCATTTTTCTCCATGATGGCCTTGGATATGTTGATCAGCCCCTCGGTGTGCGACAGCTCAGGGGAACGTTTTAGCGTACAGTTGAGGAACAGCGCCTTGAGATCGGTAAAGTCCCATTGACTGGATTCGCACTGCTCTAACTGCCTCTTACTCAGGCTCATGTCACAACCTCCTTGCGGTTAGCGATGGACACATGTTACTGGAATTCAGGAGACAGAATACCTAATTTATGCGCAGCCGCCGTTAGCTGATGAAGGCAGATTGATTTTCAGAAAGATAGCTCGGACATATTATCTTCGGTGAATTTATCCCGACCACAATAGCCATGTTGACCATTGACGGATCACACGGAGAGGGTGGCGGGCAGATCCTCAGGACCTCGCTTGGCTTGTCGATGTGCCTGCACCGGCCGTTTCGCATTATCAATATCCGAGCGGCACGCAGACAACCGGGGCTGCGGCCACAGCACTTGGCTGCAGTGCAGGCTGCCGCTGCGGTCACTGGCGCAACAGTCGATGGCGATGCCATCGGGTCGCGCGTGCTGAGCTTTGTGCCGGGCAAGATACGACCCGGCGTGTATCGCTTTGATATCGGCACCGCAGGGAGTACCACTCTGGTGCTGCACACCGTGCTGCCGGTACTGTGCACTGCGACGGACGCATCCCATTTGACCCTGGTCGGCGGCACCCACAATCCGCAGGCACCGACCTTCGAATTCCTGCAACGCGTGTTTGTGCCGCTGATCAAGTGCATGGGCCCGAAGCTGTCCGTGCGACTCGACCGGCCGGGTTATTTTCCCGCGGGCGGCGGATTACTCGACGTCAGGATCGAGCCGGCCGCACAGCTGGCGCCGCTGCATCTGCCCGAACGCGGTGCGGTGCAAACGCTACGGGCCTGGGCCACGGTCGCCAACCTGCCGGAGCACATCGCTCGGCGCGAGCTCGCAATATTGAAGCAGCGGTTACGTCTGGTCAGTAACGATCTTCGTTTCCATATTGAATCCGAAGCAACTGGTCCCGGCAACGTGGTCAGCGTAGAGGTCGCATGCGAACACATCACCGAAGTGTTCACCGGGTTCGGTGAACGCGGGGTGCGTGCAGAGACCGTCGCCGAGCGACTCGCGCACCGGGTGCAGCGTTACTTAACGGCCGATGTCGCGGTGGGCGAGCATCTCGCCGATCAGCTGCTGGTACCGATGGCGCTCGCCGGCGTGGGTTCTTTCGTGACCTTGAAACCCAGCCCGCATGCGCTGACCAACACGGACGTAATACGACGCTTCATGGACATCGGTATCTACCTGCAAGAACTTGCACCAGACCGGTGGCGGGTGGAGATTCGATGACGCCAGCATATTTATTGGCGGGGGCAGATTTAATTTCAGCAAAATAGATCTGTCCACTTAAATCTAATACCGGCATAACCAGAACAGGTGCAGATGGGCCGTTCGAAATTGTCAGCTCGGCGTCACCGCCACCGTCAAGTCATGCGAACATTGTCGTTCGCGATTGACGGCGGTACTCGTTGTTATCGTTTTCTGAGCTCCATTTGTTTTCCCGATCGCACCAGGTCGACCTGGCCGAGAAAAGACATCCCCAACAGGGCCGCGTCCGTTGCCGGACCTTCGAAGATCCCCGCCGCCACGTCGTGCAGGGTAATATCGCCGACGGTGACGCGTTCTAAAGTAACACGAACCAGGGGTACCGAGCCGCCGACCGTCTTTGCGATTTCTTCTTGTTTTCCCTCAAAGTTAAGGCCGATCCGGCGCGCCAGGCCACTGCTGATGACAATGGTAGTGGCTCCGGTATCCAACAGAAAATTAACCGGATATTCATCGATGGCCCCATCCGCATAAAAGAAACCGTCAGGGCCTTCCCAAAGCGATACCATTTCGTCATCGTGCTGTTCTTCAATTGGCTCGGAATTGGCGGTTCCAGGAAATACGGCAGCCGCATCGAGGGTCAACGTCTCACGCCGGCCATTGATCTCCACAACCGCGTGATCGGATCCCGCGCTGACCAGCGTGATACCTTCCGGACTAGACTGTCCCTGTTCCAGCACACGGCGTTCTCCATCGATGTTCAGCATCGCCTTGGCCACAATCATCCGGCGAGGTTTGCCACTGGCGCGTGTCAGCTTTTCCGTCCGGTGCACCACCAGCAGGTTGAGATTCTTGACCTTGGATTTTCCAGTGGGTCTCTGTGCTTCTTTTCCAGCGGTTCTCTGTGCTTCGTGCACAGATTTCACCCGCTCCGAGCGCGCGCTGATCGCGCGCACATCGTCGACACGTAAAGAATGGGAATCCCAGAACTCGGTGTCGTCCTGCCAATTTCGGTCAAGGTTCATCGCCTGTGCGTAGAACGCAGGCGCGACACCCAGAAGCAGTACCAACAAGCCCGTCAACGAGCGCAGTTGCTTCCCGCACTGCTTGAATAATCTGACGCTAGCATAGACCCGCATGGTCAAAATTTCCGTAAGCCATGGATTTACAGATCTTGGCTTCGCTCTCGAACGACGGCAGTTCGAGCTACCTGTTCGAGACCGATACCGACGACCCCCTATCTATAACTATAGACAATGATTCAAAGTTTTGTATCTTGGTGTACGTGATAATTTGCGTACACCCAATCCTGGCTCATTGCGGCGTAACGCCTGGTACGCTAAATGTTGGGGATTGAGGACGAAGCCCGTGGATCTGCTGCATCAGTTGCGCCTTTGAGCAAAAGGAATACAGAAAAGACGATAAAAACTAATAGGTTATAGAAATGCCATTTCGTATGGCCGAAGGTCGGGCATACTAAGGAAAATATCAGACACGCCACTCAGGTGGAGGCGCAAGAAATAGACAAGGAATACCCCGCCATCTTGGCGCAGGTCCGACCCGAGGCCCATCAAAATGCGATTTCCAACATCACCTATGCATGGAAAGCAGAGAAACAGCATCGGGATCTGATGATCAAGATCCGAAATGCAGCAACCAAATGGTTTGGCCTTCTCGCGGCGCGTATCGAAGACACGGCGTCCAGGTACCACATTTGCCAGATTTGTGGCTCGACGCTGGTCGAACTGCCCACACGGCAATGTCCGATATGCGGTCATCCACATACCGAGTACCACGAGGTAGCCGGTTACCCTGGACCGCCGCAACCGGAAGACGGCATGCGATAAAGTCCGGTAAATTCCGGGGACAGTACACTTAATCAGCACGAAGCGGCCGGGATCCGTACCAACGCAACCCCGTAATTGCGCCGCTCTATGTAGTACCGAAGCAAGTATCGACATTCTTCGTCGTCGCGGTATTTCTAGGGCATTACAGGACGCAGACAATGTTTCGGAAACGGAAGTTTCGTCGAGCTAGGTAAAATAAACTCACCCTCACGATTGCAGCGCTTTCCGCCTTTTGGTTTTAATTATTGCGCGCGTCCATGACTGGCTTGCACGGGGGTTGATTGGCGCGCGGCGAAGGTGGATGATAACCCAAACCGCATTTGGTGAACGCGATGATTCGCTGCACAGAGATAGTTTTACTTACACTCTAGAGAAGCACGCGCGCAGTTAAATATCGTGGTCTGTGCCTCAGTTGGTGCATCATCGTTTAGGCACGACGGACCGCGAAATAAGATCTGAGTAAATCAAAGGTTCTGACCCAGAAGGAGGAATAAATATGTACGCACGTTTGGTTACACTCGCACTGAAACCCGGGAACCGGTCCACGGCGGAAGAATTGGCTGACAAAGCCGGTGCCATCATGAAGACTATGCCGGGATTTGAGTATGTAAGCTTCTTTCGCGACGAAGCCACCGGCCGCTATGGCAGTTTTAGCGTGTGGCAGAGCAAAGACGATGCCGAGGCCGTGAGTCAAGCCACGAAACTCCATATCCGCGAGATGGTGAGCGACATCCTGACAGAACCGCCGTCCGTGCAAATCTTCGACGTGTACGAGCCAAAGGAATAAGCGTCCCGGAATTCCGGGGGCAGTATACTTAATTTGAACGACGCGGCCGGGATCTGCGCCAACGCCACGCCGGACCCAAGCGCAAAACGAATTGCGTATACTGTCCCCCGAAACCAACCTTGCCTGCGTCCGCGGCGTCGTGCCCGACGAAGACAGTATGAGTGTATTGGCAGAACTCACACACAAGATTGAGAATACTTTCACGCTGAAACTAAGCGCGGTCGTGGGATTCAATTCGAGCGGGCTCGAGCTCTTCACTGCGGGCGGTGTTCCCGCACGCATTAATCATGCGCGTGTCGGTCAAGCAATCATCCGCGGGGCTGAATGTTGCGACGATGGCCCATGACGGATACGGCACCGCTCACCAGAGCCCACATTCACCTCGACCGGCTGACACACAACCTGCACCTGCTACAGGAGCTCGCCGGCCAACGGCCGTTGTGGCCGGCAGTCAAGGCGAACGCCTACGGGCATGGCATGCGGCTCGTCGCACGGCATCTCGTTACGCTCGGCTGCGACACGCTTTGCGTTGCGCACGTGAGCGAGGCGCAGGTCTTGGTGGAAGCCGGCGTGGATGCAACCTTGTTGCTGTTTTCTGCGACGCTTCCCGAACACAGCGAGGCGATTGTGCGACTCGGCTGCGAACCGGCGGTGTGTACCATGGAATGCGCAACAGCCCTGGCACGTGATGCGCAACGGCTCGGGCGCACGGTGACGGTGCATCTCATAGTCGATACCGGCATGGGGCGCATCGGTATCCGCCCCGAAGACGCACCGGCATTTCTCGAGCGCTGCGCAGCCCTTCCCGGGATCCGGGTTCGCGGGCTGATGACGCATTTCCCCCGTGCAGACGAAGCCGATAAGACCCAGTCTCGGCAGCAGACCGAAAAATTCCGTCAATGTGTTGCGGCTACCAGGCAATTCGGCATCGAAGTCCGGCACATGGCAAACAGCGCCGCTATTTTTGACCTCCCGGATTCCCATTGCGATGCGGTGCGCCCAGGAATCGCTCTGTACGGCCTGCGGCCTTCACCGGAGATCATCCATCCAAGAGTTGGAGAGCTCCAACCGGTACTGGAATGGAAGACACGGATCACCTTTCTCAAGGAAGTTCCCGCAGGCACCGGACTCAGCTACGGGCACACCTTTCACACTGCGAGACCATCGCTGATCGCGACGGTGCCGGCTGGGTATGGGGACGGACTGAGCCGGCGGCTTTCGAACAATTTTGAACTGCTGGTGCGCGGGGTGCGATGCCCCCAGGTTGGCCGTGTGACCATGGACCAGAGTGTTATCGATGTCACTGCGTTGCGCGGGCGCGTGGCGTTGGGTGACGAAGTGGTGATTGTCGGCCGCCAGGGTGATGAAGAAATCACCGCAGAAGAACTGGCCGGGAAGCTTGGCACGATCAGCTATGAAATAGTCACCGGCATTACCGAACGTGTTCCCAGGGTGGCGATCGCAGGCGAAGCCTAACGCCGACGTTGTGCTCAGGTTTTGCTATCCGTTTTTCTTTGATCCAAAAAAGGTATAGGTGGGGGCGGATAAAGGGAAGGTCGTTGTTACTACCATTCCTAAAAACCGGCGGTAAAAGTTGGCGTCATACATTGGTCCGATCTTCTGCGCCGCGCATGACCGTGAACAACAAACCTCCAACGCTACTGTATCCCCTCGAGTTTCGACGGTTCATGTTTCGTGCCGATACGAAACATCTTGCGCTGCTTCAATACCCAAGTTAATAACGCGCTGCGTGCGGCCAAAATTGGACGAGAATCCCGGAGACAGAATATTAAAAATTATTGAAGATCGACCGGGAACCATACCAACGCGACCTCGAACCCAAGCGCATATCGAATTGAGTATCTTGCTCCGTGAATTTATAGTTCCTGTTCGCAACGACATCGCAGTATAGGACCGGAGGAATAACTGATGAAGTTCATGATTACGTGGAAGATCCCTACAGGCTGTCACCAACCTGCGGCCGAAAGTTTTCTCAGCGGAGGCGCCCCCGTGCCAGCAGGCCTCACAACCTTAGGCCGCTGGCACTTACCAGGTTCAGCGCGCGGGTGGCACCTCGTTGAGGGAACCGATGGTGAAGCGCTCGCACAACTCGCAGCGGAGTGGGCGAACCTGTTGGAGTTGGAGGTCTGCCCGGTGATTGAGGACGCCGAAGCCGCCAGCGGCTTGTCCAAAATCTACGGACAGTAGGTAAAAGCGAGTAATGCCATAATTTTAATAGGGGACAGACCCCGATTACTCCCCGTTTCGTAGCTTACGGTGCGTTCGGTGATTCTAGATCGTATTCCGTCTACAGGTCCTGCCAGGTAGGCGACAGGGTACCGCAATAGCACCCTACGCGCAGCGCCGTATCCGCGGTAACACTACGCTTGCCGTTCGCGAGCTCGCTGATGCGGTTCGGCGGCACCGCGATGTCCCGCGCCAGGCGATTGATGCTGATCGTGATGGGGGTCATGAATTCCTAGCCCCGGACCCAGGCGCACATCGAATTACGTATACTGTCTCCGGAATTCCGAATTCACCGTAAGGTTACTAGCATAGTGCATCATCTTTTTCTTAAAAAAAGACTGCTCGCATCGGTTGTCGTCATCGCGATCCTCGTATGGATGATGATCAGTAGCAACTCGGTTTCTTGGGAATATGTTTACCGGTCTTTGCGCCAAATTGGATGGATGAGTCTGGCGCTCGCATTGACTGTGGCTGTTGCGCAATATCTCTGGTTAGCACTTCGTTTTTTCTCGCTCTTGCCCAAAGCCCATGTTTCGCTGCTGAGGATCTGCCGGATCTACTCGGTTGGTCAATTTCTTAACCACGTGATTCCCGCCCGCGCAGGGGATGTCTATAAGATATTCGCCGTCAACAAGGCCTCGGAAAACCGGAAATTTAGCACTGCGCATGTTGTGTCGGCTTTGATTACCGAAAGGTTTTTGGCTTCTTTGACTTTGTTCTTGCTTGTTTTTCTGCTGGTGGACTGGCTGGTCATAAAAGTCACCGATATGCCGCTTCTTGATGCTGCACATAAACTAATGGCCGGGATCGTTATCGTTGTTCTGGCAGCGTTAGTTTTATACTTTGTCCAGAAAAAATCGGCTCGACTTCATCGTTGGCTGCGGGAACTGGTGACGAGCTTTACGACCATCCTAAACCTGCCGAGGCTATCGGTGGGCATCGGGTTGAGTTTTTTGGTGTGGACCTTTGAGGTCCTGTCCTTGAAGTTTCTGGCGGCCCCTTTGCAGGTTGATCTTGGATTTGGCCAGGGCATGCTGATTCTGCTGATACTCAATATTGGTATCGCCGTCCCGCTGACACTGGCCAATGTCGGTATTTACGAAGCGGCAGTGGTGTTTGGGCTGAGTTTATGGGGTGTCGAAACCAATAACGCTATCGCCATCGCACTGTGCCATCACATCCTACAGATAGTGGCGCTAGGATTTTGGATAGCGCTTTTTAACGTGCTCGTGAGGTGGCAAAATATCGGGAAATTCCGGGGACAGTTAACATAATTTATTTCTATCAAGCGGCCGGTATCTGCGCAGAACTAATCCCAGGCGCAGGCGCAGATTGAATGGCTTAGGCTGTTCCCTGAATTTATCCCCAGTTGAGTAAACTGCTCCCGGAAGACAATACGTAAGCTGCCGACAAATCTCGCTTACATATTACTTAAATACGACGTCGCTTCTTCACCGGGGTTGGGCAGCCCCGCCACACGCCAGGCGTTGAGGCAGTAACCAAACAGCTCGTTCACCTGTCGACGTTCGATCCCCGCTTCCTGGCACACGCGGTGCATCACCGGGGGGGTGCCATATCGCGTGTAGTGGTCGCGCAGGGTATAGATGATTAGCCAGTGGGCGTCGGTCAATGTACCCACGCCGAGGTCACTTGCGATCGCTTTGGCAAGCGGCTCGGACCAAGCTTGCGCGTCTTTGAGTAAGCCGTACTCATCAAACTGATTTGCATCGATTGTGTCAGAAACTGCCAGGTTCATTGTCGTCTCCAATTACGTCATTGATTCTACCGAGCAGGATAACAAATATTTTCTTTAAAACCAGTATATATAGAATAATAATTCTTTTTTATTGAAAACAACCCTGATATGGGATAAATATATATCGCTCATACCACCAAACGCGATACCAGATTCTATGGATGCCGTCGATAAAGAAATTCTGCGCCTGTTACAGCAGGACGCGAGCCTGACCGTCAAACAAATCGCACAACGCGTCCACCTTTCCACGGCGCCGTGTTGGAAGCGCATACGACGGCTCGAGGAAGCCGGCGTCATTCAGGGCCGGGTCGCGATTCTGGATGCCAACAAGGTCAACGCCGATGTGACTGTGTTTGTGAATATCAAGATCGATAAACACAGCAAGAAGTGGATCGACCGATTCGCCCCCGCCGTCAGCGAGCTGCCTGAAGTACTGGAGATCTATCGCATGAGCGGTGAAGTCGACTACCTGCTGAAGGTCGCGGTCAGCAGCATCGACGCCTACGACCAATTCTATAAAAAACTGATCAGCCGGATTGAATTGTCCAACGTATCTTCCAGTTTCGCCATGGAGCGGATCAAGTGCACCACGGCATTACCGATCAACATCGACGATCACAACAAGGGCCGATAATTCTAACTATGGGCTAACTATGGGAACTATGGGGACAGTATACTTATTTGTGCATAAAGGGCAGAGACTTGCACCAACGTAACCCCGGACCCAAACACACATCAAATTAATTAGACTGTGCTCCGACTTTAAGGAATTACGTAAATCGTCCCCCGAATTTCGTCAACCGAGTACCGGTCGCGTATTTATGCTGGCGTCTCGCGTGCCTGTCGCTGGGCGTTTGCGTGGGCTTCTCTTTTTATGCGACATACCGTTTCGACTCTTGAGGCCTGACGTAGCCTTTCTGTCATTATGCCTACCGGAACGTGAACCCGGTTTGCTTCCCGGTGTCGGAATGCGTTTTGACCCCGGTTCGTTTCGCGGTGGGCGGGCGTTAGGCTCCAGACCCACAACGACACCGCGCTCCAGTCTGCGCCCGGTGAGGCGTTCGATCTGATTAAGTTTTGATCGATCGTCGGGCGCTACCAGCGAGATGGCGGTACCCAACGCCTGCGCGCGGCCGGTGCGTCCAATTCGGTGGATATAATCTTCAGCGACCGTAGGCATATCGAAGTTGATGACGTGGCTTATGCTGCGAATGTCCAGGCCGCGGGCGGCCACATCGGTGGCAACCAGCACCCGGATCTTACCGCGGCGCATGCGCTCGACGGTACGTTTGCGCGCCGACTGGCTCATGTCGCCATGTAGCGCGGCCGTCGCGTGACCTTGACTGTCCAACACCTTGGCCATGCGCCGTGCCCCGCGTTTGGTTGCGGTGAACACCAGCGCCTGGGTCAGTTCGTCTTGCACCAGGTGATGGGCAAGCAATTTGCGCTTGTGGCTGGCATCGTCCGCCTGGTAAATGCGCTGGGCAATGCTGGCGTGCCGGTCGCTGTTTGCCGCGAGTTGAACGCGTTCGGGATTTTTTAGCAAAGCCTTGGCGATTTTCAATACCTGACCTTCTAGGGTGGCCGAAAACAACAACGTTTGACGCGCAGCGGGGACCGCCGCTGCGATGGTTTTAACGGGCTGGATAAAGCCCATATCCAACATGCGGTCTGCCTCGTCCAGAATCAGGACTTCCAGGCGCGAGAAATTCACCCGTCCCTGGTTCATGTGATCAAGCAACCGTCCCGGGGTCGCCACCAACAGATCCAGTGGTTTTCCGAGCATGCGATATTGCGGCGGGTAGGGCATGCCGCCCACCAGGTTGCCGGTTGTGAGTCTGCAAAATCGTCCGAATTGTGCGACCGCGTCGCTGATCTGTAGCGCGAGCTCCCGGGTCGGCGTTATTACCAAGGCGCGGGGACCCACACCTCGTTTCGTCGCCGGCTTCAACAGCCGCTGCAGCGTTGGCAGCACAAACGCGGCGGTCTTGCCCGTACCCGTTTGCGCCGAAGCCATCAGATCTTTGCCGGCCAGGGCCAACGGGATGGCCCGGCGTTGAATATCAGTAGGTTGGTGAAAGCCGCTGTCTTCGACGGCCTTGAGTAATCTGGAATCGAGTCTTAATTTTTCAAATGACATTAATATATACACCGTCCGCCTGAGAACAGACAGACCGTTAAATAGATACAAAAACCAACGCAGATGGAGTTACGCCGAAGCTAAATACATCGTCTGGTTCACTCGTTGGCGGCGTTCGCTGTTAAGCTCGAGGGCCGCCATACGTTGCCAACCAGGGAGGGTAATCAAACCGTTCAGGAGGGTTAGAAACGCAAGGTCCCGTTCAGGGAGGCGTGGACTATACGGTTTCCATGTCCGAAAAGCTAGCGATGATTACAAATTCCGGGGACAGCTTACTTATTTGTGGGAATCTTCAGAGGTAATTCTGGGTACAGCACATTTGTTTTCACGCGCGCATCGAATTAAGTGAACTTGTACCCTGAGTTCCGATTTAAGTATTTTTTCTCCAAAAATAAGGCTAGATGAGCTTCTCCTTTCTAAGGCTCTCAATAATCAATAGACCTAACGATTGTATGACTTCATTCGCGGATTTTGGATCCAAGGTTTCTGACTGAATGGACCATATGGGCTTTGCTGTCTTCACATCGTAGATGTTACTTTCCAAGACTACAGAACGCTTTTTTTTATACAAGCTAGGATCTTGCGTGTAGTCATACACGCTGTCGTAGTGCTGCCAAAGATTCTGACGGAACGCGCGCTCGGATCTGTACGTACTAGGATGTGGACCACTATAGAACGTTTTTTCTTCCGCACGTACCAAGTGGGTCACCAACACCACGTCAATGTTCCGGCCACTTATCGCTGATTCAACGGTCTGCTTGGTGATCTTTACGTCTGCAGGCATTATTACTAAGCTGGAAAGTGCACTAACCTTTTTTTGTTTAAACGCTTTCGCAAATGCGTCTTCCAACATTTTCCGCTTGCTCGGTTCGTTGGATACGCCAATGATCAACACGTTCCGAAAAGGACCGCGAGTGTAAGTATCGTCCGACCAGGCTTTAAGCAGCTTGGTGTCGCTGCTGCATGCGGTTAGTGCCAGCGCGAGCAAACCCACAATGTTCGCGAACAATGCATTTTGTTTCATAGATATCACCATGTCTTATACAATCGTTCTCGCAGTCGCCCTGAAGGTGTAAAGTCAAATTCCGGGAACAGTATATTACATTTGAACCAAGCGGCCGGGATACGAATCAACACCACCCCAAACCCAGGCATAAATCGAATTACATAAACTGTCCCTCCGAATTCGAATCGGCCTTTTTAATTACAAAGCGACAGTCATGGTGCTAGAGCCCGTTGGCGAATTGATCTGGTTGGCAGAAGGCGAGATCGTTAATTTCTATGGATTTCCCTATCCGACGCGGAGTGTCGTGGTGCGGCTAGCTAATGGTGATTTGTGGGTTTGGTCGCCCATAGCGCTCGCTCACAGTCTACGGGATGCAATCAATGCTTGTGGGCGAGTGCGGCATCTTGTCAGCCCGAACAAGCTCCATCATCTTTATCTGCAGGACTGGAAAAGTGCCTATCCCGACGCCGTGTTGTGGGGTCCCGCGTCAACTATCCGAAAGCGCGACGAGCTCAAGTTCCAGGACGCTCTAACCGATCAACCCCCGCATGCGTGGCAAAGCGAAATTGATCAAGTCTGGTTTCGCGGTTCCGCGGCGATGGACGAGGTTGTTTTCTTCCATCGAGTGTCAAGCACAGCGATCATTGCAGATCTATCAGAAAATTTTGGCGACGAGTTCCTGCGTACATTTTGGAGCCGACCAAAGCGGATGCTTGCCCGGGCCTGCAAACTCACAGTGGGATATGGGTACGCGCCGGTAGAACTGCGCTGGACGTGGTTCAATCGTAAGCCCGCACGGGAGGCCCTGAACAAGTTGATTTCCTGGGACCCCGAGCAGGTGATCATGGCGCATGGAGAGTGGCAAAAGGAGAATGGAAAAGCCTATATTGAGCAAGCCTTCGCATGGCTCAAGCGATCGTAGCCTAACGTCAATGCGGGATGCCGGAATTGGGGCGACACAATACCTAATTTGTGCGATTCGGTCGGGATCTGGGTAAACGCAATCCCGGACCCAAGTGCAAATCAAATTGCGTGTATTGTCCCTTGAATTCCTAAGTCACTGGTATGTTTTTCTCGGGCTCGACAGTACTCCCCCGTAGCGCGTTGAATGTTGACAAGGTGCGGCAACAAGTGGTTCAGTATATATTCCACTTTAAAAAATCCCGGAGGTGAGGTAATGGGCATCTTGGGTAATCTATTCGGTGGTCACGAGGACCATCCACCACTTTCCGCCGACAGCTACGCAAACGCGCGTCTACAGGAGGTGGCCGATCAGCTCAAGGGACTCATCGCAGAAACATCAGAGCGCTTGGAAATCGTTCCGTCCGAACACGCTGCCTACGTGTTCATCGGCAAACCCCCGAAGAAGTTCGGCCTCGCCTGGATCCACGATGGCCGCACCAGCAACTTCAAGACCCTAGTTGAAGAACACGGGGTCAATCCTATTCGTCTGGAACGTATCACGGACCACTTGCGCGAGGCCTATCAACGCAGTGCGTCAGCGCAACGGTACACTACCAACGTCGCCGAGCGGGAAGTCATCGTTACCCCCTCCGAGACACTGGAAAAAGAGGTCCACGAAATTATTGACGAGGTCGTAGAAAAATAACTCCGGGGACACAATACCTGATTCGTGCACCTCGACCGGGAGCTGTGCAACCGGGAACGCGGACCCAAGTGCAAATCAAATCGAGTGTCGTGTCCCCTGAATTGAGCATCTCTGTATCTTAGTCGGCTGTCATTTGCTTAAAATGGCACCATCGCCGATTTTTATTTAAGGCAGACGCATGGGAATACGAGACTGGTTGCGGACAGGGCGACGCGTCGCGAATGCCGCACAAACGCGAGTGGCTGCCGAGCCGGAGTATTCTGTCCCCGTGTCTGCGGCCAACGCCTCCGAATCCAAGCCCGCGAATGTCGTGGCCGCGGAGCGCGACGCAAAGAGTGCGCTTAGCGCGCTTGCAGACATCGTAGACCAAGAATCCCTCGCCCGCGTCGCGAGCACGGCCGCTCTCGCAGCGGTGAGGAAGGCCGCGATCGACCGATTGACTGACGACGAAATCCTGGTGCGCATCGCCGATTCCGACAGCGACGTGGGTGTGCGCCAGAGGGCGGTCAAGCGCATTGCAAGCCCCAGCATTCTTGCCCGAGTCGCCTTGACCACTGGTGATGTTGGCTTGGGAAAAACAGCGGTCCGCCGCCTTGGGGCGACGAACCTGCTCGCCGATGTTGCCCGGAGCGCAAGCCTTCGAGCCGTGGCGCAGCAGGCCGTTGCCGCCATCAAGGATGAGGACTTGCTCAAGGATGTTGCCGTCGGCACGGGTGACCGGAGCGTGGCCAAGGCGGCCGTCAAAAAGATCTCCGACCAACGGATCTTGGTCGATGTCGCTGGCGCGGCAGCCGACGAGATCGTCTGCCGGACCGCGGTAAAGAGACTGCGTGATGATGATTTCCTGTTCGATGTCGTGCGCCACAATGGCTCAATAGATGTGCGGCGGAGCGCAGCGGCGAAGCTGCACGATCAGGCGTCACTGGCGAAGCTCGCAGCCATCGAAACGGACACCGAGATTCGGCGTGCGGCGGTCGCACGGCTTGGGGACGAGCAGGCATTGTTCGAAGTGGCGGCACGCGACTCCGAGTCCGAATTGCGTCTGACGGCAACCGGCCGGATTGAGCAACAGGCGACACTGATTCGGCTCGCGACCGAAAGCGCGCATGACGACACCCGGCTGGCGGCGGTCCGCCGCGTCCACGACCGCAGCGTGCTGACCGAGGTCGCGAAGACCGATGTGGACCCGCAGGTACGGTGCTCTGCCGCCCACCGAGTGCGTAATCGTTTGATGCTTACCGCCATCGCCGAGAATGGCCGGTACCCGGACGCACGCGCCATCGCCGTACGCAAGCTCAAAGATACGACTCATATGGCCTCTATCGCAACCGGTGACGCTGATCCCCAAGTGCGCAAGGCCGCCGTCTGTAAGCTCGATAATCAAGAACTGCTGTGTGCAATTGCCCGTATCGATGAGGACTGGCGTGTTCGGTGTGCTGCTGTCGAGCGCATCCAGAACACAGAAGAGTTATGCGAGCACGCTAAAAATGATGATAGCTGGCAGGTGCGTGCGGTGGCGGTTGCACGCATCGACGATCGTGCGACACTGGTAAACCGGGCTAAATGGGATAAGGAGTGGCAGGTCCGAAAGGCTGCCCTCAAGCTGCTCGACGATCAGACGCTACTTGCCAATCGTGTAAAAAACGACGAAGACTGGGGCGTGCGCCGTGTAGCAGTTCACAAGCTGACCGACCAGCTTCTGTTGGCAAACCGCGCACAGTGGGACGAGGACGCCCGAGTTCGCCGCGCCGCGGTGGCACGGCTCACTGACGACGTTATCTTGGCCAAAATTGCCCGCAGTGATCCAGACAGGTCAGTACAGGCTGATGCTGTCGTCCGTTTGGACAGTCTGACTTCTCAACCCGGTCCCTCCCACAAATAGGATCGGCCTGTAATCGTTGACTTTTCCCGGCGATGACTGAAACATCGCTAAGATGTTCGGCCGCATCATTAGCACAGCACAAGCATCCCCCGAAACCTGGCAGGTCGACGTAGTAACGCATTAATACATCCAAAATTAGGAGTACAGCGGGTTCCGCAACCAGGCCTATGAGTATATTTGAATCCAATCTCGACAAAAACGCGGCGAACTATGCACCGCTTACGCCGCTGTCCTTTTTGTCGCGATCGGCGACGGTTTATCCGGAAAAGACTGCCGTGATCCATGGCGATCAACGCTTCTCGTACGCACAGTTCTACCGGCGTTGTCGCCAGCTCGCGAGTGCCCTTGTGGGGGCCGGGGTCGGACTGGGCGATACCGTGGCGGTCATGGCGCCCAACGGCTCGTCAATGCTGGAGGCGCACTACGGAGTGCCGATGACGGGGGCGGTACTGAATGCGCTGAACTACCGGTTGGACGCCGCCACGATCGCTTTTATTCTCGATCACGGCGAGGCTAAAGTGCTGCTTACCGATCGCGAGTTTTCTCCAGTCATCAATGAAGCGTTACGCATGCTGGAAAAGAACGTCCTGGTTGTCGATATCGACGATGCGTTAGCGCGCGGCGGCGAGCTCATCGGTACTGTGAGTTATGAAGATTTCTTGCGCCGCGGCGACGGTGAATTTGCATGGCAGCCACCCGATGACGAGTGGCAAGCCATCGCCCTGAACTACACCTCCGGCACCACCGGTAACCCCAAAGGCGTGGTTTATCATCACCGCGGCGCTTATTTGAACGCCCTCGGTAACGCACTGGTATTCGGACTAAGCAGCGAGACGGTGTATCTATGGACGTTACCGATGTTTCACTGCAATGGTTGGACTTACACCTGGGGCGTCACCGCAGTCGGCGGTACCCACGTGTGTATACGCCAACCCGATCCGGCCCTGATTTTTCCGATTATTCCACGGCATCGGGTGACCCATATGTGCGGGGCCCCCATTGTGTTGAACATGCTTACCCACGCCCCGGCCGAGGTCAAAGTCACGTTTGACCATACCGTTGACGTCGCGACTGGAGGCGCTGCACCGCCAAGCGCGGTGATCGCGGCGATGGAACAGATGGGATTTAGAGTGTTGCATCTCTACGGACTTACCGAAACCTACGGGCCGGCCACGGTTTGTGCTTGGCAACCGTTTTGGGATGAACTCGATGCCGACCGGCGCGCGTCGATGATGGCCCGGCAAGGGGTACACTACCCGACGCTCGAAGACCTGATGGTGGCGGATTCCGAGACGATGCGCCCGGTCGCGGCCGACGGCTCATGCATGGGCGAGTTGATGGTGCGCGGTAATACGGTGATGAAGGGATATCTAAAGAATCCGGCCGCAAGCACCAAGGCTTTCGCGGGTGGATGGCTTCATACCGGTGATCTCGGTGTCGTCCACAAGAACGGATACGTAGAGGTCAAAGACCGCTCAAAAGACATCATCCTCTCCGGCGGCGAAAATATTTCGAGCCTGGAGGTGGAAGAGGCTTTATATAAACACCCGGAAGTGATGGAAGCCGCGGTTGTAGCGAAAGCGGATGAAAAATGGGGAGAAACGCCTTGCGCGTTTGTCACGTTGCGCCCGGATGCGCAAGCCGTAACCGAAGAAGATATCACTCAATGGTGCCGTGATCATATGGCCGCGTATAAGATTCCCAAAACCGTCGTATTTGGGCCGCTACCCAAAACCTCGACCGGAAAAATACAGAAGTTTGTGTTGCGGGACCGTGCCGCAGAGTTGGATTCATAGTGGGCACAGATTTATTATTGTCATTCATCCTCTTTAGAAAAAATAAATCTGCCCCCCCTCATCCCGCATTCATTTTTTGCGGGATTCATCGTCGGACTGTGCGAAACCCGACATGGCGGCAAGCTCGCCGACAGAGAGCACGCCGGTGCGGCGGCGACCGTCAATGATCCAGGTCGGATAGTCCTGGATATCGTTCGCGATACAAGCGAAGTTGTATGCGCCTCTGCGCCCGTCCGGTGTGCACTCGACGTAGGGCAACCGGTCAACCGAGGCCTCGAACAAGGCCTTCTGCTGCTGGCAGGCCGGGCACCAGTACGCGCCATAGAAGCGTGCGCCGGAATCGCGCAGGTGCAAGGCAAGCGCCTTCAGGTACGGTTTCTCGGGCCCGGCGGCAGGGTCGAACAGCCCACTGAAGTGCAGGAACAACGCAAACACGACTACGACGGCGGAGCCAAGCGGACCCGGCAGCGATTTCGCCCACGCGTGCTCCGGCATATGCGCGGGCCTGCGCACTAGCAACAACACCAGCAGCGCGTTGATGATTGCGAAAGAGACGAGGCAGTAGACGCACACCGCTTCAATGACGAATACCGAGACGCTGGTGAGATACCAGCTCACAGCGGCTCCGACGGTGGCGATCATCAACGCCATCCGCCAGGAACTCGGACGGGTGCGCAGGCGCCACAGCAGCCGCGCTAGCAGCGCGTACGTCAATAGACCCCAGAGCGCAATCGGAATACCCAGCAATGTGGACCAGCGGCTTTGTTGCACCAGGCCGCAATCGGATTCCTCCCCGCAGTAGGCCGGATACTCGCCGAACCACGCGATGAACGTCAGGTAGGCCGTCAGCGCGATGCCGGCCAGGGCAAGCACGAGCAGCCCGTTGTCGAGCGGATGTGGACCGCCCGCTGGGGTGGCCGCGGCCCGGCCCTTCGCCTCGCGCACCTCGGCGCGATGCCTTGCCTCGGGGACTTTGTCTCCAGATTTACGTTTGCCAGATCGGCGCTGCTTTCTCGACATATCGTTATGAATGGTAGTTACGGCGCTTGGTTCCCACAAGGGGCGGCGGACCGCTTAGGCCAATCATGTACGAGAATCACCGGAACACAAAATACAATTTTTCGAATCCGCCGCGATCCGGGCAACCGGCAACGCGGACCCAGGCGTAAATCAAAATGAGCATCGTGCCCCCAGAATTCCTCATTTATTCTTAGGAAAATAGATCTGTCCCGTTATTTTTCACTTATTTCAAATGGCAAAGTGTCGCACACCTTCCAACAATAACCGCACAATCCCGCTCACCAGCAGCGCCACACCCACAGACAGAGAGATCGAGAACAGTGCTTCCTTGCGACCTATGGTTTGCAGCATCACCGCAAACGTCGATATGCACGGGATGTAGAATGTCAGGAACAGCAGGAAGGTCACGATTTGCACCCAATCCAAATAAGCGCCAACTTCGAACGTCCCCAGTGCCTGATAGATCATCAACAACGACAATTCCTTGCGCAGAATACCGAACAGAATTGGCACGCCCAGCACCATCGGTAAGCCCAGCCACCAGGAGGTAACCGGTGTGAACACCGTGTTGATGATGTTGTCCGCACCGGCATGACTGAGCAACGCCAACACAACGCTGCCACCTACCAATAAAGGCGTGACGATGGTTAAGATGTCGCGCGTGCGCGCCCAGGTGTTATAAAGCAAAGAGCGCCAGGTTGGCAGGGCATAGGGCGGGATATCCAGTACCTGTCCGGGGCCGGCTTCGGGATAGCGGAGCGTAAGCACGCGTCCCAACACCGCAATCACGGCGATCGTCAGCATGAAGATCGCGAAAACCCCCATTCCCCCCAGATACTTGCCGCCCAAGGCTAAGATAATGGCGGAACGCGCCGAACAGGGGACGAAGGTGATCAGCAGCGAAGCGACGACGCGATCGCGTCCGCGGGCAGCGGCGGCGGCACCGGATATTGCCGGTACATTACAACCGAGCCCGAGCAGGAAAGGCACGGCAACCCCGCCATGTAAACCGATCTGATGAAAACCGCGGTCGACGACGAAGGCGATTCGTTGCATGACCCCCGCCTCCTCCAGCGTTACCAGCAACAACACCAGCGGAATCATGTACGGGACGACAATTCCGATCAGACCGATCAGACCATCCACGACCGCGCGTCCGACGACACCCGCGGTCGATTGTGGTTGCCAGCCAGACACCCAATCGACCAGCCGTGCCGCTGTCATCCCGTCGAGCCAGGTGCTGACCTCAATCACAACGAATAACACGGCGGCAAACACCGCCAGGCTGCCGACTAAACCCCAATGGGGATGCAGAAACAGTTCGTCCAGCCAATAGCGCCAACCCCTTCCTTCGTGCGGGGCACCCGCACGGGTCACCGCCTCAAACAAACTGGCTGCGCGGTGATGCCGGTCTGCATGCAGCTCCTCCTCGAGTGGCCGGGGTAGCGTTTGCGCTGCCTCGGTTCGCAGGCGCAACAACTCCGGCAGCATGGTAGGGAAGTGCTGTTGCATTTCATCTAAAAAGTACTGGTCGCCCGCCGCCAGCTGCATGAGCAGGAATGAGTGCGGAACGCGGAACGCCCTTTGCAGCTCGGGGCGATTCAAGGCCTTACTCAGGGGTCGGAGGCGGTCGCAGATATGCTTACTGGCGCGTTGCGGACGTGGATATTCCCCTTCGCGCACGGCGTGCACCGCTGCCGCAAATAAGTCCGAGATGCCGTGTCCCATCAGTGCTACGGTGGGTACCACCGGTACGCCAAGTAATCCACTCAGGGCATCCGTGTTGATGTACTGCCCCTTTTTCGAGGCCTCATCCATCATATTCAATGCGATTACGATGGGTCGCCCCAACTGGCTAAGTTCCAGATTGAGTTCCAGGTGGCGCTCCAGCGCCGTGGCATCGACCACTTGGATAATGACGTCGGGCGGGGTGAAGGGGGCAGGTGGTTCACCCGGCTCGTGCACCGAAATCAGCGGCAACTCGTCACCCCACAGCAGATACTGCAAGGTAACCAGATCATCATGCTGCAGGTTGTTCAGGGAATGGATGCTCGGCAGATCGACCAGGCGCGCCTCGTCAAAGCCGATCTGAACCGCGCACTCTCCATAAGCACGTTCGGTGCCGGCCAGCTGCCCGGTATTGATCGATGTGCTCGATACCGCCTTGAACAGCGTGCTCTTGCCGCTGTTGGGCATCCCGACCAGCGCGATACGCAAGCGCCGATCGCCGCGAAACAGAGGGGTACGGAGTGGGATAGGGGTTTCGTTGGGGGGGTTCAACATTCTTTTATCTTTTCCCACGAGTCTTTAAAAAATGAATCTGTCCCCTCATTACTATTTCCTTAACCAAGGAAAGTATGGACTTTTTCAAACAATAATCAAAAAACGTCACACCTAATATCAGAATGTGATTCGTCGCCTACTCGATGCATATACTTTGGCTCACAAGCGGCCACTACCAAAGCGATCCGGCCGACGTAAAAAACGCGGCTAACCGCCGACGTTGATTCTTATGCGAAATCCGTTAACCGGAACGAAGTCCGCGGACACAATACATAACTTGTGCGAATTAGCCGGGCTCCGTGCGAACGGCAACCCGGACCCAAGCACCGATCGAATTAAGTATACGGTCCCCCGAGTCGGTCAGCTTCCGAACTCCTCTTCGTAGTCCGCCATGGACGCTAGTATCACCTTGTGCGCAACTTCGCGGCCGTAGACGTCATCGATGGAGACACTGGATTGTTCTCCGGGTTTGAGCTTATAGGTGGTGAAGTAGTGACGGAGGCGTTCCACCAACACCTCAGGTAGGTCACCGATGTCTTCCGCATCATGCCAAACTTGGTCGTTGTCCAATACCGCGATGATCTTGTCGTCCGCCTCGCCGTGATCATTCATCGGCAACCCACCGACTACCCGCGCATTCAGTATCACCTCAGAATGGTTGATGGGCCGTTCGCTGACCACGCAGATATCGAGGGGATCCTGATCGCCCTTTTCCGCCCCGACCATGAGCGACCCCACGCGGTTTCCGCAGTACGTGCGGGGAACGATGCCGTACAGCGTAGGCGGTAGCGACGATGTCCGTTGCGGCCGATCCACCCTCAAGTAGCCGGTCACCTTGTCCAGTTCATATTTGACCGAGTCTATCGGCGTGATCTCGATGTACGCGTGTACCACTTCCGGTGGCTGTGGACCCACTTCCAGCCCGTGCCAAGGGTGCGGACGCCAGCGGTAGAACGGCGGGGGGAAACTCATAGGCGACATTCCGAATTTGGTTTAATATAAATTCGATTGTTAGCTTCTCGTCCACAAGATGCAACAAAAGCGGTGGAACACTAACACAACCGTTTGCAATTCGGGGGACACCGGCGAGGCTGATTCTGTCATAGAAGAAACATCACACCCAAATTCCAAGGACACACCGTTGCGTGCACGAGCACAGTTCCACGCCGGCGTTGTGGTCAATGCTCATTGACTGCATTGGACAAAGTGAGATTCTGGCCGCTGGCGGCGTCGAACACGTGCACGTCCCGCCAGTCGAGACCTACGCGCAGGCTGTCTCCCTCCTGCACCGCATGGGCCGGATCGATGCGCGCCACCAGCGTATGACGCGCGGTGTCGCCGCGCTGGATATCCAGGTCTTCGGGCAGGTCCATCTCCCCGAATCCCTTGAGCGCCACATCGAAATAGACGAACAGATCGGCGCCCAGCCACTCCACCACTTCGGCCCGGGCCGCAAACCACAATACCGACACGTCCCGCTCACCGATGACCCGCAGATGCTCGGGGCGAAAGCCCGCGATCAGCGGACCTTGCCCGGTCCCCCACCGTTTGGCGTTGTACGCCGGAATCTCGAGGGCCCCGGGCGGTAACTCGAGCCGTCCCTCAGCCCGGCGCGCCGGGAGAAAGTTCATCGCGGGCGAACCGATAAAGCCGGCGACGAACAGGTTGCGGGGCCGCTCGTAGAGCTCGCGCGGCGTGCCGATCTGCAGCACCTCCCCTTTGCGCAGCACCGCGATGCGGTCGCCCAAGGTCATGGCCTCGGTTTGGTCGTGAGTGACGTACACGGTGGTGGTTCCCAGCCGGTTGTGAAGCCGGGCGATCTCGGTGCGCATTTGTACCCGCAGCTTGGCGTCAAGATTCGATAACGGCTCGTCCAGGAGGAAGGCTCTGGGTTCGCGTACGATGGCCCGGCCCATCGCCACCCGCTGCCGCTGTCCGCCGGACAGCGCACGTGGCCTGCGATCGAGATACTCATCCAACTCGAGGATCTGGGCGGCTCGCGCCACACGCCGGTCGATCTCCGGATTGGACAGCTTGGCCAGCTTGAGGGGGAAGGCCATGTTTTCACGCACGCTCATATGCGGATAGAGGGCGTAGCTCTGGAAAACCATGGCCATGTTGCGGTCCTTCGGATCCAGCTCGTTGACCCGCTGCCCGTCGATGCGGATCTCTCCCTCGCTGACATCCTCCAGTCCCACGATCATATTCAACAGGGTGGACTTGCCGCATCCGGAGGGCCCGACCAGGATAAAAAATTCGCCGTCGCGAATGGTGAAATTCGCCCGCTTCACCGCGGTGGCGCCGGTAAAGCGCTTGCTCACCTTCCTGAGTTCGATCTCGCTCATCCCTTCACCGCACCCGCGGTGAGTCCGGCGACGATACGACGTTGGAAGATGAGCACCACGATGATAATGGGCAAAGTCACCACCACCGAGGCGGCGGCGATGGAACCGGTGGGTTGCTGAAAACGGGAACTGCCGGTGAAAAAGGCGATGGCCGCCGGCACCGTACGGGCGTCGTTGGTGGAGGTCAACGAGATGGCGAACAAGAAATCATTCCAGGCGAACATAAACACCAGGATGGCGGCAGTGAACACCGCCGGCGCGGCCAGCGGTGCGATGACGAAGACGAAGGCCTTAAGGGGTGTGGCGCCGTCGACCCGGGCCGCCTTGTCCAGGTCCCACGGGATCTCTCGAAAGAAGGCCGACAGTATCCAGATGGCGAGAGGCAGGGTAAAGGTGATATACGGGAGGATCAGCCCCGCCCAGGTGTCGTACAGACCTACGGTGCGCCAGATATTGAATAGCGGCCCGATAATGGAGACCGGGGGAAACATGGCGATGGAAAGTGCGGCGGCCAGGATCACACGCCGTCCGGGAAATTCCAGACGCACAACGGCATAGGCCGCGAACATACCCAGCAGCACGGCAACCAGCGTAGAGATGCCCGCAATGCCGAGGGAGTTCCACAACGCGGCCGAAAACTGAGGATCCCGAAACACCGCCGCATAGTGCTCCAGGCTGACGACTTGCGGAAACAAGCGGTTGTCGCCCAGATCGGCACTGCGCTTCAGCGACAAAGACAGGATCCAGGCCACCGGGATCAAGGCGTAAACGATCACCACCACGCTGCCTGCGCCCCAGCACCATCGCTCCATCCTGCCGTGGTCAGCGCCGCCCGCCATCATCGCTTCCGGCGTCGCGTCAGGTCGATGCCAAAGCCTCTAATGTAGAGCAGGGCAATGGCCAGCACACACAGAAAGATCAGCACCGACACCGCTGAACCCAGGCCGAGGTTCAGGCGCGTAATGAGGGCGTTGTAACCGACAAGGGAGACCGTGTCGGTGCCTTGGGCGCCGCGGGTCTGGACAAACACGGTGTCGAAGATGCGAAAGGCATCCAGGGTGCGAAACAGCAAGGCCACCCCGATCACCGGCCGCATCAGCGGCAGCGTCACACGGAAAAAGCGCTGCCGCGCGTTGGCCCCATCCACGCGCGCCGCGTGCAACAGATCCTCCGGGACCAGGGTGAGTCCGGCCAACAGCAACAAGG
Organism: uncultured Gammaproteobacteria bacterium; assembly: GCA_947259395.1. GTDB lineage: Bacteria > Pseudomonadota > Gammaproteobacteria > Arenicellales > JAANXG01 > CALZGZ01. The sequence goes on along the minus strand of CAMYMN010000007.1, from coordinate 14,664 downwards.
CCATGAACGGCGTGGTCTTCCAGATCTCCGTCTGGATGATGACAAAAAAGGCCGACCAGCGCTCGGTCAACCACGCCCCGTCCAGACCCAGCAGGACATTGACAAAACCGGTGGTCGGATCGAAGGCGAAACGCCAGCTCATCGCCGCCACCACAGTGATGATGCCGTAAGGCAACAGCAACGACGTGCGCACCCAGCGCCGGCCGATGAGGGTGCGGTGCATCACCAGGGCGAACACGAAGCCCAGCACCAGCTCCAGGGATACCGAACCCACGGTGATGACCAGGGTGTTGAACATCGCCTGCCACCAGACCGCGGAGCTGAGCACGCTGAGATAGTTGTCGATCCCGATGAACAGGCGCTCATCCGGAAAGCGCAGGTCGTAACGGAACAGGGACAACCACAGGGCGTAGAGCATCGGGTAGGCAGTCACCAGCAACATGGCGATGATCGCCGGCGCGCACAGAAGTAAACCGAGCCGCCGCTCGGCGCTGCCGCGGCGACTCACAGCAGGCCCTCCGAGTGCAACGCCCGCTTTACCGCCGCGCGCAATCGCGTCACGTCCGCCTCGGGGTCGATGTTGCGCATCGGATGCAGGGTATGGCTGATGGCCAGGGAGACGTCGGCATACAGCGGAGTTTGGGGTCGCTGCACCGCATCGCGCAAGGTTGCCCGCAGCTGTGCGGAAAAAGGAAACGTCTCGCGCACCTGCGGATCGTCGTACAGCGCCGTGGTCGTCGGCGGCAGGCCGCCCAAGGTGGCCGCCAGGCGTTGATTGGCGGCGGCGACCAGGCACGTCGCGGCGGCAAACGCCAGCTCGGGATGGCGGCTGTGCGCACCAATGCCCAGATTGATGCCGCCGATGGTGACCCGGCTCGGCCGTCCCTCGATCACCGCCGGCCACCGTGCCCAGGCCATGTGCTCGGCCACATGGGGCGCGTTGGCGTTGGCGCTGGGCCAGACATAGGTGTAGTTGATCATGAAGCTGGAATCGCCGGTTTCAAACGCGAGACGCGCTTGATCTTCGCGCGCGTTAGCCAGGGAAGGATCGGCGGCCGGCGATGTCGCAAGACGCTGCATGACCTCGAGCGCGCGGCGCGTGGGGGCCTCTTCGAGCGAGACCGTCTGCCCGCCCGGTCCCAGCACCGAGCCGCCCGCCGAGGCGAGCAGGGAGACGAAAAACACCGTCAGACCCTCATAGCGCTCGCCCTGGGCCTGGATGGCACCGCTCCCGCCGAGCACCTCCGCCCGCGCGATCATCTCATCCCAGGTCCGGGGCGGTACATCCACGCGATCGCGCCGATACCACAGCAGCTGGGTGTTGGTGGTAAACGGCGCCGCCCACAACCGCTGCCGGTAAGTGGCGCTGTCGACCGCGCTCGTCAGCCGGCCCCGGCGCACCTGGTCGGCTGTCTCCTCGGGCCACGGCAACACCCAACCGGCCTCGGCGAACTCCGCGGTCCAGATCACATCCATGCCGATGATATCGATGTCCGCGTCGCGCGCCGCCAGGCGGCGTACCAGCTGCTCACGCTGCTGGTCGGCGTCGGCAGGCAACGGCACCAACTCGATCCGGTAGCGGCCTTGCGACACCTCACCACAACGCTGTGCCGCCTGCACAAACGCCCCCGACGGCTCATCAAACACATACCAGCTCAGGCGGGGGATGTCCGGACCGGGTTCTGTGCAACCGAGCAAAATCCCGAACACGCCGCCGAGTAAGCCAAACGCTGTGGTGAGTTTTACGCTTGACACGCGCATCTCCTGTGTTGATGTTGTTATCTGTAACGGGCGGCGTCTGAGTAAGCGCAAACCGAGTACATATCAAATTACGTAACCTGTCACGCGAATTTTTCGATTTTCCACGTTATGCTGAAAAATGGGGTTGGACCCGATTGTCAATTTAACGTCCTTTCAGAAGAGATACGACTCTAGCGGAAAACTCGGCTCTGATCTCATTGTTCCAGACCGTTCAGTCATCAATATCGTATGCGTGCCGGTCAAAGTCAGACAACACTTTTGACACCGCGATAAAACGTTGATGATTGGCCGATCCTTGGTGTTGGTCGAGAAACATAGGAATGACCGTTTCTTCGAGTTCCCCATTCATTTGAACACCGACAAGGGTGCCGCTACCGTCCACGTAACTGGGTTTGAAGGTTTGGAGCAGATGGATCCCTGCTGCCAATGCCTGATTGAATTTAGATTTCGCAATCGTCTCCGGGAACACGTTCGCGCGCACAAAATACAGACCGTCCTGGCTTTGCTTCATCACCCAACCGTACCGCAGGCGCAACTTCTGCGCCCGGTGTCTAAAAAATGCATTGGGCACCACTATCGCCTCCGACCTGCCATCGGTCCAGAGGGTCAGGCGACTTCTGCCTCCGCCTGTTTCCCATGACTGGCGTTCCCAAAAGATCATCTGAACGTCCGGAGCGTTTGCGGACGGGTCGGGTTGCGAGTTGCAACCGAACGGTGCGATGGAAATCGCAATCAGGATGACCCACTTGCAGGGTTTCATAGCAGTGTCTTCCAGTAATTCCGGAGACAGTATACTTAATTTATACCAAGCGGCCGGGATCTGGGAAAAAAGGGGTCGGACTGCAGTGGCCCATGGATTCTTTTAGCTACTAGGACCGATTGGGACCATGTTTTCATTTTCCTTTCGGTGATTCTTGACGGTTTTGATCCGATGAACAGAGAACGATGGCGGCGTAGTATTTTTGCGCTGACTATGATGGACTCAGCGATTCACGCCAAGACGTTTCTATTACGAAGCCCGGCATTTGAACCATTGGCCACAAGATTAAGCAGAGAACCATGATAGATGCGCGCCCCTTTGAACCAAAACAAATCCGCCGCGCCTATGACCGGCGAAGTTGGCTGTACGGCAAGCTCGTGGCGCCGTTTGAGTTCCGCAATCACCGACGCGCGATTGATAGGGCGAAGATCCGGCCCGCGGACAAGGTCCTGGAGGTGGCGGTGGGGCCGGGGCGCGCGTTGTTGGAGATCGTCAAGCGGATTGACCGGGACAATGTCGCCCTTGGCGTCGATGCGGCGCCCGGGATGTTGGCGATCGCACGGCACACGCTGGCCGCGGTGGGGTATGACAATTTCGATCTGCGCGAGGGCGACGCGCGGAGGCTGGATTTTGATAACGATACGTTTGATGTGTTGTACAACGCCTACATGCTCGATCTGATTCCGTTTGCCGACATGCCTGGGATCCTGGCCGAGTTTTGCCGGGTGCTGAAGCCGGGCGGGCGGTTGGTGTTGTTGAATATGAGCAAGAAAGACGATGAAAGGGTGAGTTGGTATGAGCGGTTGTATGAAAAGTTACCGGCTTCGTTTGTGCTGAATGTGATGGGTTCTTGTCGGCCGGTGTTGATGGGGGAGTTTGTTGAGGAGGCGGGGTTTGAGAATGTGGAGCGGGAGTTTTTGGGCGGGGTGATTCCGTCGGAGATAATAACTGCCGGGGCTTGGTGTCCGGATTAAATTAGACCACTTCAGGCGGCTCCCGCAGGATTTGTTCGCGGCTCTTGTCCCCGCACAGCAGGGGAGGAAGCCGATCCCATAGTAGATAGCCGCTCCTGCAGTGGCAGCCGCCCCCACAAGAGCGGGGTTCGGGGAACGGAGTTAGGGATGGCGAATAAATGTCGGGTAATTTCTTCTTTGGCCCGTAATTCTGTTCGCGTTAGCGCACTTGTTGCGTGATGCGCAACGCGCTATAATTTATGGACGATCAAGTCGTTTAAGCACAAGGGATTGCAACGATTCTACGAGTCAGGGAGCACGGCTGGGATTCAACCCGCCCATAAGAAACGGCTTCGATTACAACTGGCTGCATTGGATACCGCAGCGCGGATTGAGGATATGGATATCCCCGGATTTAGACTTCATTCGCTCAAAGGGAAACGGAAGGCTCTGTGGTCCATTTCGGTGAGCAGAAATTGGCGAATCACGTTTGAGTTCCGGGATGGCAACGCTTACGTAGTGAATTACGAGGATTATCATTAATGGGTATGCATAACCCGCCGCATCCGGGCGAATTTATTCGTGAGCTCTATATCACGCCGTACGATATCAGCGTACGGAAGGTGGCGGAGAGCCTGGACGTATCACCATCGACCCTGAATCGCTTATTGAACGGTGAAAGCAACGTATCACCGGAGATGGCATTACGTCTATCGAAGGCCTTAGGCCGTTCTCCGGAGAGCTGGCTTGCGATGCAGGATCAGTATGACCTATGGCATGCGCGGAAGAGCGTTAACTTGAAGGATGTTAAGAAGGTTAAGGTATCGGCTGCATAGCAGTCGGCTTCACGGGGTGTGCGGCCTGCGGCGGCTCAACAACGGGTCGGACCATCGCAACGGATTGAATTTGCAAGTTTTGGATTAGAAAAACTCGACTGCTCGCCACTTAGAACAATCATTTCAAGCTCAAGATGACAGCCCTACGCTCAGGGTGACACGCGCCTGACGTGGAGGCTTATTTCTTCTTGCGGAATAGATCGATGAGGCCCTCGACCGCTTGTTCTTCAACGCTCTTGCGCGGGGCGGGCTCTGCGGGCTGCCGCGTTTCTTCCTTTGGCTGCGCTTCGGCCTGGCCTTCGGGGACGGGGAGCGGGCCCCAGGGCAGGGGGGTGACCGATGCCGGGGGGATCGGGCCGCCGCCGATGGCGGTGGCGGTGACGCTGCCGACCAGGGCGCCGAGGAGTTGGTCCTTTTTGACCAGCCGCCTCTGGGCGCGCAGGCGCCCGAGCTCCAGCCCGGCCTTGCCGAAGTCCATCTTCGGTCCGCTGAGCGCGCCGCGGATCGGGATGCGGAACGCGTCGCCCGGCGCCACGGCGAGTCCGAACACCTTCTCCAGGGTCTCCGGCATGAAGGCGAGGGTGAGCTCGGCGCGGTCGTTGGCAAGATCCGCAATCCCCCAGGTCGCCAGATGCAGGCGTTCATCGAGCAATAGATCCAACCGGCGTTCGTAGGTCACCTTGCCGGCGCGCAGCTGCAGGATCGCCGGGGTGAACTGGGCCGTCCACTGATCGCGCCCGGCGCCCTCGAGCCTGCCGAATTGTTGCGCGAGGCCGATGGTGCCCTTCAGCAGCCAACCGCTTTTCAGCGCCAGCGTGCCGATATCCAGCGTCATGCGCGGTACGACGACCTTGCTGATGTCGTAATCGCGGACCGGGATCAGCACCCCCTCGCGCGGCATCTCAAAACGGATCGCGCGCTCGGAGCTTTGTGTGGTCTCAAAGATCGGGTGGATCTTGCCGAGCACCAGTTTGCCGAACGGTTGCGTGACCTTGACCTCGGCAATGAGCGGCGCGTTCAGCACCAGTCCTTCCTTGCGCAACTGCGCCTGGATGTCGGCGCTGGCGTTGTCCGCGCGCACCTTGAGGTTGAGCGGACCGGCCATGCGCTCAAGATTGGTATCCACCGTGACGTTCGCCGAGTTGCCCAGGGTGGCGAGCGTGAGCCCGTCCATCGCGAGCATTTGATCCACGAGCGCCACCGGCAGTTTTTGCAGCTCGCCGGTAAGGCGCAGCGACGCGCCGTCGATATTGAATTGCCCGTCCTTGGTGACCACATCCGCGGCCTGCCCGGTCAACGACACCTGGCCCGCGGCATCGCCGGTTTGCGCTTTCGCGCCTTGCGCATCGCGGATCTTGGCGCTGAGCTCGAGGCCGATCGGCTTGGACAGGTCGGCTCCGCGCAGCGCCGCGTTGAGCCCTTCGATGGCGACCGTCCGGCCGCTGGCGCGGTCGCGCAGCGCGAGGCGCGGAGCGGTCACTGTCGCATCCAGCGCAGCACGCGATGCATTGAACGCCGCCTTGTCGTCGGCGGGCAGCGGCCAGCGCAGTTGATTGATGACGGCGTCGAACGTGGCTTCCTCAGCCAGCGCGTAACCAGAAGGCTTGGCATCCTTGGCGGCAGGTGCCGGTGCCGTCAACGCGGCGTATCCGGTGGGCGTCAACGTCCAACGCACGCGCGCCGGGCGGCTCGAGACGAGTTCGTCGCCGAGCTTGAAACCGACATCGGCCGTCAGAGTTCGGGACTGGGTCTTGACGTCGAGCGTGCCCGCGCGTTTTGCGCCACTCGTGATGTCGGCGGTGGCGTCGAGATTCACGGACTCGCCGAGCAGCGGAACCAGTCCGGACTGTCCACTCAATGCCCCGATCAATGCCGTGGGTAGGCCGTCGATCTTGGCCTTGGCGTTGACCCCGGCACGCGTGAGGTCCGGTTCACCGTTGCGCAACAGATCGCTCAGCGCGGCATCGACGCGCAAGGCGCCGGGTTGTTGCTGTCCGGGAAGCACCGTGGCCGCAGTGAGCTTGACCGCCGCCGCAGCCCGGCTGCCTTGATAATCAAGGGCAAGGTCGGCGTTACGCAGGGCCGTGCCCGCGACCGACTTGTCTCCGGCGAGGATCAACTCGTCGATGCGCGCCGCGGCCTTGGCCTGGACACCGGTCCAGGCGAACGGGGCCAGGGGCAGGTCGAGTTGGGTGAGATCGATCTTGACCGGCGCCGGTTTCGCCAGCGTGGGTTGGTTGGGCGCCGTGAGTGCGAGCCGTTTCAACAGACCCGGCGTGACCAGCAAGCGTATCGATGCGGGCGCGGTGAGATTGACGCGGCTGAAGTCCTTGTCGATGCGCGCGTTCACGTCGCTGTTCACGCCGTCGCCGACAAGCTGCAGCCGCGCATCGATGGGCGCGAACGCGCCGTCCTTGTCCAGACCAGTGGTCGCGTCGATATTTACCTTAAGCGGCGAGGCCTTGAGCTCGGCGAGCATGCCTTGCTTCGGTTCGCTCACTTGTGCCGTGCCGCCGAGCCGGATCGCGGACAGGCTGTCGGCCTTGAGGTCGAACCGCGCGTCATTGACATGGATCGCGCCCAGATCCGGAATACCGGACAACGCCAGGCGTTCGCTGGTGAGCGAACCTTCCAGCTTGGTATTGGCGGGCTGAAATACCGGCTCACCCGCCTTGGGGCGCGGCGCCGAGAACGCCTGGATGTTGAGCGCGAGCGCGGCCGGCTGTTGCAGCGCCAAACCCGAGTCTTTACCCAGCAGCCGGCGTGCGACCTGGGGCGAGAGCGCGTAATCGATGCGTGCCGGTTTGGTGAGCGTGATGGCGTCGGCAAGCGAGAACGCCACGTCCGGAGCGCGCAGCGGTCCGGCATTGAGGTTCAGCGTGCCGTCGATCCGTTCCGGCCCGCTCGATGCGAGCTGTGCCTTAAGGTCCATCTTCGGTCCCAGCGCATCGACCAGTGCGCCCTGCTGCCCGGCGAGTTGATCGATGAGCGCCGTGGGTACGCTCGTCAGGTTCGCCTCCACGTCGGCGCGCATCTTGTCGAGCTGCAATTGACCGGCACGATCGAACAGTTCGGTCAGCGACCCTTGGACATTTAATTGGCCAGGTTTGTTCTGGGTCACCGCCTCACCCTCGAGCGCGATATCGACCCGTTGCGCCAGGGCTTCACTGTCGACCAAGGCGGTCAGTTTGCGCAGCATCACTTCACCCAGCTCCGGGGCCCCGGCGAATTTCATCGGCTGTGGCGCGTTCACGCCGACCCGCAACGCCACATCACCGAGATTGAAAGCGGTCAGCGACAGATCCAATCGTTCGGCGGTAAGCTGCAGTGGAAACGCCTCCACGAGGCGCAGCGCGGGTTCACCCGTGGCGGGTTGGGCGAGCTTTCGGATCAGCGCCGGTTGCACGTCGAGGCGCAGCGTCGCGGGCTCGGTGAGCGCCAACCGCTGCTGTTGCACGCGTGCCTTGAGCGCGGCCTGCAGGTGGGGCGCCTTGGCGGTGGCGGTGAGTTGTTGCGTCTCTGCGGTGCCGGTTGCCTGGACCTCAAGATTGGCGCGCTTGCCCAAGGCGGCGCTGAGCACACCCTGGAGTCCGAGCATGCCGTCGATGCCGTCGACCGGCAGGTCCTTCACGCTCCCTTCGAAACCGCCCTGGGCGGTGTGCGGCGTCAACGACCCGTCCGCAGCGATCAGGCCCTCCACCTTTCCGCTGAGCGCGAACTCACCCGCTTGGTCGCCTTGGCGGCTGCGGCCTTTAAGAGCGACATCGAGCGCCCGCCCCACCGGTGCCACCTGCAGCGTGCCCGAAAGGCCCTCGAACACCACCGGCTCGGTGTCCGGCGCGGTCACGGTGATGCGCGCGTCGGTGAGCTCCATATTGCCGGTGAGCGGGATCACGATGGGACCGGCCTCGGCGGCCGCGGGGCGGGTGGGCGCAAGGGCCTGGCTGAGATTGTTCTGCCCCGATGCGTCGACGACGAGGTCGGCGGTCAATCCTTGTATCGTAGTGCGCCCGAGGCTTAGTTCTCCTCGCACCGCCTGGAGCAGCGTCAACTCCGTGGACAGTTCCTCCAGCCGGCTCACTGGTTTGCCGTTCGGGTCCCGAACCGCCACCCCGCGGAGGCCTTGGCCGCCTAGCCAGCTCAGATGCAACGCGTCGATGATCACCGAACCGCGGATCGCGTCATTGATCGTCCCCACGATCAGGCCGCGGCCCCAGGACGTCGAGGCGATCGACGGGGCGAGGATGACTACCAGCGCCACGGCGAGCAGCAAACCGAGGACCACGTACTTCAGCCACCCGCGGCGGCGCCGTCCGGTGGCCGGAACAGCGTTGGGTTCTTGATTGGCGTAAGGTTCGGGATTACTCATGGCACTGGATCGTTAATGCTGACTGGTTACAAGAAATCAACTCAAGGAATTGGTGTCGCGGCTTCCGCCGCGCCTAGTGCGTTCCGCGCTCCATCGTATCAAAAACGAAAACCAAAGAAACAAAACCGAGAGTGGGTCTGACACTTTTTTACGGGAGGGGTTCGGTGATCGCGGCTCGGAGCACGTGGTGTGTTCGCGGTCACGGGCGGGCATACGGGTCGGACCATTGCAACGGGTTGAATTGGTTAGACTTACCTTTGAAATTAGCGGCTATTTCAGACTTAATAGCGGCCATTTCGTAGGTAATATGCAGACTCTAACGCGCACGACGTACCTCTCTTATTTGGTCGTCTATGATGCGTTCGACTTACATCCCCCTTTCATCCCCAAAATGCGGCCTACAAGTGCGAAAACGGGTCTTCTTACGACGATAAAACGAACCAAAACAGATGATTGCCTTGGTCCGACCCCGAACGAGACCCGAACGAGAATTGGTCCGACCCCGAACGAGGTCAAAAATAACGACTGTAAAGACATTACTGTCAGACTTCGGTCGAAAAGTGCGGACCGTCAAACGGTACGAAGACGGCAACGATCTTCACTTTTGGCGCTGCTCGTATGATCGCTTTCGCGTTATGTTTCTAGACGAAACGATAAAAAACCGGGTTAGAGTGCAATTTCCTCTAATATTAGAGTTAATTGTTCTCTGACCCCATGTCTTCCTTCAAGCTTTAATTGAGCCAGTCATGGACCCGCTCGATGGAATGCGCGCTCGAGCGCACTTCTGATCCGGTGCGCCCGAGCGTGACGCGCTTAGCCGTATGACGCCATATATTCCCAGAGGCGCCAAATGCAGTGATTTCTCGCGGCCTTTGGATCCGATGCTTTTTCTGCCTCCGCCAGGCACGCGTTGAGGATTTCCGACGACGCGGTCGCCTGGGCGGGCACGGCGGTGGCGAGCATCGCAACCGTCAGTGCGACACCGGCGATTGTAGTTGTCAGCTTGTTCATGGTGAAGGCTCTCCAGCGAATGATGTCGAGTAGAAGATGGCGAACGCCGTTGAATGTGACTCCGTGACAGCGACGAAGTTCCATGCGACCGAACCGGGTCAGCGAACAACTTCTCCTGATATTAGGGTTCATTCGTCTCTGACCCAATTTCTTTAGATCACGCCGTGAGGTATTGCCGTCCTTGGCACCTCGTCGGGGGAAATCCGGTCGCCGAAGCTCGCTTTAGTTCACGTACTCAGGCCAGTAAGAAGAAGTTTTTTCCTTGGGAAGGATGACCGTATCGATCACGTGGATGACACCGTTACTCGTCTCGATGTCGGCCTTCACGACCTTCGCGTTGTCGATGCGAACACCGTCCAAGGTGTTGATCTTGATGCTCTGACCCTGCACGGTCTTCGCCGAATCAATTTTCATCACGTCTTTGGCCATCACCTTGCCCGGCACCACGTGGTAGGTGAGCACCTTAGTCAGGGCCGCTTTGTCCTGCAGCAGCGCCTGGAGCTTATCGGTGGGGATCTTGGCAAACGCCTCGTCGGTCGGTGCGAACACCGTGAACGGACCGTCGCCCTTGAGCGTGTCCACCAAATCCGCAGCCTTCACGGCGGTGACCAAGGTGTTGAACGAGCCCGCCGCGACCGCGGTGTCGACGATATCCATCGCCTTGTCTTTAGCGCGCATCCCGCCATAGTTTCCGGCGACCGCCAAGGTCGATACGCCAAAGGCGAAGGCGGCAACAAGGGAAGTCAAAGCAGTAGTTCTTACTAGTTTCATTGGGCTAACTCCAAGTTGGTTGTGAAATAATCGAGCCGCCATTATCTGCATCGAGCGTGAATAGCACGTCGACTCAAAGTGAAGATTGAATCAAAATAAAAATTTATGCGGCAATTGATGACGTAGCGGTAAGCCTGGGCCCGGAAACGCAGCTATGCTCGCAAATCTCGCTACCTCCGTCATAGGCGCTCGTCAGGTGGGCGCTTTTCGCGTATCAAATATTCGAGTCATCCGAAGTCTGAGCACGAGGCAAGTCGAATCCAGGCGCGTGACGAATCAAGTCGAAGGTTCTCTCAAACTAGTCCTGCAGCAATTTGGGGAAGTTAGCGTTGCCGCCAATATCCTGGCTTTCGGCGTTGGTGCGCGACTGCAACGATCTCCACATCGGGCATCAAGCGATAGACAAGCGTGAACGGATAGCGCGATGGAAATACATAGTTTCGACAGCGGTATGATCTCACCGGTGATCGTTCCGGCGCATCCTTCACGGCCTCAACCGCATCTTCTAGGGCCAGCAGGAAACCCCGAGCCGCAAACGGACTTCGTTTCGCATACCAATCACGTGCGGACTGGGCATCCCGCACCGCTTCAGGATGCCACCTTACCTCACTGGAAACCACGGAAGAGTCGTTCCCTGACTTTTGACCACGGGACCGTCTCCACGGCACCCGCTTCCAGTTCTGAGACGCGCCGCTCAATCTCAGACTCCCAGGCGTTCTCTGCCCCGGGATCTACCTTACCGTGAAGGCTCTCAATCAGCGCACCGGCCAATAAGGCACGATCTTTCTCACCCAACGTCAGGGCCTTTTTTAACAGTTCTTCAGCCGTTTCACTCATACAATTTATAAGTATACGCTCTCGCGATCCCGGTATGCACCGGATTAGAACATGGGTCTCAATTTCAAGACAGTGACATAGTTGCGAAAGACGACTCTGCAAGCGGAGGGACAGATCTTGTACTGC
>CAMYMN010000007.1:0-3173 GCA_947259395.1 uncultured Gammaproteobacteria bacterium | reverse complement strand
TACTGCAACATCTACGATTCCGCACTGTGCTTCTTTACCTCGATTCCACAATAGCTCAGCGCACGGCACGCGCCTGATCATACTTTGCTCAGTGAGTCGAAAGTACATATTTATATAGTTATAAATATATGGCTTTTCTCCGTCCGGCGTGATAGACTTCTTCCATGGCTAAGGAAAGCTTCGTCTGGGACCCGGACAAGGAACTCATCAATGTCGACAAACATGGTGTCTCGTTCGCGGAGGCGCAGCACGCTTTTTTGGATCCCCATCGTGTCATTGCGCAAGACGTGTCCCACAGTAGCCATGAGAAAAGGTATTACTGCTTCGGGAAGGTGGGAAACGGAATCCTGACCGTACGATTTACGTATCGCCGCGGTGTGATTCGGATTTTCGGTGCCGGTTATTGGCGTAAGGGCAAACAAATTTATGAGCGCGAAAATCAAATACACAGATGAGCCGATCGGGCCGGTTAAAGTGGTTCGCGACTTTCTGCCGGCGCCCGATGAGCTTGCCTTCAAGGAAGAGTCGGTAAAGGTGACGATTTCCTTGAGCAAGGCGAGTGTGGATTTTTTCAAACAGGAAGCAAAAAAACACCACACCCAGTATCAGAAGATGATTCGCCGTTTACTGGATGCCTACACGCTGGCGCACAAGCAGCCCCCAAAACGACCCCGCCGGCGGAAGCAACGCGCGTCTAATCGCTGACGTTCGGCGTGTAGAAAGGTTTGCGGTAACAGTCCATTTCTGTTGTGCGAGTGAACCGAAGTCTTAGCCAAGGCAATGGGTCGCAATTGCAAGGGCAGTCACGTAGTTGGGAGAAGCGACTCAGTCAGATAGCGGGTCTGACCATTCCAACGGGTTGAATTGGTTAGATTTACCTTTGAAATTAGCGGCTATTTCAGACTTAGAGCGGCCATTTCGTACGTAATATGCAGGCTCTAACGCGCACGACGTACGTCTCTTATTTGGTCGTCTATGATCCGTCCGACTGTAAGCGATTAACCAACCGCGCTCTTGACGTTTTCGGTATCGGCGGGGTCGGCGTCATAGGGCAAGAGCGCCTCAACATCCTCGACCGTCTGCGCCTTGGGCAGTTCTGCGAATAGCAGGCGAAGATACTGATACGGTTCGATCCCATTTGCCTTCGCCGTTTCAATTAGCGAATAAAGATTAGCGCTGGCATTTGCGCCCCGGACGGTGTCATGAAACAAGAAATTTTTCCTTCCCACCACAAACGGCCGGATAGCGTTCTCCACCAGGTTGTTGTCGATGCGCAAGCGGCCGTCATCCAAGTAACGGATCAACTGCGGCCACTGGTTGTTGAGATAAGTCAACGCCTTGCCGGTCAAGGTCTCCGGCGGCACCTGGGGCAAGGCCTGATCCAACCATTCGCGCATCTCGGTCAGGATCGGCTGGGCCTGGTCCTGCCGGGCTCGATAGCGAGCCTGCGGTTTGGCGTCCTTATAGGCACGTTCAACCCGATACAACTTCTGGATGAACTTCAATCCGCGCCAAGCCAGCGTTGATTTACGTTTCTTGCTCTGGCCCTTGATCGCCTCATCAAACTTCCGCCGCGCATGCGCAAAACACCCCAACTGGATAATCCCCGGCTGCTGCGCGACTACCGCGTCATAACCGGCATAACCATCGGTCTGTAGATAGCCTGCATAGTCTTCGAGCAACCTCAATGGCACGGTCTGGCTTCGGCTCGGATCATAATCGTACAGAATCAGCGGTTTGTCCGGTGGACCACCGCGCTGAACCCAAATATATGACTTACTCTGCGGCGCTTTGCCCGGTTGCTTCAGAACCTGCACCGTGCTCTCATCCATTTGCACATAATCATGCGCCAATAGCCGCTCCCGCATCAGATTGATCAACGGCTGCACCAATTGCCCTGCCCGAATCACCCATCTCGCCAGATTCGTCCGCGACAGGTCTATCCCTATACGATCAAAGATCCGCTCCTGGCGATACAGCGGTAGAGCATCAACGAACTTGTTGGTGACGATATAGGCCAACAACCCCGGGGAAACCATGCTCTTGGGGATCGGCTGCGCCGGCATCGACGCCGTCTTGATGGTCCCATCACAGCACGCACAGGCGTATTTCTTGCGGATATGCCGGATCACCTGGACTTTGGCCGGAATAATATCCAACTGTTCCGTGACCACTTCGCCAATGACCTTGAGCTTGGCTCCATCGAGTGCGCATAGACGCTCAGATTCCCCCAGCTCGTACACCACGTCAATGCGCGGTAATTCGGGCGGCAGGGGCTTGCGTCCGCCGCGTTTGCGCCGATGCGCCGCAATCTCTACGGTGGATTCCCCGTCATCATCATCCACATCCGCATCGGCAATGGATTCGGCTTCATTAAACAACCGCATCTGATCCCGATGCCATTGCTCACTGCCGGCACCATACTGCTTATGTCGCGCCAGCTTGATCTGCTCCAGCAGCTGATCAATGAAGGTTGATTGGTGCTGGAGTTTGGCTTGCTGTTTCAGGGCGGTTTGATGCAGGGAAGATACCAACGCCTTTAAGGTTTCTACATCATTCGGCAGCGTCGGTGGAACCCGTTCCATGGGCCTGATATTTTATCAACCCGGTAACCACAACACAAAAAAGATTTGAAAGAAACACAAAGAAAAAACGAAAAATAAAAAATTGAGAATAAAAACTGTTAACAGAAAAACCGCTATAACACCGAACGATAATGTAACCGGGCATGCGGCTGCATACGCAACACGTCGATGCCATCGAGCAACCAATTCAACTGCTGACCGGTCCACTTCACCACCGTCCCCGGTTCACGCCGCGGCCAATGAAATCGGTCCCGTTCCAGACGCTTGTGCCACAAACAAAATCCATTGCGCTCCCAGTACAATATCCGCACCCGGTTCCGCCGCCGGTTACAAAACACAAAAAGTTGCTCCGAGAATGGGTCCAACTCCAGTTCCGCTTCCACCAGCGCCGCCAGACCATTTATCCCTTTACGAAAATCCACCGCCTCGCGGCACAAGTACACCACCGGCAGATCATTCGACGGCCGCATCAGCGAATCCCCATCACCGCCGCCAGCACCCGCGATACTTGAGCCCCGTCCACCGACCCGCAAAACTCCACCTGCACCCCGTTCGGCAACGTGATCCGCCACTCGCTCGACGACCGCG
>CAMYMN010000006.1:54080-121545 GCA_947259395.1 uncultured Gammaproteobacteria bacterium | reverse complement strand
AGTTTACGATCGACATCGAAACCTCTGGCCAGTGTGACGGTTTGGTATTAAAAATAATCGCGAGAACGGACCTTCAATTAGCAACTTCCGAATTTGATGAATGGCTGCAGGTGGCCGCTTGCCGAATGACACAGTGCATCAGTCGGCAATAGTTCTTTCGCTTTAGCCAAGGGCGGCAATGAGTATGAAGCACGCATTCGTTTGAACGCAACGACTAGTTCAATCCGGGTCTTGCAACGTCGTGGGGAACGTCGGCTTTCGATGAATACAGACTTTCATCCTTTCCTACCACGTCCGGTGGCCGTGGGTCGTAAGCACCAATTCCCAACATTCTGTCATCACTGCTCCCGATGGTTTCACTTCGTTCGGCTACCTCTTGACGGTCATGCATCGTATACTTGCTTTTAGCTCGTATATGACCATAATATACAAACGATGATCGATTGGGCGAAGGTAAACGGATTTGAATGGGATGAGGGAAACGCCCGCAAGAACGAGAAACATGGGGTATCGACGGCGGAAGCAGAACAGGTGTTCTTCAATGCCCCGTTATTGGTGCTCGATGATCCGGGACACAGTAGCCAGGAACAGCGCTTTCATGCCTTGGGCGAAACCGATGACAGACGAAGACTGCATGTAACATTCACCTTGCGCCACGCCGGAGAAAAGATCCGCGTGATCTCGGCCAGAGATATGCATCGAAAAGAGCGAGCGATTTATGAAAAAGCAACGTAAGAAGATACCGAAATTTGTAAACGAGCAAGAGGAACGACGTTTTTGGGAGCAAAAAGACTCCACCGACTACCTCGACTGGAGTAATGCCGAGCCGGTGGTGATGCCCAACCTCAAACCTACGACTAAAACCATTTCTCTTCGCCTCCCGCAGCATCTTCTGGATTCCATAAAAGCGGCGGCCAATGCCCGCGATGTACCCTACCAATCCTTGATCAAGGTATGGTTGCAAGAAAAACTGCATGAGCATTGACGCTGGTCGGTAAATTGATCCGCCGATTATTGTGGCGCAAACCCACGCACGCCCCGATCACGTGATGCGTTGTCGATGGCGAATCTTTCGGCCTATCGAAACGTGACAAAATCGTGACACGTTTCGGTCAAACACCGTCCATTTGAGTCCTTTCGTGTCACGTTTGCGTGGGATTGGCGCACGTAACTATTTGAAAATTATAAAATCAAAAATTACGGCGTGGATTCACACGGCAGAGGTCGTTGGTTCGAACCCAGCATCGCCCACCATTTTCAAAGCCTTAGCTCGACACTCATCTTCCCAATTCACTTGACCGTGAGAAAACCGTGGCAGATTAATAGCCTCTACTGCTTTGCTAGTATCCTTAGGTGATAGGTGTGTGTAACGCATCGTCGTGCGATTCTAGTTCCGGGCAACATATCCACAGATAAGTTAACTGTCCCCGGAACTCCCCGGTCAAGCTACTCCGCCCGCAAGGCCTCGATCGGGTCGAGGGCGGCTGCGCGCCGCGCCGGCATGATTCCGGCTACAACGCCGATTAATGTGGCTAAGGCCAATGCGAATAATACAAACGGCCATGTCATCTGCACCGGTAAAGCAGGTGCCAGCAGTTTCAGTAGTTGGGCGATACCGAATCCCGTGGCCAACCCCAGTATGCCTCCGAGTCCTGACAGCGTAATCGCTTCTCCTAGAAACAGCACCAATACCTGTATCCGTTTAGCGCCCAGGGCGCGTAACAATCCAACCTCGGAAGTCCGCTCATTCACGGCGATGATCATGATAGTCAATATACCGATCCCACCAACCAGCAGTGATATGCCACCCAGCGCCGCCACCGCGAAGGTCAACACCTCCAATACGTAGCCCAGCACGTCCAGCATCTGTTCTTGAGTGACGATGGTAAAGTCCTCGCGTCCATGCCGAACGATGAGACGTTCTTTGATGCGAGCTTGCAGTCGTTCCACGTCGGCATGCTCGGCGTACAGGACATCCACTTCCATCAAACCTTCACGGTTAAAAGTCTCTAAGGCCCTGCTGGTGGGAATGTACACCGCGTCGTCTAAATCGAATCCTAGAAGTTGCCCTTTGGATTCCATCACTCCGACGACACGGAACGACTCGGCACCGACACGGACCCGGCGCCCCAGGGGGTTGTTGGTCCCGAACAATTCATCTCTAACTTTAGCGCCCAAAACCACGAAAGGGCGTGCGGCACCAGGATCATCGGCGGGAAGAAAGCGCCCTACTGCCACTTTCAATCTCCAGACAACAGGGGCGTCATGACCGGCGCCGATGACTGTCGTTCGTCGTCCACGACGACCAAACTCGACCTCCGCATTACCTTGCATGACGGGTACAACGCCGAGCACGTTCTCGATGTTGCGCAATGACTCACTGTCCTCGATGGTCAACGGTTTCACTGTTCCCAGTACCGCGCCACTGATACCCGCAGTTTTTGTCTTGCCCGGGGTGACCATCAACAGATGCGTGCCAAACTGAGTAAACTCCGACAACACATAACGCTGCACCCCCTCTCCAATGCTGGTCAGCAACACCACCGCTGCGATACCGATACCAATACCCAAAGCGGTTAGCGCGCTGCGCAACCGGTGTGCGCGCAAGGAACTGACAGTGAGATTAATAATGTCGCTGAAAATCATCATGCAACTCGCTAACGCCGCGACAGCGCGGCCACTGGATCCAGCTTTGCCGCGCGCATGGCGGGCATGATGCCGAACAACACACCGGTGCCCAGCGCGACACCGAGGGCCGCCAATACCGCCCATACAGGGGCGCCTATGGGCACAGCTGGATAGGCCCGCGCCATGACCCACGCCCCGAATTCTCCGATCATCCAACCCACCACCGCACCGCTCATCGACAGCGTCGCCGCCTCGCTCAGAAACAACAAGGTAATCTGCCGGGGGCGCGCACCGAGTGCTTTCAATAGTCCAATCTCCGCCGTGCGCTGGGTCACGGCAATCAGCATGATGTTCATAATCAACACCCCGGCCACCGCCAGTGCAATCGCCGCGATTCCGGCGACGGCGTAAGTCAACGCGCGCAAGATGTTGTCGAAGGTCGCGAGCACGGCATCTTGAGCGATTACGGTAACATCATCCTCGCCCTCGTGGCGGGCGCGAATTACATTGAGAATGGCCTTCTGGGTCTGGTCGAGGCGGTCCCGTGAGCCCGCCTCCACCAGGACGCGAAACAAGGATTCCTTATTGAACATCGCCATTGCCAGCGCCACCGGTACCAGAACGATTTCGTCCATTGAAAGACCCAGAGAATGCTGCTCCGTGCCGAGGATGCCCACAACACGACAACGTCGGTCACCCAACCGCAACCATTGACCGAGCGCCGCCTGGACACCAAACAATTGCGTGCGAACCTCGGTACCGATGACGCACTCAGGGGACATTCGTCTGGGGTCCGGGGTTTCAAGGAAGCGTCCTCGGCTGATATTCAATTTCCGAATTCGCCGATAGTCACCGCTGGTTCCGACAATCAACACCTCGCGGTTGCGAGCGCCGACCGAAATTTCGGCGTTTCCCAACGACACAGGCGCTACCCGTCGTACCCCAGGGATGCGCTTCAGTTCCAACGCGTCATCCAGAGTCAGATCCCTTGGTGTTTCTCCGAGAAGCGGCGGTGGACCCCCAGTGGTTTCCGAGCGCCCCGGCAACACGATCAAAAGGTTCGTACCCAAGGCGGAGAATTGCTCGGCGACGAATCGTCGTGCCCCATCTCCCAGAGCGGTCAACATCACCACTGCCGCCACGCCGATCGCCATCGCCATCAACATCAAGATGGTGCGCACCCGGAATCCTTGCAGCGATCGAATGGTGAAAGCAATAACGTCTCTAATTGTCATTATTGCTTTAAATCCGATTCGATAGCGCCGTCCACGATGCGTAGCCGGCGGCGGGCGCGCGCACCGATCTCCAGGTCGTGGGTCACGACCAGCAGCATAATGCCGCGATCGTTCAGTCCCTCCAGAATGCGCAACACATCTTGTCCCGACTTGCTGTCAAGATTGCCGGTGGGCTCATCGGCCAAAATGACCGAGGGATTCATCACCGTCGCCCGGGCAATAGCTACCCGCTGACGTTGACCGCCGGATAACTGGTCCGGGCGATGATGCCCCCGGTCCGACAGACCGATTGATTCCAAAACCTCACTTACCCGCTCCCGCCGCACAGCCGGAGGAATCCCCGCCAGCGTCATCGGCAATGCAATGTTGTCCGCCGCCGTGAGCCTAGGTACTAGATGAAAAAACTGAAACACAAAACCGATCTTGGACTGCCGGACCTGGGAAATTTCGTTGTCGCTGAGATGAGTGACATCTTGCTCCGTAAATAAGTAGGTGCCGGCGGTAGGCCGGTCCAAAAGGCCGATGACATTTAACAGCGTGGATTTGCCCGACCCGGAGGGACCCATAATCGCCACGTATTCACCAGCGTCAAGGGAAAGGTCGATATGCCGTATTGCTTGAATCGTCTGGTCACCAACTAAAAACTCGCGGC
This sequence comes from uncultured Gammaproteobacteria bacterium, assembly GCA_947259395.1. Classification (GTDB taxonomy): domain Bacteria; phylum Pseudomonadota; class Gammaproteobacteria; order Arenicellales; family JAANXG01; genus CALZGZ01. The sequence continues at coordinate 117,030 of CAMYMN010000006.1, read as the reverse complement.
TGATGCCCTGTAGACGAATCATTTGTTTTGTGTCTCGCGTATCGCTTTCGCGCCGGCCTCTACGCCTTCGCGGTCAAGGGAAATCACCAACAGGTCGCCGGCTTTAATTTCCGATTTCGATGCGTTGTCGACCTCCGTATAACGCCAATTAGACAAGCCGGGTTTGAATGTGCGTTCCACGAGTTCTTGATTCTCGGTATCCAGCGTTAATACGCGGTTTCCCTCCAATACCGCTTCAGTTGGGATCCGTAATACTTCCTTGCGTTCCTGTAGAATAATCTCCACGTCCGCGCTGTAACCGGTAAGCAGGGTTTTCGCTTGCGCCGGGTCATCGAAAACCACTTCCACGTCGACGGTGCGTGCTTGTTTAGTTACGTCGACGACATACGGCGCAATGCGCCGCACCGTGCCCTTGAACTGCCGGTCCCGCAATGCATCGAGCGTAATCATAGCCGGCATCCCCGGACGAATCGCCGCCGCATCGACTTCATCAATGGGTGCAGTGACATATGCACAGCTATCATCAATCAGGTCTACCGCCGGTGGGGTGATGATTCCCGGGGGAGACGGTGTGACGTACTCTCCAACCTCAGGGAAGATGTCGGCGACGATTCCGTCGAACGGCGCCTTGAGGATGGTCTTGTCAAAGGCAGCCTGCCGCACCGCGATTTGCGCTACGCTGACCTGTAGGCTTGCCTGTGCCGCCCGGCATGCTGCGTTACGCGCTTTGGCTTCGGTGACCGCCTGATCGCGGCTTTCGTCGGAAGTCAAACCCCGCTTGTGCAATTGCGTTGCACGTTTCGCTTCCCGTTCCGCGTCTTCCGCACGCACACAGGCATCTTCGGCTTTGGCCTTCGCGGCAACGGATTCTTGCCTGGCGAGTTCTAAGCCCGCGGTGACATCCTCGTTCCATAACTCTAATAGTGCTTGTCCGGTACGGACCCGGTCACCTTCCTTGACGCTGACGGCAATCACTTGTCCGCCAATCGTTGCCGAAATGCGCGCCCGCCGGCAAGCTTCAAGCGTGCCGGCTCGGGTATTGGACACGCTGGATTGGACGCTGCCGACGCCGACTTCGTGGACCACGACCTTCACTGGGTCCGGCCGGGTGGCAAACCAAATGACCGCCATTAAAAGGCCCGCGATAATCGCGGTGATCACTAGACCTCGGGGGAACCGTTTGATCTTGGTTGTGGTTGTTGTTTCGTTCATGGCGCCTCGCGGAACTGAGAAGTATGAATCGGGAGCCCATTTGGCCGGCAATCCTATTGAGGAGGTTATTATATAGGTCGTCTTGTCAGTCTTGGGAATTAAGAAGCACTTTTAACTCACACACGGAATCTACCGGCAAGGTGATTACCGATGCGTGGGAATTACAAACGCTTAGACGAACGGGAAACAAGTTTTATCGCTGTAATCATCGAAGGAGAATAAGATCTCATGTATGCACGGCATCTATGTGTAATGTTTCAGCTGCCTGTGATCCACCATGTTGTTTTAGCAGTCCCCGACAGCCACTGGGCGGCAGGGTCGGCCCACACGTAAGAAATATTCTAAAAATCAAAATATCAATCGCATTTCCCTGGAAATATGGAGAATTTTGATCTACTGAAATACTATACAAAAACGTGCGAGAATGGCTGTGTCGCTTATCGAATGGAATCCGGAGTTTTTAGTGGGTGTCGACAAGATAGACGCCGAACACCGTGAGTTAATTGAGCTCATCAACATGCTTCATGGGTATTTAGAATTAGGCGAGACGAAATCGGTTGTTGTCAATCTATTCGCAGATTTATATGGTCGTGTCACTAAACACTTCGCCTATGAAGAAGCGATCATGCGATCACGGCACTATGACCAATACGAAGAACATCAGGCGGATCACCAATGCTTGCTCGATGAGATCACAACTATAATGTGCGATTGGGAAGGCAATTCCCTAGTCAATAACGAAGCGATGACCAAACGTTTATATGATTGGTTTTGTCGACATTTCCAAACCCACGATGCACGCTTGCACAACTTGGTCGGAATCACGGATTAAACCGCGCGCTGTCCTCCACCCAACGCAGTGTTTGTGCTTGTTTTAATGACCCCGTGTAGTCACTATGTATCATCAAAAGTATGATAACGGCACCTGAGCATCTTCTAGCCGTTTCCATTGACTATCCAGCTCGCTACTGAGATCTAAAGCCTATTTCGCTCGTACTCGGTTATAATTCAACGCTATCCTAAGATTGCGCTTGGCTACATGAATCAACTTTTCTCCAAACATTACAATTGCCACTGTCAGATCGACCTGGGGCAGCCACACACCAAAGTTATTTACGAAGTCAAATGGGATTAATTGATGTAACCGCGTTTTTTACGCAGATTATTGGTTGCGAAAGATGAAGCAAGATCCTGGCGGTACTTTGGTTGAAAGCAAGATGGAGTATCCACACGCGCCATTCCCCGCGGTGGACACCGGTCCCGCGAGAGCGGACAAAAATCCCAACGGCGAAGATCCACATTCACGGCGGAAGATCCTTACCATAGCGCTTCATGTCATCGCGGCATTCCCGATTGGGATTCTTATCCTGTTTCATCAACATCAAGCGCTATTAATCAGCGGATTGATTGCGGCGTTTCCCGCCTTGTTCATGTTGACGGTAAACAAAACAATAACAAAAAGGGCGGTCCATACCGAAAGTGTTTGGAAACAACCTTATACTGTTTTTCTTATCGCGTTTATTGCGATTGCGATCGGCATACTGTTGGTCGAAGGCTTTCCAACATATCAGGACACAAAACGATTTTATGCTGCCGTCGAGCGTATTCAAGAACAAGTCGAGTCCGGAAAAGAAGATGCGGTTCAACAATTGGCGTATCTTTACTTAAACAAAGAAAGTCCGGTACCACATCCATATACCCATTTAACGCTCAACACGAAAGGCGCGGCTCTTCTGGAAGAATGGGTGACTTCTAAAATGCAGGCGGGTCAGGGCGAGCAACATGCCGAAGACATGTATAACCTGGCCAAATCAGTGGCGTGGTACGACAAAGAAAAAGCACATATGTGGTTTTCGAATGCCCATCGACACGGTTACAAGGCAGCGATGCAGCAGTTAGAAAAATTACAAACTGATAACGTTTATATCAAAGATCAGTCGATCCTTGCGGAGAACACCTTGGAGCTTGATAACAACGAACGACTCGATAAAACTATGTTGGCAAGCCGTGGTGATAAAAACGAAATTGCTCAATCGCTCCGTGGCAGCAGTGAAGATGAGCCAGAAAAACAGCAAGACGATTTAGGTCTGTATGACCCTGAAAAGTTGAACGTGGAAGACAAACACAACGCGTTATTTGAATCACTCCAACCACCGATGCAACTACACAACTCTAATACATCCCCTGGCCTGCAGTACCAGGAAAGCCTGAGCGAACCCAGGGTCCGCGAAACTGGAGTAGAGTCGTATCGAATCGCCACCAACCGGGCAACCGCTGACATGAGTTCCGATACGACCTGGATATTGTCACAGAAAAAGGAGGTACCCCGGGGTACCAAACCGGCAGCACAGTGGTATCGGAAAGCGGCCGAGCAAGGCGACGCAAGTGCCCAGTCAAACTTAGGATGGATGTACTTCAAAGGTCAAGGCGTGTCGCAGAATTACAAGGAGGCCGTCAAGTGGTATCGCAAGGCCGCCGAGCAAGGCGACGCGGCTGCACAGTCTAACCTTGGCTGGATGTATGAAAGCGGTAAAGGCGTGCCTGAGGATAATGATCAGGCGGTGAACTGGTATCGGAAAGCCGCCGACCAGGGATACGCCGCCGCGCAGTCCAACCTGGGCGCGATGTATGGCAACGGCAAGGGGGTAGCGCGCAATGACGTTTTGGCACACATGTGGTCCGACTTGGCGGCGATTCAGGGTCATCAACAGGGCGAAGAAAACCGGTTGAGAATCGCGGCGAAAATGACGAGCTGGCAAATTAGCGAAGCGCAACGGCTGGCACGGGAATGGGTGAACGCGCACCAGAAATGAGCTGGCGTCCGGGCAGTCCGATGCTCGGACATGCAATATGACGATGTCCAAGTTCATCACCCCCCATGACTATGCGGCTGCGCCGGCGGCCATCAGGAGGAAAAAATGGTAATCTCAAAGTATGCTTATCAATTGCCGGCTTGCGTCAACGGGCGCACTATTTCGACGCACGACTAGCCCCGATACAAGAACACATTCGATCGCATAGATAAATTAATGTCTATAATAATCAGATACTTGTCTTTGATACTTGTTACTTTACTTGTTCCGATTATTGTCCTGGAAACAGCAGTGGAAGCGGCACCGCCTGGGGCATCAACGGCGGCGCCGGAGCTGGGCGGCCAGCATAGAAGGGCCATCCTCGATGCCCTGCGTGACGAGATCAAACAGCGCCACGGACGCGACGTTGTGTTCGTCGTTCACAGCTTGAACGTATGGTCCACGTGGGCGTGGGTTCATGCCCTGGCGCAGTCCGCCGACGGCAACATTCACTACGGTGATGTGTCGGGCTTACTTGGCAAGCGCGGTGACACGTGGGAGGTGCTCGAGTTGCCTTGCAACGATGCAAACAATCCCAATTGTGCGGGACATGCTGATTATATGGCAGGCCTCAAGCAACGGTTTCCCACCGTGCCCCCCGCACTGTTTACCGCCCGTGACACGCAAGCGGGTCCTGCTGCGCATGACGCGGTGATTGCGCCCACCGGCAACCTCTCGCCTCCCGCGCAAGACACCATCGACTTCGACCGGGATTTTCGTGGCTTGTCAGACGAACCGCAGAGCCTTACCGAGTTCGTGCCTACCCGAAAAAAGTCGCGGGAACAGCCTTCGTTAGCTGATTCACCGCTTCAACCGATGACCGGCACAGTCGGTGAAATACAAATGAACCAGCAGGAACTGATATCCAAATTGGCCGAGTTGAATGATGAACTTGAAAGCCAGCGACAGGCGACGGCCCAAGCACACATTGCGCGACACGCACTGGTCTCGGAACTCTCCGGATTGCGAGATAAGGTGCTGGCACTGACCGAGGCACTGGAAGTAATTCGCACGAATCAACAGATGCCGGATACAACGCTCGCCGAGCTGCGTGAAGAGTTGTCAACCCAACGCGATGGTGCGCAGCGCGCTGAGTCGCACATCACGACCATTCAGTCTGAAATGGCTTCCATCCACGCTCAAGTGAGCGAATTACACAGCACCCAACAAGAACTGTTGGATGAAGCCACCGATTCGCAGCAACAACTGAACAAAACAAACACGACGACTCAGACACAGCTTCAGTCAATAAAACAATCGCTGCAAGAGTTGCAGACTGGCGGTCAAAACCTTACGTCGGAATTGACCAAGATGGGCGAGGAACTCGAGAACCACGGCCAGGCGCTTGCCCAATCAAAAGCCGCCCGCGAGACCCTGGCGGCGGAGCTCGCCACCAAGAAGAGCCTGGATGAAATCACTGTCGCGCAGCAGCAGTTCAAGGAGGAGCAAACGGTAGCACGGCAACAATTCGAGTCAATAAAACAATCGCTGCAAGAGTTGCAGACTGGCGGTCAAAACCTTACGTCGGAATTGACCAAGATGGGCGAGGAACTCGACAGCCAACGTCAAGCCAACACTCAGTCCAATGCGGCCCGCAAGGCGCTCATAGACGGACTCGCTAACATCCGCAGCCAGGCGGTTATCGCCGACGAGGTGATAAAAACAGAACAGGCAGATCGCAAGAAACTAGAATCCGAGGTCCTCAGTCTGCGACAGCAGCTCGCGGAACAAACTCAATCCTTTGCTAAATCCGGCTCTGAAATTGCGGCAATGCGAACCGCACTGGCATCTATTAATGCACAGGTAGAGGTATTGAGCGACGTCCAGCAAAACACGTTCGGCCAGACGGCACAGTCACAAGAAAAACTTAGACAAGAGCTCACCTCGATACGTGAAGAAGTCGCAGAAATCGCGAAATCGCTACAGTCTGCGCCAACTGATAGTCAAGAACTTGTCTCGAATATGGTCAAAAAAATCGAGCAAGAACTAGATAAGCAACATCAGCTATACGCGCAGTCTGGTACGGATCGCCGTAAGCTGATGTCGGAGCTTTCCGAGGTGCGCAACAAGCTCGAGGCGCTGGATGAAGCGGAACAAGTTGCCAGAGCAAGCCGCAACCAGCTGAGCGCCGGCCTCTCCGCCTTGAGGCAAGAGGTGGCCGCAAATACAGATGCGAATTTACGCTTAAGCCAAAAGTCAGCATCAACGGACGTCGAGACTGCGCTCAAGCAGTCGGCAACGGTGGACGAGGCGGACAGAGCATCGCTAGCATCGGATGAGCTCCCCAAACTGCAGGTAGCGAGGGCACGATCCCGTGGTGAGCGGGAGCCTGCAACGGCTCCGCATCCACCAAGTCCCCGGAAACAGTCGGGACCGGGCGGTGCGTGGAAAATAAAACCTTTACCGGACAGTTCTGATAGACAGTTTACGCATAGGGCGTCAGGGACAATCTCGCGGCCGCGGTCCCGTGTCACTACCCCCGATGCACCCAGTGAACCGAATACAACCGATCAAGTCGCCAGCGTCACGAATCTCTCAAACATCACGCACCTCAACACCTTGTCCGATTTCGACGCCATCGATCCCTTCCTGCAGGCCTGGACCGAGGATTGGGAGCGCAAAGACCTCGAAGCGTATCTGGCTCATTACTCCAGTGATTTTCAACCACCTGAGGGTCTTAATCGTGCTGCGTGGCGTGATCAACGCCGCAATAGTCTTCTCAAGCCGGCATTCATTGATGTAAAACTCAATAATATTCAGAAGAAATCTACTGGTGCCTCGAGCGCACAACTCACTTTTAACCAAACGTACCGTTCAAACCTGTACAGCGATCGGGTAGTCAAGACCCTCGTGTTGCGATGGGAAGATGAGCGCTGGAAAATTGTAAAAGAAGAGAGCCGGTTGAGTAACTAGGCCGCAAAGAACTGCGCCGCCACAAACGAGGTTGTCGCGGCGCAGTAAAAATTGTTGCCCTATCCCGTTGGCGACGCCGCCAACGAAAATCACTATTCCCCGGTAAACGGAATTACCCCGGGAAGCAGCCACTTCTCCCACATCTCGTCAATCTTTCCCTGAAAGTAATCGAGATCTTCTTTGGTAAAATGCGCGAAACGTCCCTGTCTCAGCAAGTACTCGCTGACCGGTTTACGCTCCACCCTGCGTTTCGCAATATGCTTGCTCTTCCCATACATCTTGAGCTTGCCTTCTTCAACCTCGTAGAGCGGCCAAATACCAGTCTCTACTGCGAGTTCGCCGAGGTCATGGGAATACTTCGGATCGTAGTCCCAGCCTTTTGGGCAAGGATCGAGCGAATGGATGAACGTCGGGCCGCCGATGGTCAATGCCCGGCGCACTTTGTTAATCGTATCGACCGCGTTTCCGGCAGAGACCGTCGCGACGTATTTACAGTCGGGATGGCCCGCGGCCAGCATCGCGGCGGTGTTCTTTTTCCACCGCTTGTGCATGATCCGATGCACCTTACCCGGGGGGCTGAACGTAGAGTTGGCACCGTACGGCGATAAGCCAGACACCTGGATGTCAGTGTTGGCGTAGGACTCGTTGTCATACAGGAAGATCAACAGGTTGTACTGCGTGTGTTGGAGCGCCGCCGAAATGGCCGATAATCCCATGTCGGCACCGCCACCATCGCCGCAAAAGGCAATCACGTTGATCGGTTCTTTCTCCATCTTGCCCTTGCGCATCAACGCCGTTAGAGCGGCTGCAGTACCGGTGGCGGCAGATCCCGAGGACCCAAGCTGCGTGTGCATCCACGGCACCACCCACGGAGTTGAATAATACGTGGTGTTGGCCACATACATACAACCCGTGGCGCCGAGGACAATCGTACGCGGTCCCGCCGCCTTGATCATGAGACGCATGACTAAGGCCGACTCACAACCCTGACAGGTGCGGTGACCCGATGTGAAATACTCGTCGTGCGCAACTTTTTTAATACCCTTCCAAGGTTCAAGAACCTGGGTTTCGAGATAGTCGCTTAGTGCGTGTATGTTTATCTGTTGCATGATCGTTACTCCCTCACTCCGATCCAGTAGGTGTCTTGATCATCAATTTCGCCACCGTTCGCGGCCGCGAACACTCTACCGGTTATATCGATGACATTGTCGGTGCTCACTTCGCGTCCACCCAAGCCGGCAATGAATGAAACGACTTTAGGCCGGTTTGCCAAAGGATAGAGGGCAGAGCGCAATTCGTTGGCCAGTGCGCCGCTGTGAAAGGTGGAACCGAAGCTGTAATCACGGTCGATGACGCCCACTGCGTGCACGCCAGACAGCGCCCCCTGCAACTCGATGGTGGGAAACGGCCGAAACCACCTCACGCGGAGGAAGCCGACCTTCTTTCCCTCCTGCCGCATCTTGCGCACGGCAACTTTTACCGGCATCGCCAGGGTTCCCATTCCCACCAAGGCAACTTCGGCGTCTTCCATCATATAGCGCTCGATGAAGGGCTCGCCGCCGCGTCCGAACTGATTGTTAAAGTCGTCGTAGGCTTCGATGATCACCTCTCGCGCACGCCGCGCCGCCATGTCATTCTGCCGGCGGATTTCCATTACCCAATCCTCATTCGCCTGCGGGGCGACGGTGATTGGATTGTCTGGATGCAATTGCTTGTCGCCGCGATCGTAGGGCGGCAGGAAATTGTCGACCATCTGTTGGCTAGGCACTTTGACAATCGACTGGGAGTGCGTGAGAAAGGCGCCGTCACAGCTGATTGCGCATGGCAGGAAGACGCGCGAATCTTCGGCCACACGATAGGCGATCAGCGCAGTGTCCAACGCCTCTTGTGCGGTCGCCACCCAGGCGAGCATCCAGCCCAAGTCTCGTACCGACAGCGCATCGTTGTGCTCAACGCCGAATGCACCCGGATCGTCGAGCGCCCGGTTGCCGACCATCGCCACCATCGGCAGGCGCAGCCCGGCGGTGACCGCCAACGCCTCGAAGGCATACAACCAGCCGACACCGCTGGAACCGCAAAATACTCGGGCCCCGACCGCCGACGCGTGTTTGACAATCTCAAACTGCGAGTGCTCGCTCTCGGCGACGATGTACTCGCAGTCGAACTCTCCGTTGGCTATCATCTGCGATACATACTGCATCACCGTATCGTAGGGACGTATCGGATAGGCGGTGATCACATCGACATCGGCAAGTTTGACTGCATGGGAGATCGCTTCGCTGCCGCTAATAAGCTCCTCCGATTCACTACGCGGCGCGCGTGCAGCCTGGACATCTACTTTTTTCGCAGTGGCTGATTTAGGTGGATTCATGAGCGATCTCCTCGGCGTATTGGCCTATGTGATGAAACCCGTGGGAGCGGGCGGGTTGTTCAGAAATTTTTTCAGACAACCACTTGGAATAGCTTTCCTTATCCTTGCTCCACATTTCCCATTGGCTGGCGTTATCGGTGAACGCTTCCTCGTTGATCATAGTGATACACTGGTCCACCGGACACACCGCCTCGCACACACCACAGCCACAACAAGCCTCCATGTTGGCGTCGTAGTAATCATCCGGGGTGACATCAAAGCAGGTGTCGGGACATTGCAGCCAACAGATGGTGCACTTGGTGCAGGTCTCGAAGTTGATCACCGGACGCATGGTGCGCGTTGCGTACTTCTTAAAGGTGGGATTGCGCGCCGGCACATAGCCACCGTCGCGCCCGGGAACGTCTTGCTGCTTGTCCATGCCGCGAATCACCAGGCACTCTTCCATCGTAGTGTAGCCCGGCAAATCAAACTCATAGGGCACCTCGTCGTTGCCCTGATCCACCGCCACCGGTACTGGCTCCACCATGTCGTAGGCCTTCCTGACGGAAGCCTGCTTCATGGAATCGCCGATGCCCTCAATGATGGCATCCAGGCTCACAACATGTGGCGCAACTTTCGCCAGCGCCCCCAGTAGCCGAACATCGGTGTGATCGTCCTTGTACACCCACAGCCCCGAAAAGCTGGCTGTGCCTTTGACAGTGGCCAGATTATAGGGCACCGCCTTGCGATGGATGTCTCTGATTAAACTGTCCGCCGGTCGCATCGACGTGACCAACAATGTGCCGTCTGGCTTCAGCAACTTATTGATCGGCTGCAGACCGTACCAAGCCCAGGACTCGACACCCTTGCACAGGGTGTCGTCGGCACATATGGTGACATCGTTATTATCGGGCTCGTACCTCGAGAGGTGCTCCTCCAACTCTTCCTCGGTATCCGCCACCACAGCGAACTGCTTGGCGGGGATGCCATTACGCTCAGGCGAATCGCTGTAACGCCCGAAGGCGATACCTATCCTCCCATCTTTTTTTGCAGCAAAAACTATCCCGCGGCAGACATTCTTCGCCAACGTCTTTTGGAAAATACCACGGTATACGACCTCTACAGAACTGGTGCTCATATGCATGACTCCTGTGGTTCGGGCCGCAACACTGCACAGCCCAGAATAACAACTCGGAATATGTTTCGCCCACTTCGCTTCGCGTCGCGTCGGAACGGGGCATCGCGCCCGTCAACGGTTAGGACATCGCTTGATCCGTATATACGGTCCATTTCCAATCGCGTCCTATCCATTAGCGCAGTCCTTAACCCCTCGACACAACAACATCAAACACTGCGTTTCGTATTGCACTGCAATATTTCCTGTTCCGATAATGTTTCCGGCACCAGGCGAGATGGCGAGTCAAAGATTCGTTTCGCGCCACTTTAGACAGCCTCCGGAAGTACCGCCAACATCTCCGCGACCCGCGTGAACTTCTCCCGCGGTTTACCCCTCGCCTCACCGCTTCGCACTTCTGCAGCATCAATCTTCTGCCAATCCGCATAGCTCACCACACGCACACCGCGGCCGGCCAACAACGGCTCCAGTCGTTCAGCACCCGGTTTCTTGTTGGCGTCCAGCTTTGGTAAGTCGTCCAGCAATGATTGAACCGTGGCTACACTATCGGCCCGATTGGTGCCGATGATCCCGGTCGGTCCACGCTTGATCCAGCCGGCAACATACATACCGGGAACTACGCCACTGCCATCTACGATGCGTCCATCCTGGTTGGGAAAGACGCCGCGACGATCGTCGAAAGGTACACCCGGCATGGCAACACCCCGGTAACCGATACTGCGAAAAAGCACACCGCATGCAAGCTCTTCCATCTCGTCGGTTGGACATGCGACCTGATGCGACGGTTCCCCTTCCAGTCGATTTTTCACTAACACCACTCGTTCAAGGCTTCCCCCGCCTTTAAACTCTACCGGGCTCTTGAGAAAGTGAAGATGGCAGCGTCGACCCCGCGTCGGTGGCGGTCGAGAAGCAAATTGTTGTAACACTTCGTAGCTCTTGATATTGGCCCGGTTACGCCGGTCGGCGAGTTCTTCGCGACTCGCTGGATTCAATTCTAGGTCGTCAGGATCAACGACCGGTTCGCAGTCCGCTAGTTCGCCGAGTTCCCGTAACTCCTGATGGGTGAATTTGGCTTGCGCGGCACCCCGGCGGCCGATCATGTAAATGTCACGAACCCTGCTGTTTGCCAACACCTCGAGGGCATGCTGCGCGATGTCCGAATGTTTGAGTTCGTCTACCGTCTTAGCAAGGAGCCGACACACATCGATCGCGACATTTCCCTGCCCGATGACCACCGCGGTTTCATGAGACAAGTCGAACGTGAGGTCACGGTAATCAGGATGACCGTTGTACCAACCGACAAACTCCGTGGCGGTGTGGCTACCGGCCAGATGCTCCCCGGGGACCCCGAGTTGCCGATCCGTCTCCGCGCCGCACGTAAACACGATCACATGGTAGCACTCCTTCAACTCGGCGACGCTGACGTCACGTCCGACCGTAACGTTACCCATAAACCGGAACTCGGGGGACTCGGCGATCTGTTCATAAACACTGATGGCTTGCTTGAGTTTGGGATGATCCGGTGCGACACCACTGCGGACCAGACCGAACGGCGAGGGAAGACGTTCGTACATATCTACCAGGACCATGGGTTCTGCCCTGAGCAAGGCTTCGGTGGCATAGAAACCACTGGGCCCGCTACCGACAATCGCGGCGCATAGCGGATTTTGTTCTGTGCCAAGGTTGCTCATGTCGTTTCTATCTTTGTCGTTACCATGTAGGCCGTATCGAGTTCACGGCGTGTCTAATCCGCAAAACCCAGTTCTTCCTTCCGCTCCTCCGCACCCGGGTAGGGATCTTGCTTGTCGCGAATTACCGGCAAACCGGGCGCGCGTTCCTCGTTGATTTCAATCCACTGTTCTTTGTCCTCTGGGATGGGATCTTCGTAGATCGCCTCGACTGGGCACAACGGGATGCAGGCACCGCAATCGATACATACTTCATTGTCGATATAGAGCATCTCATCATCGCCGTGAAAACAGGCAACCGGGCATACCGTGACACAATCGGTAAAACGGCAGCGTTTACAATTGTCAGTTACGATGGTTGTCATTCTATCCTCCCGCTATTACGCTTATTGTTAGGGACGCAATGGTATGATGGGTTTTAACGCACCACGTTTGCGTCACCGTTCTGCTGTCCAAATCTTCTAAACCACTCACTCTCCTAAATGATCACCAAACTCGGTTCTCGATGGTTGTAGAATTGACATGACTAACCCGCATTAGATTTCGACATGGTTCCGGCAAGTTCGAGGACCGCTCGGGCGCGCTTTGCCACCGGGACATCAATGACGTTTCCCTCCAATGATGTCGAGCCCCTGCCTGAACGCTCGGCCTCTTCGAACGCTGCCACCACGCGCCGTGCGTATTCGACGTCTGCCTTCGTTGGTGAGAATGCCCGATTGATGGGTGCGACCTGTGCCGGATGGATGGCGAACTTGCCTTTGAAGCCACAGCGTTTCGCCGCGGCTACATTTCGCTTTAGGCCTGCTTCGTCTTTGAACCTGAAATAAGGCGTATCTAGCGCGAGAATAGCGGCAGCCCGCGCGGTAATACACAAAGTATTCCGTGCGAACGCCAGTTCCGACTCCGACTCGTCTCCCAAACGTTCAATACCCATATCATGGGTGAAATCTTCCGCGCCAAAGGCTACTGCGACGATACGCGGGCTGGCGGTACAGATTTCATGGCAGTGCACGACGGCCTGCGCAGTCTCGATCCACGGAATCAATCTGACCCCCCCTGCCGCCATCTGCTGCTTCGATTCCAGCTCTGTGATCAGATCGGAGATTTCATGAATGTCTTGTGCAGTTCGAATCTTACCGATCGAGATACCATCAATAAACGGTCCCACCACCGACAAAAGATCTTCTTCTATCCAGCCTGACTGCAACGAATTGACACGCGGAATTACCAGTGGACCAACTGCTTTCAATTTTCTGAGGTGCGATGCAATGACCTTGCGGGCGTTTTTCTTTTCTGATTCCGGTACCGAGTCCTCCATGTCGGGCACATACACATCCGGGTCGAATCCCATCGCCTTGTCCAGCATATTGGACTTGTTCCCGGGTATGAAAAGAAGACTCCTGAGAATCGTCACGTTTACCTCTGTCAAAACTGATCTAGTCCACAAACAACCTCAATAAGATCTGTCAAAATTCACACCGCAAGTAACGACGTACCCATCAACCGAATGCACTTATTTCAATACGCTTAATGAACCATCACGGTTACTATCTTAGAGTTAGCAAGCAGATAACGAGTAACACCACCGAATAACATCTCCCGGGCACGGGTGTGGCTAAACCCACCCACAACCAATAATTCGGCCCCCACTTTCGAGCACGCTTTGAGTATGGCCTCTTCAACCGATATATCTTTCTTTTGCAGCCACTCAATTTGGGCATCAATCCCGTGCCACGCGAGATACTCACCAAGCATCGATGCACTCGCTTTTCGCTTTTTCGACGTCACCACCGTAACCGTCTTCATTAACGGTAGACACGACATCATCATGGCCAGTGCACGCGATGCTTCCAGGCTGTCATTCCAACCGATCGCTGCGTGGTCAATCAGTTTTGCCTTCCACTTCGGCGGCACCAACATGATCGGGCGACCGGAATCAAGCATCACTGCCTGTAGTGTGTCACCCGCCGGCGACAGCCGAATCCGAGACCGGCTCGGCCGCGGCCTGGCGACTATGATCATGTCCGCTAGGCGCGCTTGGTGTACCAACACCTCACTGGCGCGGCCAACTGCCTCCCGCCAGGCAGCGGTAACACCCGTTTTAACGGTGGGCTTATCCGTGATTGACACGTTGTGGTGTTCACAGAGCTCCTCAAAATCCGTCCGTATCGCCGCCGCCTTTTCCTGGGCGTCTTCCACGATCTCCGCCTCGAAGGTGTCTTTCATCTTGGCCGACAAGCGATCAAACATAAACGGCGCTACGTCGGTGGGCTTGGGCAATACATGCAAGGCGTCGATATGAGCTCCAAACCGGTCTGCCACCACGAATGCGGTGTTCAGTGCGTCAGTGCTTGCCTTACTGCCGTCCAAGGGGACCAAAATCGTCTTTATCGTCATCTCATCACCATTAACTGCGTGGATCAGTTGGGTTCAGCACACAACTGCACTCAGAGTAACCCTGCCGCCCTTGCCCACTGGTACTTCGCGCCCAACACCGCCACCGGCAGCTCTGTCGTATACGGGTAGGTCACTACGCCCCGTTCGTACAAATACTCCGAAGCCTGCTCGACTTCCACATCGCCCACCAAGGAAGCGACAATGGGTTTATGAATTCCCTTACCACGTGCTTCTTCAACCACCCGGGCCGTCAACTCCGCAAATACCATAGGTGGCGTGATAATCGTATGCCAATAGCCCAGGATAAGCGCGTGAATCCGGTCGTCCTCCAAACCAAGTCGTATTGTGTTTTCATACGTGATCGGTGGCTCACCGCCGGTGATATCGACCGGGTTACCAGACGCACCGAACGGCGGAATAAATTGCTTAAACGCCTCATCCAGATCTTCGGGAAACTTCATCAAAGACAAATCGTTGTCGACGCACGCGTCCGATAACAACACACCAGAACCGCCGGCGCCGGTGATGATCACGATATCCTCGCCTTTGGGGGTAGGTAATATCGGCAGGCCGCGCGCGAACTGCAGCAGGTCATTCAGGCTCTTGGCGCGGATTACACCACTTTGGCGCAGCACGTCGTCATAGATCTTGTCGTTACCCGCCAGCGCGCCGGTATGCGACGCGGCAGCGCGCGCACCCAGTTGCGTGCGGCCGGCTTTGAGCATCACCACCGGTTTTTCCTTTGACACACGTTTGGCGACTTCGGCAAAGCTGCGGCCATCTTTCAGATCTTCTGCGTGCATCGCCATTACTTCCGTGTTGTCATCTTGCTCGAAGTAAGTCAGCAGATCGTCTTCGTCCAGGTCAGACTTGTTGCCCAGCCCGACAATGGCCGATACACCCATCTTGGTGGACCGGCTGAATCCAATAATCGACATACCGACACCACCGCTTTGCGAAGACAACGCGACCTTACCCCTAACGTCGTAGGGTGTGCAGAATGTTGCGCACAGATTGGCGGGTGTGTAATAAAACCCATATATATTTGGGCCCATGATGCGCACGTTGTGCTTGCGCGCGACGGCCAACAATTCATCTTGCAGCCCTTTCTCGCCAACCTCGGCAAAACCGGACGGAATCATCACCGCCCCGGGAATACGTTTTTGACCGACCTCTTCCATCGCTGACGCACAGAATTTTGCCGGCACCGCAAACACCGCTAGGTCCACGTCCCCAGGAATGTCGAGAACACTTTTGTATGCCTTCTTGCCCAGGATCTCATCGGCCTTTGGATTGATGGGGTAAATCTCGCCCGGGTAACCGCCGTTGATGAGATTCTTCATCACCGAGTTACCGATCTTCCCTTCGCCGTCCGAAGCACCGATCACCGCTACCGACTTTGGATTCATAATCGGGTTCATGGCCGCGACAATTTCTTCCCGGCTCGGCCGATACAGCTCTTCCGGTGGATCGAAATTGACTGATATCAATGCATCCACAGCCGTCGCACCATCTGCCCGCGCCATGATCGGATTCAAATCCACTTCTTGGATCTGGGGAAAATCGTTCACCAGATTAGAGACATTCACAATGATCGAGACCAGCGCCTCACGATCGGCCGGCTGCGCGCCGCGAACGCCTTTTAAAACCTCCGCCGCCTGGATGCTATCGAGCATCGACCGCGCATCTTGCTGTGAAGTCGGCGCTAAACGGAAGCTGACATCCTTGAGGACTTCCACCAGGATCCCGCCAAGACCGAACGCGACCAATTTACCGAAGCTCTGATCGGTCACCGCGCCGACGATCACCTCTTGGGCTTCGCCGGTCAACATCTTTTGGATCTGGACGCCGGTGACCAAGGCGTCTGACCTATGCGCACGTGCGTTATTGATAATCGTCTCGTAGCCAGACCTTACCTGGTCCGCATTGGCAATGCCCACCAGCACCCCACCGGCCTCGGTCTTGTGCAGTATGTCCGGTGCCACAATCTTCATGACCACTGGAAAACCAATCTTCTCGGCAATCGTTACCGCCTCCTCCGGCGAATTCGCCACGCCCTCCTCAGGCAACGGTACGTCATAAGCATCGCAAACCTGCTTACATTCCGGGGCGGTAAGCGCATCACGTCCCTCCTTCTTAACCTGCTCCAACACCGCACTAACGGCTTCGCGACGGTATGTCATGCTAGCTCTCCTTTTTCATTATTGCTTCCAATACAGTCAATCAATAACGCGCGTACGTTTCGAGAAACTTTGGCAGTACCCAGGTTAAGCACGTAATTCATGGTATTCCTCGATCTTGGGCGGCTCCCTGGTAAAGGCACCTGAATCGTGCAAGTGCTCGATATGTTCGCTGTCATAACCGAGAATTTCCCGCAGAATGATGTTTGTATGCTCGCCGAGCAAAGGTGACCGCTCCACCTCCACCGGTGAATCCGAAAGCTTTATCGGGCATCCAACATTTTGGAAATCTCCGCGCTCCGGGTGCGGCACCGTGACCACCATTTCACGCAGCGCAACGTGGGTGTCATGTGTCAGGTCCTTGGTACTCATGATCGGACCGCACGGCACATTGATTTGGTTGAGGATCTCCATCAGCTCCCATTTGCTATGATTACTCGCGAATTCTCCGAGGATGCGCCACATATCGGTTTGATTTTTACGCCGTACCTTGATGTCGATAAAACGGGGATCCTGGGCAAGCCCATCACCACCGACACGTTTGGCGAGATCCTTCCATACATGTTCCTGCACGACCACGTACAAATAGTCATTTGGGCCACCAGGTTTGCACTGCACCGCATTTCCGAGTTGTCCACCGCCAGAATCATTACCGGCACGCGGTGTGAAGTCTTCGAATTCCTGGATCGAGTACTCCTGCATCGGGCCACGTTCGATGCGTTGATGATCGCGGAACTTCACCCGGCACAGATTCATCACGCAATCCATCATCGCGCATTCCACGAACTGACCTTGGCCCGTACGCTCCCGCTGAATCAGTGCCGCCAGGATCCCTGCCATCAGGTGGACACCGGTGCCCGAATCACCGATCTGCGCGCCGGTCGCCATCGGCGGACCATCGAACGCCCCGGTAGTGCCCATTGATCCACCCATCGCCTGCGCAACATTCTCGTAGGCCTTGAAACTCGCGTACGGACCCTCGTTGCCGAACCCCTTTATCGACGCCATGACGATCTTGGGATTGAGCTCGTGCACGTGCTCCCAGCTAAACCCAAGGCGACCCAGCACACCAGGGCCGAAGTTTTCCATCACCACATCACACGACTTGAGCAAATCGCTGAACACCTCTTTACCCATCGGGTTTTTGAGGTTAACCGTAATCGAGCGCTTGTTGCAGTTGAGCATCGTGAAATACAAACTGTCCGCATCGGGCACATCTTGTAATTGCTTACGCGTGACATCTCCGGTCGGAGGTTCGAGCTTGATGACATCGGCACCGAGAAAAGCCATGAGTTGGCTGCAGGTGGGGCCGGCCTGCACATGGGTCATATCCAGTATCCGGATTCCAGAGAGTGCTTTTTCCACGATTGACTCCTCAAGTTACTTATACATGGTCTGTGCCTTGGTACCCGGCGCGTATTCATTAGGATCAACCCAGATATTGATCACCGCGGATTTCCCAGTGCCTTGTACCGCCTCACGCGCGCGCTGCAACGCCGGGGCAATGTCATCGGGTTGTTTGACTTCTTCCCCATAACCGCCGAGCATCTCGGCAAATTTTGAAAATGGGACGTCACCGAGAAGATTACCGACATCGCCGCGTTCTGTTCCGTACTTAGTAATCTGTCCATAACGGATCTGATTCATGGCCGAGTTGTTGCCAATCACTGCGATGTACGGGGCGCCGAAGCGGTTGGCGGTCTCCATGTCAAATGCGGTCATCCCGAACGACCCATCACCGTAGTAGCACAGCACTTCTTTGTTTGGGTGTACGAGCTTCGAGGCCATTGCAAACCCAGTTCCGACACCGAGCGATCCCAATGCCCCGGGGTCCATCCAGTTTCCCGGTGCCCGGGGTTGTACCGCCTGGGCGCTTATCGTCACTACATCCCCGCCGTCACCGATGTAGATCGTGTCTTCGGTGAGGAATTCGTTGAGTTCCCAGGCGACCCGGTAGGGGTGAATCGGATCGTTATCCGATCTAAACAGCGGCATTAATTTATCCGTTTTCTGCGCCTCCAGAACACGGAGTTCCTCGAGCCAGCCTGCGCGTTTTGCCGCGCCATTCTCACTCGCTGCTGTCGTAGCATCATGCACCGCTTTCAGGATCGCCCCCGGATCACCGACCAGACCCAAGGATACGTCGCGGTTTTTACCCACAGTTCGGTAATCGAGATCGATCTGTACCACCGTGGCATCGGCCCGCAGCCGCTTGCCGTAGCCCATGCGGAAATCAAAGGGGGTACCAACGATGATAATCACATCCGCTTTATTGAACGCATCCCGCCGCGTGCGGTGAAAGTGATGGGGATCACCGGGAGGAAGGATGCCGCGACCTGCGCCGTTGAAGTAGGCGGGGATGTTCAGCGCGCGTACCAGGTCGATCGCCTGTTGGTGACCGCGGCTGGCCCAAACCTGGGAGCCCAACAGAATTGCGGGTCGCTCGGATTTGACGAGCAGTTCCGCCAAGGTTTCGACATTGGTCGGATCGCCGATAGATCTGGCAGACGCGCGATAGGAACCGGCCTTGGGGATCGTCGCTTTCTCCAGCTCGACTTCGCGGTCGAGTATGTCCCGCGGGATTTCCAGATACGAGGGCCCGGGCGCACCGGCAAAACACTCACGCGCCGCCATCGAAATCATATCCGCCACACGCTCAGTGGAGCGTACGCTCGCTGCAAACTTGGTAATCGGCGAAAGGATGTCTACATGAGGCAGGTCCTGTAGTGAACCCATCTTGTGTTGAGTGAGCGCGCCTTGGCCACCAATGTGCAGCACTGGGCTTTCCGATCGGAATGCGGTGGCAATGCCGGTGATGGCATTGGTGCAACCCGGACCGGCGGTGGTCACGACACAGCCGAGCCTTCCAGTCTGCCGCGCGTAGCCATCCGCGGCGTGCGCCGCGGTTTGCTCGTGGCGCACATCGATAATGCGGATGTCCTCATCGACACAACCATCATAGATATCGATAATGTGGCCGCCACAAAGTGTGAATATGGTATCGATGCCTTCGTTTTTTAGCGCCTTGGCAACCAGATGGCCGCCGGATATCACATCACCGGCCTGACTCTTCTTGGCAAGGGTGTCGGTAGCGGTATCTGAAACGTTTAAGTCTCTTGCTCGTGTCGACATGATTCGGTCTCCTGAGGTAGTAATTTCGATTCAGCCCTGAGCCTTTTGCGTTACTGAACCATCATTCCAGATAATCAGCGTATTGCTTGACGTGCTCTGCCAGATTCAACGCATGTTCACGCACCAACTGCTCGGCTAAATCGGTGTTTCGGTTCTCTAAAGCTTCGATCATACGCATATGATCGATAATTGATTGGGAGGCACGATTACGTTCTTTAATAGTTTGTGAGCGTATCGATCGCATGTGCATAAATAAACCTTCCGCAATCTGTATCAGCAACTCGCACTTGCTCAACCTCATAATTGCCTGATGAAATTCGATATTGGTCTCGGAATACTCATCAATATGCGCCCCGGTCGCATCAGAATGGTCAAACGTCGTGAATAACTCCCGCAAACTTGCCAACTCCTTATCCGTGGCATGTTTTGTAGCGAGGCGCGCCGCCATTCCTTCCAAGGCCGCCCACACGCAAATCATCTCCAGGATTTCTGTTTTGGATTTACGCAACACGAACGCGCCCCGGCGTGGAATGGTGTGCACGAGACCCTCCTGCTCCAGACGCGATATCGCTTCGCGGACCGGTGTGCGACTAACGCCAAGCTCTTCCGCTAGTTTGCGTTCATCAAGCTTGGGCGGTTCTGCTGTGGAATAGATGTCCATTGAAGTAATCGCTTTTTTGAGCGCTTCATAGACCTTGTCCTTGAGGACAAACTGGACATCCACCGGCGGCAGGGGAATTTTGAGATTCGACATGTGCAGGGGGTCCTCACTGTCTGTGCTCCATATTTGGTATACAATATACCATTGGTCTCGCCGCAACAACCCTTGAAAACACACGCCTCAACCGCTCCCCTGAATTAGTCCTTTTGGTCGTGGCAACCCCCGTTCAGTTGCCTGCCCTTCAGGTTGCCTCACGCGACCGAAACTTGTCTTTCACCAGCTTAAATATCGGCAACAGAAATAGCACCATCGCCGCCGCCATGATCGGCCCGGAGATCGGTCTCTCGAAAAAAATCATGAAGCTGCCGTTAGAGATCAATAATGCCTGGCGCATTGACGTCTCCGCCAACGGACCTAGAACGATCGCCAATACCGCCGGCGCCAAGGGGTACTCGAGCTTACGCATCAGATACCCAACGACACCGAAAATCAGGATCAACCATACGTCGTGCATGTCCTGAGTGGGCGCATAACCGCCGACAATGCACAACACGAAGATGATCGGCGCCAGAACGGTAAACGGCAGCCGCAGAACCCAGATAAAAGCGGGAATAAAGGCGACGTTGATCAATAGCGAAAAAAGATTGGCCGCGTACAGACTGGCGATCAAGCCCCATACGAATTCTTGGTGTTCGATAAACAACATGGGCCCTGGCTCGAGTCCCCAGATCACCATGCCGCCCAACAAGATGGCCGTCGTCGGAGAGCCCGGGATACCCAAGGTTAGCATCGGCAGCATGGAACCGGTACTCGCCGCGTTATTGGCAGACTCGGGTGCCGCGACACCTTCCGGATTGCCTTTACCAAAGGATTCGGGATTTTTAGATATCGTCTTGGCGACGCCGTACGCCATCAGCGATCCTGGGGTCGCACCGGCCGCCGGTAGAATACCTACAAAGTACCCAAGAAAAGAACCCATAACGATCGACTTGAAGGTGTCTTTCAGGGTGCGCAGATCGTTGATGATCCGACGTACCGTCACCGTGGCTTGAGAAATTTGCACATCTCCTTTACTGCTCTCGATGGTCCACAACATCTCGCCGATGCCATAAATGCCGATCGCCAACACCAGGAAATTGATGCCATGCAAGAATCCCGAAATGTCCCCGAAGATCAAACGCGGCTGGCCACTGATGATATCGAGACCCACCGCACTGAATACCAAGCCGATAAATATCGAGAACAGGGTCTTTGGTATATCGTCCCCACCAAGACCGATAAACGTGGCAAAGGCCAACATCATCAGCGCGAATTCCTCCGCCGCGCCAAATGCCAGGGCCACTGCCGCCAATGGCGGCGCGAATAGGGTAAACAGAATCACCGAAATCGTGCCGCCGATAAACGATGCCGTCGCTGCAGTAATCAGTGCTTTGTCGGCCAATCCCTGCATCGCCATCGGCCGGCCGTCAAACGTGGTTGCGACCGCGGTGGAGGCGCCGGGAATGCCAAGCATGATTGAGCTGATGGCGCCCCCGTACATGGCACCATAGTAGATCGCGGCCAAGAAAATGATCGCACCGGTAGGCGGGACCAGAAATGTCATCGGCAGCAGGATCGCCACACCGTTTACCGAACCCAGACCCGGCATGGCACCGATAAACAGGCCCAGAGCACAACCAAAAATTACCAAACCCAGGTTGAGCGGTTGGAATGCGATCGCGAATCCCTGGATAAGGTGATCGAGTATTTCCACGGTGAGGCGCTATAAAAAGATATCGTACAAGGGGTAAAAAAGCGGTTCGGTGAAACCTTTGGGGAGGGTAATTTTCAATGAAATCTCAAAGAAGAAAAATGCCACGACCGGCGTGCCCACGGCAATCACGCCGGTCGGCAACCAGTGATGACCGCCCATGTATCGCATGTAGAACAGCATGAACAGGGGAGTGGAGACGTAGACCCCGACTATGTGGATCAACCCAATCATCACCGTCAACGAGCCCGCCACCAGGAGAAACATGCGTAATGTTGCAGCATCCATGTACTGGTCGGTGGACACCGCCACCGTGCTTGTGCGTCGCAAGCAGCGCACAATGATCCAGATGCAACACACCAGCATCCCGGCGGCCAACCAAAACGGAAACGCCCCACCGCCTGGTCCCTCTTCGGGTATCCAGCCGATGGGGAGTTCCGCGCTTTTCCACATCAAGTAGGCCGAGAACAATCCCATCACCACAGCCATCACCAGTTCGGCTTTACGCATGGTGCTCGGCCTGCTTAATCGACGAGCAAGAACTTCGGGATTAGATCTCGCCGATATCCTTTAGCATCTTCTGGTGAATGTCTTTCTCTCGCTGCCAGTACGCCTTTAAGTCACCGCCGGTCAAGAATTCACCCTGCAGGCTCTTCTTCTTCATATAGCCTTGCCATTCCTCCGTTTGGAATACCTTCTTGAAAACATCACGGTAGTAGTCTTCGGCCTCTTTACTCATGCCCGGCGCACCAACCACACTGCGCTGCATGAAATATACGAAATCCTTACCCAACTCGCGAAAGGTCGGTGCATCCTTGAACAGCGGTAATCGATCGGGGGTAAAGGCCGCCAACGGAACCGTATTCCCGGCTTCGTAAAAACCGAGTTGTTCCGAGGGATTGTTGACCGTCGAATTGGCGTGCTTCCCGGCCAGTTCCTTCGCGACGCGCCCGCCACCCTTGAACGGTACGTATTTCATGTCCAGGCCATAGGCCTTGTTGAGAAAATTGGTAAGCAGCTGGTCCTCTTGACCCTTGCCGGTGCCCGCCATAATCCATTTGTTGCCGGCCGATTTGGCGGCCTTGACAAAATCCTGGACGTTCTTGATGCCCGAGTCTTTGTGAACCCACAGCAAGAACGTATCCTCAGCCATGCGCCCGATCGGTGTGAAGGTCATGACGTCGACCCCCAAACCGGGCTGACGCATCGGAGTGGTATAGAAGCTATTCAACGTGACCATGATCGTATGGTCGTCGCCGGCTTTCTGCTTCAGATGCACCAGCGCCTCAGCGCCGGAACCACCGGGTTTATTGATCGGAATAAACGGCTTGGAAGCAAGCTTGTGCTTTTCGATCACGCTTTGCATCAACCGTGCCATCTTGTCAGCACCGCCGCCCTTCCCCGCCATAATGACGAAATCAACCGGTTTCTTGGGCTCCCAGCCGGCTAACGCGACTCCCGAAAAAGCGAATGCAGCCATCGCCGCTACCACAACAGGCATGACTGCTGTTTTACACAGTGTTTTCATTGTTCTCCTCCTTAGGATGATGTCGGTAACCCGAGTCAATGTCGTATCCGGGTTATATGTGCCCCGCGCCCTTCGCAGGCCGCAACAGCGGGGAATACGAAACGTTTTTCTTTCGTATGGTATATCGTATACCAAGACAAACGTGCCTAGCAATAAGTTCGGTCACTAACCGCACAGCACTCATTTCATTATATCGCGCACAATAAATCAAACTTCGTTGCTCTAACCACGCACCAGAATTTGCGCCATGGTGGTGCCGATCGTAACCGGTGACTCGGCAATATGGACCCCAGCAGCTCGCAACGCTTCGATCTTGGCCTCCGCGCCGCCGGTCCCGTGCTGAATGATCGCCCCCGCATGACCCATGCGCCGACCCGGTGGCGCAAATCGACCGGCGACATAGGCAACAACAGGTTTATCACTGGGATTGGCTTGTAAGTAATCAGCCGCTTCTTCCTCCGCCTCACCCCCAATCTCACCGATGAGAATCACGCCCTCGGTCTCATCATCATCCATGAACAATGCCATACAGTCACAGAATGTCATGCCCTGTATCGGATCAGCACCGATACCAATACAAGTCGATTGGCCGAGATTGGCTCTGGTTGTTTGTTCGACCGCTTCGTATGTGAGCGTACCGGTACGGGAAACAATGCCGATCCTGCCACGGCGGAAAATCTCTTGCGGCATAATGCCGATCCGGCACTCATTGGGGGTGATAATCCCCGGACAATTCGGACCGAGCAGCCGGGTGTTGGTTGATGCCAGGGCACGCTTGACGCCGACGATATCCAAAACCGGTATACGTTCGGTGACGCATACAATCAACGGTACACCGGCCTCAATTGCTTCATGGATTGCATGCGCTGCATGGGCCGGAGGCACAAATATTACGCTGGCATCGGCGCCAGTCGCATCGACCGCCTCTTGTACGGCATCGAAGACCGGCAAACCCAGGTGCCTGGAACCGCCCTTTCCGGGCCTGACGCCACCAACCATTTGGGTACCGGATGCGAGCGCCTGTTCGGTATAAAAAGTACCCTGCTGTCCGGTTATACCCTGGCAGATTACCTTTGTATTCGCGTCAACTAACACCGCCATTTTGCTATCACCTCAAAATCACCTCGTCCAATCATCTCTAACCACTCACCCCTCTCACCCGCTGCCACCAGGAACGGCGTTGTATTGCTTTGGTTTGTTTCGCAGCCTTGACTGCTTTGTCCGCAGCGTCGGCTAGATCAGTGGCAAAAATAATGTCCGGCCCTGCATCCTTGAGCCTGCGGATTGCAAAAGTGGCATTCGTCCCGGCAAGCCTGGCAACCAACGGCACCTTAAGGGGCGTCTCGCGATTCGCCATGATGATCGCATCAGCAATGGTGTCACAACGCATGATGCCACCACCAAATACGTTTACTAAAATGCTTGCTACGCCCGGATCTGACAATAACAGTCTTAACGCCTCCTTTACCCGCCCCACCTGGGCAACCGGCGGCACATCAAGAAAGTTTGCAGGCTCACCTCCAAGCAAATGGATCGCGTCAACAGTCGCGAGCGCAGTGCCGGCTCCACTCGCCAAACAACCAATATTACCGTCCAACTTGACATAGTTGATTCCATGTTGCACGGCTTCCAGTTCTCCGAGGTGCAACTCGGCTTGATCACGCAGCGCCAGGATGTCTTGATGCCGGAATAACGCGTTGTCATCGAACGTCAATGTCGCATCTAAGGCGATCACCTCGCCCGCAGTGGTAATCGCCAACGGATTTATTTCGATCAGTGACGCATCTAATTCGACAAACATTTCATACATGGTCTGTATAACACGCGTGGTAACACTTGCCTGTTCTTTTTCAACAGCTAATTTAGACGCCATGCTGCGGGCCGCTTCTTCTCCCAGCCCCTCGAGCGGGTCGATGGCGTATTTTATGATCGACTCTGGATGTTTTTCTGCGATCGATTCGATATTGACGCCCCCCGCTGCCGATGCGACCAAGGTCACACGACTGCTGCGACGGTCAACTAACATGCCAAGGTAGAGCTCACTTTGCACGTCGCAGGCGCGTTCGACGTACACACGTTCCACTGCGCTTCCCGACGGCCTAGTTTGCGTGGTGATAAGCGCATTACCCAACATTTGTTTGGCAGCCTTTTCAACATCGGTGATAGACCTCGCAATACGAACGCCACCTTCCCCCTGGGGCGCGTCTTCGAAATGACCGGCGCGGCGTCCGCCTGCGTGAATTTGTGCCTTGACTACCCAAGCACCTCCCCCGATATCCCGGGCAATTTGTAGGGCCTCGTCAATAGTGGAGGCAACGCCACCCTCCGGTATGGGTATGCCATGTTCGGCAAAAAGCTGTTTGGCTTGATATTCATGAATATGCATGGCTCTCCCCTAGATGCTCGATGCTACTCCGTAACCCCGGCAATCGATAACACCAGCTTTCCAAAATGCGTGCTCGTCTCCATCGTCCGATGCGCTGCTTCCACTTCATTCAGACCGTACACCCTATCTATCAGCGGTACAATCGTGCGGTCCGCCATCCGCGGCAGAACGGCGTGCGAAAATTTAGCGATGATCGCCGCCTTCTCCTGCGCCGACCGTGATCGTAGGACCGATCCAACTATCCGTTGTCGCTTCACCATCATCAAGGCAAGGTTCAACTCTGCCTTGACCCCGCCCATGACCCCGATGATCACCAGCGTTCCACCCACAGCAAGGGCTTTCATGTTGGCGCCAAGATACGCAGCGCCGATGTGATCCAATATTACCTGAGCGCCCAGTTTGTTAGTGTAGTCCCTGACCTTGTCAGCAAAATCCTGTGTAGTGTAGTCAATAACCAAATCAGCGCCGAGTTTTTTTACGCCCTCGATCTTGTTCGGGGAGGCGGTCACCATGACTTTGACCGCCGGGGTCAACGCCTTACACAGCTGAACGGCGGCTGTGTTGACGCCGCCACCCCCGCCATGAAGCAGCACTGTGGCGGCATCTTCCAGCCCTGCGATCAAAAATACGTTGAGATAAGCGGTGATGTAGGTCTCACAGACACATGCTGCCTCATTGAAGCTCATTGATTCGGGGATGCGCATTACGTGGCCGGCATCGGCCACCGCGAACTCCGCGTACCCGCCCCCTCCCACCAGGGCCATGACTCGGTCGCCCACTTGCCACGCGCTGACGTGGTCACCGAGCCCCTCCACAACACCCGCGACCTCGAGTCCCAGTATTTCTG
The DNA here is from genome assembly GCA_947259395.1 of uncultured Gammaproteobacteria bacterium. Lineage (GTDB taxonomy): Bacteria > Pseudomonadota > Gammaproteobacteria > Arenicellales > JAANXG01 > CALZGZ01. The sequence goes on along the minus strand of CAMYMN010000006.1, from coordinate 89,999 downwards.
ATTCTCCCGGGGGCGCAGGGTAATTCCCTTGGCGTTGTACGATATCCGGTCGATTGATCGAAGTTGCCATCACCCTGATGAGCACCTGCTCTGCCTGGGGCGCGGGTGTTGCCGCCTCGCCAAGGTAAAGCACCTCAGGACCGCCGAAATCCTCGAGTAGCACCGCCTTCATATTATATTTTGCAGCTCGCTGCTTGGCTCTATCAGTCTGTTTTTAACCGGCCCAACCCTTACCGTCGCCATCACCGTTGTGTTTGATTTTGCCTCAGCCATTGGCTTTTCCTCACGCGGCAGTGGCCGTTTCGACACGCGCCGCGCAATATTTAAATTCTGGAATCTTGCCGTAGGGATCGAGCGCGGGGTTGGTCAACACATTTGCCGCCGCCTCCGCATAACAAAACGGTATGAAAATCATACCCTGCGGAATGGCTGAATCCGCCCTTGCCTTGAGCTCGATCACGCCGCGCCGGGTGGTCACTTTGACCTTGGCGCCGGGATGGATATCAAGGCGCCGCAAATCCCCGGGTGAAAGACTGGCCACCGCTTCCGGTTCGATCTCGTCGAGGACGCTGGCACGGCGGGTCATCGCACCGGTGTGCCAGTGTTCGAGTTGTCGCCCGGTCGTCAAAATCATCGGGTACTCCTCGTCGGTTGTCTCATCGGGTGAGGTTAATGTTGCCGGGACCAGTTTACCGCGGCCGTTAGCGGTCGGAAATCGCTCACCGAACACGATATCTTCACCCGCAAGCTCAGGCCCGCGGCAAGGATAGGTGACGGCGTTCTCGGCCTCTAACCGCGTCCAGGTAATGTTATCTAACGATGGCATGACCGTCTTCATTTCGGCAAACACATCGCGGGGATGGCTATAGTGCCAGTCACAACCGATGCGTCCTGCAATCTGCTGAATGATCCACCAATCTTGCCGCGCGTCTCCAGGCGTGTTCAACGCGCGCCTTCCAAGTTGAACTTGACGGTTGGTGTTGGTGACGGTGCCTTCTTTTTCCGGCCATGCGGACGCGGGCAGTATCACATCGGCATAAAACGCGGTTTCGGTCAGAAACAGATCCTGCACCACGAGGTGATCGAGCTTAGCAAGCGCCTCGCGCGCGTGTCGTGTGTCCGGATCGGACATCGCCGGATTCTCACCCATGATGTACATGCCCTTGATCTGCCCCGCAAGGATCGCGGTCATGATCTCCACTACCGTCAAACCCTTGTCCGGATCGAGCGCGCTACCCCAGACGTCTTCAAAACGGCCTCGGACATCCGCTACCTCGACGGACTGATAGTCGGGATACATCATTGGTATCAGACCGGCGTCAGAGGCACCTTGAACGTTATTCTGACCGCGGAGCGGGTGAAGCCCGGTCCCAGGCCGCCCCACTTGCCCGGCGATCAGTGCCAGTGCGATCAAGCAACGGGCATTGTCGGTACCGTGAATATGCTGTGAGATGCCCATTCCCCAAAAAATGATCGCGGCGCCGGCCCGGGCATAGATACGAGCCACGGTGCGAATAGTCTCGGCGTCAATTCCACACACGGAAGCCATCGCTTCAGGCGTATAGTCTTGGACGTGTTGCTTCAAGGCGCCGAAGCCCTCAGTGTGCGCTTCGAGGTACTCCCGATCATAGAGTTGTTCGGCAATGATTACGTTGAGCATTGCATTTAGCAACGCGACATCGGTCCCCGGTCTGAATTGCAGCATGTGCTGGGCATGGCGTTTCAGCGCCTGGCCCCTGGGGTCCATCACGATCAAGGTACTGCGCTTGGCTGCTTGCTTAAAATAAGTCGCCGCAACCGGATGATTTTCTGTGGGGTTGGCGCCAATCACAATGATTACGTCAGCATCCTTGACAGCGGTAAACGGCGCGGTGACCGCACCGGAACCGATACCCTCGAGCAACGCCGCCACCGAGGAGGCGTGACACAGCCGGGTGCAGTGATCGACATTATTAGTGCCGAATCCCGTGCGCACCAGTTTTTGAAAAAGATACGCCTCTTCATTCGTGCACTTTGCAGATCCAAATCCAGCCAATGCCTGACGACCGTCGCGATCGCGAATTGCCTTGAGACCGCCGGCTGCTGCATCCAACGCCTCCTCCCAACTCGCTTCTCGAAAATGGGTCAACGGATGCGCCGGATCGAGGTCGAGATCACCGTATTTGGACGCATCGTCACGGCGGATCAGCGGTGTTGTGAGACGATGCGGATGTCGAACGTAATCAAAACCAAAGCGGCCTTTGATACATAAACGATTCTCGTTTGCCGGGCCGTCTCGACCCTGGACCGCCGCTATCTGATTGTCCTTGATCTGGTAAGTGATCTGACACCCAACCCCACAATACGGACACACGCTATCCACCGCCGTTAACGAATCAGTGCGGCCGATTCCTTTCGCATCAACCAGGGTTGCCTCCATCAATGCCCCGGTGGGGCACGCCTGAACGCACTCTCCGCATCCCACGCAGGTGCTCTCCCCCATGGGATCATCAAGGTCAAAAACAATCTTTACGCCATGCCCCCGGTATGCCATGCCAATGACGTCATTGACTTGCACTTCGCGGCATGCACGCACGCACAGATTGCAATGTATACAAGCGTCTAAGGCAATGTGCATCGCCGGGTGGCTCACGTCTGCAGTCGGCGCAACCCGAACCGGAAACCGGCTGCTGTCAACGTTGAGACGCTCGGCCCATTGCCATAGCCGGGAATCTTTATCGTGAGCGACTTCCCGTCGCGGTTGATCCGCCAGCAACAGCTCCATCACCATGCGCTGCGCGTTGCTGGCGCGCGCGTTGTTGGTGTGCACCACCATCCCTGGGGTCGGTTTACGCAAACAGGAAGCCGCCAACACCCGCTCGCCTTCGACTTCAACCATGCACGCCCGGCAATTGCCGTCGGCGCGGTAGCCAGGTACCGGCGCATAACACAGATGGGGAATTTCTACGCCACCGCGTTTGGCCACTTGCCAAATCGTCTCGTCAGGCATGGCTTCGACCTCACGGCCGTCGAGCATGAACTGTATGGGTCTAGCCCGCATACGGCACCAATACTGCGACTTCGCGCAGCACAAGGGATCCTGAATGATGGCGACGCGATGGGGCGATAAAAAATAGGGGTCGGAGTCTGTGACTCCGACCCCCATTTTTCCGTTGAGTGAAGCGCAAGTCCAGGCGTTCTAGACCGAGCCAGCGCCGGGATAGGCTCAACTCCGGGCACGAAACGTAGCGCCGAACGGTAATCGAATTTGTTATTTCAAACATGCTATTTACTTTTCTTTTCGCCGCCTTGGTGCAATATGCGGGCTATCCATGGAGGTCCTCCGGGAAATACTTGAGCACGCAGTGGATCGGGTTTCCCGCCGCTTGGCCCAGGCCACAGATCGACGCGTCCGCCATGGTTTGACTCAGTGCGGACAACAGCGCCGGATCCCACTCGGATTGTGCCATCAACTTCGCGGCTTTTTCCGTCCCTACCCTGCAGGGCGTGCATTGTCCGCAGCTTTCATCGCGAAAAAAATGCATCAGATTCAACGCCACATCCCGCATATTGTCCTGGTCACTAAACACAACGATGGCGGCGGAACCAATCAAGCACCCGTACTGTTCCAAAGTGCCGAAGTCCAACGGCACATCACCCTTGGACGCCGGCAGGATGCCGCCCGATGCCCCACCGGGCAAATAGGCCTTGAAGGTTTGACCAGCCTGCATACCGCCACAGTATTCGTCTATCAATTCCCTGACGGTGATACCCGCCGGTGCAAACTTTACACCCGGTTCTTTGACCCGGCCCGAGACTGAATAGCTGCGCCATCCTTTGCGTCCATGCCGCCCCGCACCGGCAAACCAAGCGGGTCCTTTCTCCAAGATATCACGCACCCAGTAAAGGGTCTCCACATTGTTTACGAGTGTCGGACGATTAAACAGGCCGACTTCCGCCACATAGGGAGGTCGGTTGCGCGGCAAACCGCGTTTACCCTCGATGGATTCGATCATCGCGGATTCCTCGCCGCAGATGTAGGCCCCGGCGCCACGCCGTAGTGCCACGGAACCACAGTTGGCAAGTCCTTCGCTTTCCACCCGCGGCAGTTCATTCCGCAGAATCTCGCGAACCGCCGGGTATTCATCGCGCAGATAGAGATAACACTGCTCGGCGGCCACCGTCCACATCGCAATCAACATGCCTTCAATAAAACGATGCGGGTCATGTTCGAGATAGTACCGATCTTTAAAAGTACCTGGTTCCCCCTCGTCGGCATTTACCGCCAGCAGCCGAGGCGCCGGTTGTCCGCGCACGATGCGCCACTTGCGGCCGGTGGGAAATCCTGCCCCCCCCAAACCGCGCAAGTCGGCCTGTTCCAAGGCGATGATCACCTCGTCTGGTTCGCGTTTACCGGACAGGCATTCCCGCAACAGCGAATACCCCCCTTCCTGAACGTACTGATCATAGTTTTTGTAGGCCGGCAATTGGGGTTGTGTTCGACCGTCGTGAATCGCCGCGAGCACCGACGCAACGCTGGCGTAGTCTACGAAGTAATGACCCACCTCGGCGATCGGTGCAGTATCGCAACGCCCCATGCAGGGCGCGCGCACGACATGTACCTGCTTACCGGTCCGCTCTGCTAATTCGCGCCACAGCGACTGCGAACCTGCGAGCTCGCAAGCAATGCTGTCACACACGCGAACGGTTAACGGCGGCGGCGGCGCCGCGCCTTCTTTGACCACATCAAAATGTGCATAGAAGGTCGCCACCTCGTATACCTCGGTCTGCGCCAAGCGCATCTCTGCCGCCAACGCCGCTAGATGAGGTGCAGCAAGATGTCCGAAGCGATCCTGAATGAGGTGGAGATGTTCAATAAGCAGGTCCCGCCGCCTGGGCCCCTCACCAAGGAGTTGCTGAATCGCGTGCAGCGCGTCGCGATCGACTTGCCGGCCCTTGGGAACGGTTCCTGCCTTACCCCGCCTGGCACCCGGATGTCCACGTTTCACGGTGATTCTGTTGCCATCCACAGTGTCCATACATCCTCCGGAGCTCTCACGTTTTGGTATACAGTATACACGGTGTGTTCAAGTGTCTCGATCTGGCATCGAGCTGTCGGCCAACCACTGTGCGGGTTGCCGACCATGCCATCACAGTTCATCGCTACCTGTAGCAGCCCACCGCCGCAGCGGATCCTTGTGTTCATCCACGTCACGGGACTCCCGGCTCCGCTAACGGTGGCACCGGGTGCGCCTTGGTGCAATGGTGCGGGCAGGTCAAGCTCATCGTTTTCTTCGGCCACTGGAGCATGCTGTATAGTCCCACAAAAAGGTCCGCTGCCTAAAATCCTGGGCGTTAGCCCGCAGATTGCAGCAATACTGCGACTTAGCGCAGCACAAGGGATTGCGGATGAGGGCGAAGGGACTCGTGCTTGTGCTGGTGCCGTTGCAGTGTTTATGCCGCTGTAGTGGCGGTACTTGTGCTGGCGCAGTTCCAGTGCTGGTGCTTGTGCTGGTGCTTGTGCTGGTGCTTGTGCTGGTGCCGTTGCAGCGCCGTTGCAGCGCCGTTGCAGTGCCGTTGCAGTACTGCACGAATTCGCAGGGTCGTGCGGCTCGACGGCGCGCTGGGGCGATAACAACAGGGGGTCACATGACAACGCCATTCTTTGACTACGATAACGGCGTCACCACGATTGACGCCCAATTCATCGAACCGGGAATAGCGTCGATACATCTCGTTGAACAAGGTGGACATTTTGCGTTTGTTGATACCGGCACGACACATTCATTGCCGGTAATTCGCGACGTCATGCAAGCCAAAAACATTTCGGCGAATCAGGTCGCCTATGTGATTGTCACCCATGTGCATCTCGATCATGCCGGCGGGGCCGGCGCCATGATGCTTGAGTTTCCCCGCGCGAATCTGGTGGTCCATCCGCTTGGAGCACGACATATGATTGACCCAACCAAATTGATGGCCGGGACTATTCAAGTGTATGGGGCGGACAAAGCGCGGCAACTCTATGGCGAGATTGTTCCCGTCGACGAATCCCGGGTGATCGTCGCTGAAGACGGATTTGAGTTGGATTTTTACGGCCGCCGGTTACGGTTTTTGGATACACCCGGACATGCACGGCATCATTTTTCGATGCTCGACGAGCAATATGGGAATATATTCGCCGGAGACACCTTGGGTATTTCCTACCGGGCTTTCGATTGCGACCGCGGACCGTTTTTGTTTCCGACCACGTCCCCGGTGCAATGTGAGCCCGACGCACTGCATCGATCGATCGATCGATTGATGCAAACCGAGCCGCAAGCAATCTTTCTTACTCACTTCGGACGCATCACGCCGACCGCAAAACTGATTGACGGTCTACATCGGCGTCTGCACGCCATGGTTGACCTGGCACTAGGCTTGGAAAACCACCCACACCGAGAATCGCGCTTGACTCACTCGATCGCTAATTACCTCTTCCAGGAAGCCAGGCAGCATGGATCATCGCTAACCGATGATCAGATCCGGCGCCATCTTGCCATGGACACGGCACTGAACGCGCAAGGCTTGAATGTCTGGCTGGAAAGACGCAACAGACAGTAGCCTGCAATTGATCGGCGAAACAGGCACCACCACAAAACCCCGGGCCACCCCGGCGTTCAACTACAAGTTAGCGCCGATCGTCAGGCGTTCATACGATTGTCAATCAAATCGTCGACCACCGAGGGATCGGCAAGGGTACTGGTATCACCTAGATTGCCAATTTCGTTCTCAGCGACCTTGCGCAGTATACGTCGCATAATCTTACCGGACCGTGTCTTGGGTAAACCCGGCGCCCATTGAATAAAGTCCGGCGTGGCAATCGGACCAATTTCAGTACGCACATGCTGCGCCAGTTCCTTGCGCAGCTCCTCGGATGGTTCAATACCAACCATGAGGGTCACATAGGCATAGATACCTTGGCCTTTGATGTCATGCGGACACCCCACCACCGCGGCCTCGGCCACCGCATCATGCAACACCAATGCGCTCTCAACCTCGGCGGTGCCCATACGGTGACCGGAGACATTGATCACATCGTCGACGCGGCCGGTAATCCAATAGTACCCGTCCTCGTCCCGCCGGCAACCGTCACCGGTGAAGTAGTAGCCCGGGTACATCTTGAAATAGGTGTCAAAAAAGCGCTGATGGTCGCCGTACACGGTACGCATCATTCCCGGCCACGGTCGCGTAATCACGAGGTTACCGGAGTTGGCACCTTCCAGGATGTTGCCCTGTTCGTCCAACAGAGCCGGCGTCACGCCGAAGAACGGTTTGGTCGCCGATCCAGGCTTGAGCGCAATAGCCCCGGGTAACGGGGTAATGAGAATACCCCCGGTCTCCGTCTGCCACCAAGTATCGACAATCGGACATCGTTCTTCGCCGACAACGCGGTAATACCATTCCCACGCCTCAGGATTGATCGGTTCGCCCACCGTGCCCAGCAGTCTGATGCTCTTACGGCCAGCGCGGGTCACGAAATCATCGCCCTGCGCCATCAATGCACGGATCGCGGTGGGCGCGGTGTAGAAAATATTGACCTGATGCTTATCGACGACGTCCCAAAATCGGCCGGCATCGGGATACGTCGGGATTCCCTCGAACATCAGCGTCGTCGCACCATTCGTCAACGGGCCATAAACAATATACGAATGACCTGTTACCCATCCCACGTCCGCCGTACACCAGTAGATATCACCCTCGTGATAGTCGAAAACGTACTTGTGGGTGATTGCGGTGTAGACGTTGTAACCGCCTGTGGTATGACATACTCCCTTGGGCATGCCGGTGGAACCAGAGGTGTACAAAATAAATAGTGGGTCCTCGGCGTCCATTTCCTCGGCTGGACAATCCGCCGACGCCGCGTCGCAAATGTCGTGATACCAGACATCACGGCCCTCTTGCCATTCAATCTCCATACCTCCGTGCCTTACCACGACGACCGTTTCAATACTCGGCGAATTCTCGAGCGCCTTGTCGCCGTTGGCCTTGAGCGGCACCGGCTTACTCCCTCGCAAACCTTGATCTGCGGTGATCAGCACCTTGCACTCCGAGTCGTTGATGCGGTCACGCAGCGAATCCGGAGAGAAACCACCAAATACTACGGAATGAATAGCGCCAATGCGGGTACACGCCAACATCGCCACCGCCACCTCGGGAATCATCGGCATATAGATACATACCCGGTCACCCTTGGTTACACCCAAGTTCTTTAATGCATTTCCGAATTTGCAAACCTGTTCGTGTAGCTCGCGATAGGTGATCTTTTTATCGACACTGGGATCATCCCCTTCCCAAATAATCGCCACTTGATCGCCGCGGGTCTCCAAGTGCCGGTCCAGACAATTATAAGAAACATTCAACTTGCCGCCGTCGAACCACCGGATGTGGGCTTTGTGGAAGTCATAATCCATGACTCGGTCCCATTTCTTGAACCAATCAACGAATTCTTCCGCCTGCTCACTCCAAAATCCCTCGGGATCTTCCACCGAACGCTTGTACATTTCATTGTATTTCGCCGCATCGATATAGGCGCGTTTGGCTACCCCCGAGGGAACCGGATACACTTTATCTTCTGACATGACTTTCTCCTTCGGTGAAATGGTAGTTCTGTGCCCGAAGCGGCCGGACCCAGGCACCGCCGATTATTATGTTGGCGGGAATCGTAATAGTCCCCGCGCTCACCCCTGAGCCACTCTCAACACACGCAGCCGGCATCGCTAGATTGCCGCAAAGGCGTTGATTTTAAGGGGTGACGGCTGGCTGTCAATTCCCAACCGCCACATCTTGCCTGCGATAATCAGTACATCGCGCAAAATCGGCGGAACGGAACCCGAATCCGTTCTGAGGGTCCCATGCAGGTATACTCGGTTCAAACCCGCATTTTGTCATTCGGCGGCACCGATCGATGGATAATTATTGCAGACTATCCCCACACGGAGATGCTATGACCGCGTTATCGCGGGTGGGATGCCGCCAAGGCGGGCTCGTTGTATCGGTCCCTGTCGGCAGCGGGTGCGACGGTTGCACCACGGCGTCACTGACCTGCTCGCACCGTGCAATTGTCCGCTGTGCGCACGAGAACTGCCATCTCTAGCCCCGGGAGAGCCCTGGATTGAAACCTAAGATCACCGGCAAATCCAAAAGAGCAATCGAATACTTCAATCGGCACGTCGATGCCGATGTGGTCGCTATTCTAGACGCGTCATCGGTCTTAGAGGTCACCGAATTTCAGTTTTTCGAGCTTGCCTATCGCGATTGGCACGGCCGCAAGGCGAGCGAGCAGCAAATAGAAAAATATTTCGCCGCCTACATGTTCGCCGAGCGTATACCCAGCTGGGTGCGCAGCTTTGCACGCAAGATCCTGCGGTTACACGCAAACGGACGTTTGGATCCAAGAACCTTCGGCATCTGGCAGCGCCTGCCTAGTGCCCGCATGAGATTCTTCGCCAAGGCCTACACGGCGGCGCTCATCGCGATTTTTATCGCCATTACACTGTCGGTGTACTCGGTCCCGGAAGAAGTAATGGCCGTGTTTCGCCAATGTTACTTCCCGCCTTGTTACTAAGAATATAACCAGCCAGGGTTGGCTCGCATCGTTAACCAGGGCAACGAAAAGAACAGTTGCCATTTTTTGAATAACGAATACGATCAACACACGATGTGACACGGGCCTGATTTTTTCTACATTTTTACTCGCCGAACACTTTGAGTAAATCGACGAAAAAAAAACGCATACAAAAAATCAATGCGATGCAGCCGAACAAAAGATGGCCGATGTCGCTGTCTCCATTCTCGTCGCGATATGTGATGCCGTGATAGGCGATGAATCCGGTCACCGCGACCAACACAAGGCTCTTCAGCGTGTCTAGTTCACCCATAGGAATACACACCTCGTCACGCTAAATGGGGGCATCGGTTCGGCGCTGTGGGCGTTCGCTGCCGGTATCATTGCTTATAGGTTCTTTGTTTGGCGTCGATCTCCGGAATCCGCAACAGCCGCTGGTCAGCGGGTTTTGCTAATTCCTGCTTGAGGTACTCGGCGCGCTGTTTGATGTTCGGCGGTTTTCCCGGTTGATTGCGCAAGAACCGGGTCAGCCAATGTGGACCCTCGGCGACCTTATCATCGAGCTGTAACGCCTTCTCGTAATCCACGATCGCAAGCTCGTACCGGCCTATGCGATCGTACAGGATACCGCGATTGGCGTAAGCACCCCCGAAATACGGTTGCAGTACCACCGCGCGATCAAACCAGGCCAGGGCCTCATCGTTGCGGCCCAATTGCATCAAGGTCCTCGCCTTGGCGCGAACGTAATGCGGCGCCTCGGGTTGTTGCGCTAAAGCGGTTTCATATTGGCGCAGTGCCTGATCATAGTTACCGTCTTCGAACAGCGTGTTGCCTTGCTGATAGGCGGTGTTTCCCGGTGTCTTTTCGACCAGGAATGAATCCCAGATCATTACGCCAACTACGATGGCGGCAATCGCAATCGCGACGTACTTTAGAAATCGGTATAGCGTTTCATCCACCGGTGGGAAAACCCAATCGCGCGATGTTGTACAACACCGAAAAGAAAAAACACATGATTACTGAGATGAAGCGGGCGCGTTGCTTTTCCGCCGCCAGTTCCTGCTCGTTCAGCTCTTTTTGCAATTTTCTCTGCATGCGGCGGACACTGATGATCCAAACCAATTGCGTAACGGGATAAAACAACAGGGCCGCCAACAACAATACCCAGAACCAGAACATCAACATGACGCCGATTGTAGCCCGTTAAGCCCGATCTATAAAAACGCGCGTAGCCAACAAAAAAGGGGGAGGGTTACCCCTCCCCCATAACGTCTCGCATTACCGAAGCAGTTAGATTTCTTCGGTGGCTTCGTGGTAGTCGCCGATATCCTCGTACAGCACCTCGATTTCTTTGTCGGGGACTGTGGACATCTCCATCTTATACGCCAGGAACCACATCATGAACACACCTAGTGCCCACCACAGCAGTTGCCAGGCCCAGATCGACGGCATGCCGAAGGTCCAGGTGGCGTAGTCGTTCGGATTACCGAAAATGGTATTGCCGATGACTGCACCCGGGCCGATGCCGAAGAAGAACCACACCAGTACGATGATCCACGCAATGGGTACCAGTCCACGTTTGGACTCGGGCAGACTCGCGTGCTCGCTCAGGAAGTTGTGGAACTTCATCCTGTGCTCAAAATCCGCCTTGTTCTGGGTGAACGACGAGATAATGATCGCCAGCCCCAGGTTGAAGATGATGCCCCATCCCGCGGAGTGGATGGTCCACGGCCAACGGCCCCACGGGAAGAACTGCGCACCGATCTTCTCGGTGATGGTTACCGCGATGAGACCCGCCGCTAAACCGACGGTGATACCGGCGCGGGTAAACCATGGGAAGTAGCACACCGACATCAACGACGGCCACATCTGGAAGCCATAGGCTACCGCCAGACCGCCGAGCAACACCAGCGCGTCGGTTGCAGTGGTGGCCACCACCAATGCCGCAAGCACGATCACCAACACGCCGACGCGGCCGAAGAACTTCTGCTGGCCGTGACTCGCCTGCGGCATGATGAAGTGCTTGAGCAGGTCGCGGGTCAACATGCCGCCGGCGGTGGACATATACGCGGCACCGGTGGACTGCATCGCCGCCAGCGCACAAACCGACAGCAGGCCCACTAACCACGGGGCGCCTTCGGCCATCAGCCGGATGAGCTGGGGTACCAGCATGCCTTGCTTGCCCGCCGACTCCATGAGGTCCTTGCCCTGAAGCCCCTCACCCATGACGTTGTTGACCAACTCAGGATGGGCCGCCGCGAATGTGGTGTCGGCACCGAGTAAGTGTCCGCCTAACCCCTGCATGGCGGTAAAAATAAACAAGATGATGCCGATACCGAAGCTGGATGCCCACACCTGTTGCGGTGCAAACGGCCGCGGATCGGTATTGGAAAACGCCCACATAGTGAACGCCGGCGCGGAGTGAATACCCATCAGCGCGAACATGTAGGTGAGGATCATGATACCGGTCCAAGCGCCGCCGACCGGGTTCTCGACCCCGAGCCCCGCGACGAACTGGATCACGCCGGGAATGGCGATGTAGTGGCTGTAGCCGTCCGTCGTCTTCTTGGTATCATCCAACGCCAGCTGGGCGATGCCCTTATTCAGGCCTTCCCAACCACCCGGAACAAAGCTGATCGCGATGATACCAAGGGCCACGATACCACCGGCCAACAGGACACATTGCACCGTATCCACGTACGCCACCGCCCGCAGACCGCCGGATGCCACATAGATGAACACCACCGCGGACAACAGCCACATACCGACCTCGACGCCCAACAGACCATCGGTCAACACGTTAAACAAGAAGCCGGAGGCGCGTAACTGCAAGCCAAGATAAGGCACCGAGAAACACAACGCCACCAGCACCACCAGCAAGCGGATGATATCCGACTTGAAATAGTGCGACAGCATCTCGCCCGGGGTCACGAAGCCGAAGCGTTTGCCCAGCATCCACTGGCGCTTCAGGAACATCACCCCGGTAAACGGGATAGTAATGGCATAGAACGATGCATAGGCGTACTGGAACCCGTCGCGATACAACAGGCCCGGGTGACCCATGAATGTCCAGCCTGAAAATGATGTTGCGGTTGCCGCGAGCACGAATACCCACAACGACAGGCGCCGGCCTGCGATGAAGTAATCGCTCGCTGTCTTCGCGGACAAAGCACCCTTAATACCCCAAAAGATGCAATATGCCCAATACAGCAAAACGAAGATGAACAACCAGACGATTTTGGCATCCATTGTTGCTGCTCCCCCTTTAGTCTGGGTTGAATGGTTTTTAAGGTGTCGTGGTTTGGTGATGCGTCATGTCTACATTCGCTCCGGTGACCGCACTCCATTTCCTGGGAACCACTGGCATCGTTAACATGCAATAATTGTGCCTGATGGAGACCAAAGTGGCCTTCTATCTAACCATCAACGGATTACCGCGGATATATGTGCGTCATTCGAGCTTGTGACGCAGGGTGTTTTGTTACACATCGTAACAAATGTATTGTTTCGTAACAGGGCGCACCGTAATTTATTGCGCTGCAACAATGAGTTAGCGCGCTCCGTGCCCGGAACGGTTGGCGCGGTGCTTGCGCGGAATGCCAAGCCGTTGGCGCCGCTCCCACAGCGTCTTGCGACTGATCCCTAAACGCCTCGCCAATTCCGTCTCGGTCAATTGATGCTCGTGCTCGCGGACAAACTTACAGAAGTAATCATCCAGGGATACCTCCTGAGCTGACTGCAGGTCGTCGGCGGCGACGGCCCTGACGCAGTCGATCGCCAACAAATCCGGAGCGATCTCGTTACGGTCCGATAGGATCACGGCACGCTCGATGGCATTCTCCAATTCACGCACGTTGCCCGGCCATTGGTACTCACGGATCAATTCCAGGGTCTGGACACCAAAACTCATTACCGGCCGATTGAGCTGCTTACACGTGCGCTCCAACAGCGACTCGGCTAACGCGATGATGTCTTCCCCTCGCTCCCGCAGCGGCGGCAGTTCGATCTCCATGACTCTGAGGCGAAAGAACAAGTCTCCGCGAAAACGTCCCTGCTGGACTCGGTCTCCAAGGTTGCGGTGTGTCGCCGCCAGCACCCGGACATCCGCACGCCGCACTTTGTTGGAACCCACGCGGCGTATCTCGCCGTCCTGGAGGACACGCAACAGACCGGCTTGCGCCCCCGGGGACAGTTCGGCGACTTCATCCAGGAACAAGGTGCCCCCGTCAGCCGCCTCCACGAGTCCTTCTCTGGTTCCCACAGCGCCGGTGAATGCACCTTTCTCATGACCGAATAACTCCGATTCCATCAACTCCTCGGGAATTGCGGCACAGTTGACGGTTACGATTGGCGCATCACTGCGTTGGCTGCGTTCATGCATCGCACGCGCCACAAGTTCCTTGCCGGTACCCGATTCTCCCAGTATCAGTACGTTCGCGTCGGTTGGCGCGACCTTACTAATGCGGCTGAACACCTCTTTCATGGCGGAACACGTCCCGATCATACCTTTGACGGGATATTCACGTTGCACCACGGATTTGAGCGCCGCATTCTGCCGTTGTAACCGCGCCTCTTTGAGGATCCGGTCAACGACCATGATCATCTCTTCGTGATCAAATGGTTTTGCGATGTAATCCACGGCCCCCAGGCGCATCGACTCCACCGCCGATTTAACGCTCGCATAACTGGTCATGATCAATACCGGCGTGCCGTTGCTCTTCGGAATCACACTTGTACCGGTTTCTCCAGGCAGACGCAGATCGGCAATGATCAAATCAAAGGCGCTGATATCATTCTCCTGCTCGGCCTCTACCACCGAAGCTGCACTGGTGACCTGATAACCGTGACGTGTGAGCAACCGGGTCAATTCGGTGCGAATCACGGCCTCATCATCGATAATCAGAATCTCACTCATGATGCCGCCGCGCGATGCGCAGAGCGCATCTCGTTACCATGTTGCGGTAATCGAATGGTCACCGTTGTCCCCGCCTGTGGTGCGCTTTCGATGGTGATTTGTCCGCTATGATCCTGGATGATGTTATAGGCTAAGGCTAACCCAAGTCCGGTGCCCTTGCCGGGCTCTTTGGTGGTGAAGAATGGCTCGAATACCTTATTGAGCTCGGCTTCGGTCATGCCCACACCTTCGTCTCGAATCATGATCTCCACATTGTCTTGGTCGAGCTGAGTATCGATCTCGACCTTACCTTGACGCCCCGAAGCGTCACATGCATTGCTCAACACATTGACAAAGACCTGCAACAAGCGCTGCCGATCACCAAAGACTTCCACGTCAGGGTCACAATGCGTGGTGCATTCCATGCGCTTTTCCGCGTCCCCCAGCTTTACCAAACCCACCGCTTCCGCAACGCACTCAGACAAGTTAAACACCTCCAAATCACCGTCGTTGTGCGCACCGCTATGACTGAAACTAACCAATGAACGCAGAATATTACTGATCCTTTTGGTTTGATCCAGAATCTGGCGAATGCTCAGCCGCACTTGACTGTCGTTGCTTTCGGCCTCGATATTCTGCGCCAGACAAGCAATGCCGGTAATTGGATTACCAATTTCATGCGCGACCCCCGCGGCAAGCCGGCCAACGGAGGCCAACCGTTCGCTGTGCGCCAGCTTGGCCTCCAACAACTTGGTTTCGGTCAGGTCCTCGACTAAGATTACGGTTCCTGCCGATTGACTGCCCATCGAAGTCATGCTCACTACATCCTCCAGGGATGCCTTGTGTAGTCCGAACCAACGCGAGCTATGATCGGTAAGATGACGTCTTTGTATCGATTCGCGCGCCTCGGTGTCGAGAAACTCGTCAAATAGTGCGCACCAAGGCCCGGGCAATTTTGTCACTTGAGTGCCGACCACCTTGCGTGCGTCGATACCGGACATGCTCACCATCGCGTGATTCCAAATCACCACCTCACGGTCCGGGCCTACCGAGCACACACCAACGGGCAACTCTTGCAATACCTGCCGATGATAGCGCCGCAGGGTATCCATTTCCGCGGCCATACCCCGCAACTGAGTCCGTGACGCCTCCAATCGCTGCTCCATCATGCGCACACTGTCAGCAAACACCGTCTGCGCTTCCGGATCCAGCTGTAATTTTTCTTCGACCACCACGCGTGCCATTTCGGGACCCATGAGACCCGATAGATTTCTTTCGATCTGATTGCGTAAGCGCCACAATTCAGAGGGATTGGCCTCCTCGTTGTCGAGCTCAAGATCTTGTAATGCCTGTTGCACCTCACGTTCGGCCATGTCTGTTCCTAAAGATTGTGCCAACCGCTCAACAAATTGCGCCGGAGACGTAGCGGTGACCACACCGCGTGGTAAAGCAAAGGTCTGCCGGGTGCAGGCGAGTGCTGCCTCCCGTTCATCTCGCGTTTGCCGCGAAAAAAGCGATACGGATACGAACAAAAAACCATTCAACGCCAGCGACCAAAAGGTCACAAACGTCCATTTATCTTGTTGCGTGTAAGCGAGCAATGGATAGAGCGTAAAGTTCAAATTGAGTTGACCGGCCTGTTCCATCAACGGTACGACCAAGGTTACGAACCACACCGTCCCCCCACCCATGAGTCCGGCAAGAAATCCGTAGCGATTGGCGCGCGGCCAATAAAGCAAGCCCACAATACCCGGTACAAACTGGGCCACGGCCACGAACGAGATCAACCCCAATTGCACCAGGCCTTGATTGTGTTCGAGCGCAACATAGAACCCATAACCGGCCAACACAATCATCGCGATCACGACTCGCCGTCCCCACAGCAACCAGCGGTAAAGGTTAACTGTGGGATCAGGATAACTCGCCGGCAGCACGATGTGATTCAAACACATCGCCGATAACGCTACCGTGGTGACAATCATCATCGCACTGGCGGCCGAGACCCCGCCGAGAAAAGCGACCACCGTCAGCAGTTCCGAGCCGCCACCCAATGTAATCCCCAAAACATAATACTCGGGATTTGATGCCGAACCCAGCGCAGCGCCCGCCCACAAGATCGGAGGAATGGCGAGATTAAAAAGCAGCAGAAACAACGGGAACGCCCAGCTGGCAATCTGCAGGTTGTGGGGATCGAGGTTTTCGGTAAACGTCATGTGGAATTGACGCGGTAACAGGAATGCCGCCGCAAATGCGAGGAAAATCAGCGTCGTCCACGGCCCCTCGCGTGCCGGCCGGTACAACGCCTCCAATGCCTGCGGGTTTTCCGCTAACCACTGGCCGATGCCGCTAAAGCCGCCGAATACACCGAACACCGCGAACGTGCCCACCATCAGCACGGCAACAAGCTTTATCAGTGACTCAAAGGCAATCGCGACCACCAATCCTTCGTGTTTTTCCCGCGGAGAGATGTGTCGGGCTCCGAAGAGTATGGCAAACAATATCAGCGTCACGCAAAAACCCAACGCAATAAATCGCGGCGGTGCCTCTTCGGTCAACACGTGTATCGATTCCGTGACCGCACGAATCTGTAATGCCAGATAAGGCAAGGTACCCGCCATCATAAACAGGGTGACAAGAATTCCAGCCATCTGGCTTCGATACCGAAATGCAAACAAGTCCGCCGCCGAAGTCAGCTGATAGTCGCGCACCAACCGCAAGATCGGCTGTAGTAATATCGGTGTCATCGCGAATGCGATCGTCACGCCAAGATATATCGTCAAGAACGTGTAGCCCTGAGTCTGGGCAAATCCGACACTGCCGTAGTAGCTCCACGAGGTCGCGTATACGCCCAACGATAAGACGTAGGTAGCGGGATGGCGCACAATGCGGCTTGGAATGCGTCCGTGTTCAGTCGCGTAGGCGATCAAGAACAAAAGCGACAAATAGACGACAATGGCAACAAATAAATAGGTCAGACTAAAGGTCATGACGTTTCTGCCGTATCTGCAGCCAGGCTGTGAGCCCGATGATCACCAGCCACAACACGTATACCAGGTACCACGGGTTATCGTCCTGCGCCCACCAATAGATCATCGGGGTGGCAAACAACAGCAATGCCAGAGCGGTGACGAGCAGCGTCCACTCAATACGGCGTATCGGGTCTGGAGACCTAACCATGAGCGATAGCGTAGCAAATCATGTTACGAAAAGTAACATGATTTGCTACGCTATCGCACCAATAGTCCGCAGCGTGCCACTCGTAGGGTAGCAGATGCGCCGGTTTTTCCTTGGTAGACGCCGCCCTGCGAGATGCGGTATACCGTACCCGGCACTCGATCAAGAAGCGAAACGGGCTCGACAACAACGAAAAAGCAAATCTATCCACCGATGCGTCATAGTATTAGTTTGTTCCTGTTCTTGTTCGCAGTATGGCTGTTATTGTCCGGCTACTTCGAAACCTTGTTGTTAGTCCTGGGCCTAGTGTCTTGCGCATTCGTGGTGTGGATCGCAAAACGGCAGGACGTGGTAGATCACGAAGGCCATCCGGTAAACCTTCGGCCTATACGGTGGATCCAGTATACGTTTTGGCTGATCGGGGAGATCGTCAAATCTAATATTGATGTCGCAAGGCGCGTTTGGCATCCCAAACTGCCAATCAGTCCGACGATAGTTAAAGTACCCGCTGATGCCGATGAATTGCGGCAAGTGATCTACGCAAACTCGATCACATTGACCCCAGGCACCGTGTCCATTGACCTCACTGACGCGACCATCACAGTGCACGCCCTGACGCGGGAAGGCGCAATGGCGTTGGAACAGGGCGAGATGGCCCGCCGTGTGCGTGGCGTCCGGAGACCAGAATGATCTTTGCGGTAGCCGCCTGCGCAATTTTATTTACCATGGCATTGACGTTAAGCCGCGGCATACTCGGCCCAACAACCTATGATCGTATCCTAGCGGTAAATTCCTTCGGCACCAAAACCGTTTTAATCATCGCCGTGTTCGGATTCATGACCGGACGGCCGGATTTCCTGGACATTGCTTTTGTTTACGCCCTCATCAACTTCGTCGGCACCATCGCGGTTCTGAAATTCTTCGAGTACGGGGATCTCGGAGGCGCACGAAGCCCGGATGAGTTCGAGTCGTAGACGATGCAACTGCTCACCGACATCCTCAGCTGGATCACGATACTCACTGGCAGCTTCTTCGTCGTTACCGGCGGTGTCGGACTACTCAGACTGCCTGATTTTTTCACCCGGCTGCATGCGGTCAGTATGCCGGACACGCTCGGTATCGGCCTGATCGTTCTGGGTCTGGTGCTGCAAGCGGGGTTCACTCAAACCAGCACCAAACTGATCATGATATTTTTGTTCATGTTATTCACCGGGCCGGCCGCCACCCATGCTCTCGCGAAGGCGGCCTTGCACGGGAAGCTCAAACCCTTGGCCTCCGAGAAAAAGGATCAGGAGGAATCATCGCCTTAGTAATCGACATCACCTTGCTCAGTTTGCTCACGGCTACCGCGCTTGCGGTCGCGAGACTGGATCAGTTGTTTGCCGCGGTGATGCTGTTTGGCATTTACAGTCTGTTGTCGGCGGCACTGTTCGTAGTCATGGACGCAGTCGACGTTGCGTTCACCGAAGCCGCGGTGGGCGCAGGTATTGCCATTATCTTGATGTTGGGCGCGTTGGCGCTGACCAGCCACAAACAACACCCGGTGCCTCGATCCCGACATTGGATGGCACTGTCGGTCGTCGTTATAACCGGAGCAGCGTTGATCTATGGCACCCTCGATATGCCGTTATACGCCGACCCCAACGCACCCGCCCACTTACACGTCGTGCCGCGTTACCTGCAACAATCGATGCAGGAAATTGGCATTCCCAATGTTGTAACGTCGGTGCTGGCGAGTTATCGCGGCTACGACACCCTGGGCGAAACGGTGGTCATATTTACCGCCGCCGTTGGCGTCATTGGACGCTTGGGTATCGTCCCTGAAGGTAAGGTTGGGCCGAAAACTGGGGGCATGGAACACCATCTGATCTTGCGCATCACCGCAAAGCTCATGCTGCCAGTGATCCTGGTGTTCGCCTTGTACGTACAATTTCACGGTGATTTCGGTCCCGGCGGTGGCTTTCAGGCCGGGGTGATCTTTGCTTCCGCTTTCATTCTCTACGGACTCGTGTTCGGCATGGAAAGCGTGACCACGGTCGCGCCACCCGTCGTTGTTCGCAGCCTGGCGGCGATCGGCGTACTCATTTATGCCGGCGTCGGCGTCGTGAGCTTATTGATGGGCAGTAATTTCCTGGATTACAACCTCCTCGGCCACGAACCCACGCACGGCCAACATCTGGGAATATTCCTGGTGGAGTTTGGCGTCGGCGTGACGGTCGCGGCATCTATGATCAGCCTGTTCTACGCCTACGCGAGTTACCAGCGCGAGAAATAAACCGTGCAGGTATTTGGTCTGTATAACTATTGGGTGGTCATCATTCTCATGATGATCGGCTTGTACGTTGTAATCGCCAGCGGAAATTTGATCAAGAAAATCGTGGGATTGAATATCTTCCAAACTTCGGTATTTATCCTGTACATCTCTATCGGTAAGCTGGACGGCGGCACGGCGCCGATACTGGTCGAGGGCGTCACGTCGTACAGCAATCCGCTTCCCCATGTATTGATTCTTACTGCGATCGTAGTCGGCGTCGCCACCACTGCGCTGGGATTGGCGTTAGCGGTTCGCATTCATGGCGCCTATGGTTCCATTGAGGAAGACGAAATACAAGAACAGGACAACGCCTCTTAGTGATCAGCACACAACTCCCCGCTCTGCAGGTTGTCATTCCACTGCTGGCAGGCCCTACGTGCCTGTTGTTGCACCACTCACGCTTGAGTTGGGGGCTGGCGACATCGGCGAGCTGGGTGGCGTTGTTCATCTCCCTGGCATTGTTGGATCAGGTTTTAGCCACCGGACCGATCTCTTATGAATTGGGCGGATGGGCCGCGCCCTGGGGGATCGAATACCGCATCGATGAAATCAACGCCTTTGTCTTGCTGATCATTTCGGGAATCAGCGCGATCACCATATCGTTCGCCCGTGCCAGCATCGAGCATGAGGTCCACAACAAACAGGTCTACCTCGTCTACACGGGGTGGATGCTCTGTCTGTCGGGACTTCTCGGCATTGCGATCACCGGTGATGTATTCAACGTCTTCGTGTTCCTAGAAATTTCTTCGCTTTCCTCCTACTTGCTCATCAGCTTGAGCCGGGATCGGCGTGCGTTAACCGCCGCGTTTCGATATCTGGTAATGGGGACCATCGGCGCGACTTTCATTCTTATCGGGATTGCACTGCTGTACATGATGACGGGAACGCTGAACATGTCCGATCTTGCGGCGCGCATTCCCTCTGTCTCAGACACGCGAACCGTTAAAATCGCGTTCGCGTTTTTAACCGCCGGTATCGGATTGAAGGCTGCGATGTTTCCCATGCATTTTTGGTTACCCAATGCATATGCCTACGCCCCATCGGCGATCAGCGCACTGTTCGCCGGCACCGCCACAAAAGTCGCAATCTACCTGTTGCTGCGATTCTTTTTCACCATATTCGGCGTTGAATTTTCGTTCGAAACAATGAAGCTCGACCGGATTTTGCTGCCCCTGGCATTAGCAGGGATTTTTGTGGCCTCAACCGTCGCGATTTTTCAAACCGACATCAAGCGCATGCTCGGCTACTCAAGCATCGCACAGATAGGATATATGGTGCTCGGCGTGAGCCTGGTATCAGTAACCGGTGTCACCGCCGCAATCCTTCATCTATTCAATCACGCTCTCATGAAAACCGCATTGTTTGTCGCCCTGGGCTGCGTATTCTTCCGTGTGGGCTCAGTAACACGCGGCGATCTCGCCGGTATCGGCTACGCAATGCCGTGGACCATGGGCGCCTTCGTTTTAGGCGGATTGAGCCTGGTCGGCATACCGCTGACCGTCGGTTTCATCAGTAAGTGGTACCTGATCGTCGCCGCCCTGGAGCAGCAGATGTGGTGGCTAGCGGGGCTGGTTCTAATCAGCTCGCTGTTGGCGCTTGTTTACGTCTGGCGGGTTATCGAAATTGCCTATTTCGGCACCCCCGGCGATCGATCGACAGAAATCAAAGAGGCTCCTGCGACTCTATTGATCCCGACTTGGATATTGATTACTGCCAATATTTACTTCGGCGTCGACACGTCACTGACGGTCGGCGTCGCCGAACGGGCCGCGCAGGCGCTTCTGGGGAACGTATCGTGAGTCCGGAATTGACAGCTGTACTCGCAGTGATCGTGCCGTTTCTCGGCTCAATCGGGATCGGCCTGTTGGACCAGTACCCCAATCCCAGGGAGACGGTGACGTTGATACTTGCCGCGACTCTGTTCCTGCTCGTGCTCAGCCTGATTCCCGCGGTCACAGCGGGCCATCACCCTGGGTTGAGGCTGGTCGAAGTGATGCCCGGTGTATCGCTTGCCCTCGAGGTGGAACCGCTAGGATTGCTGTTCGCGCTGATCGCATCGGGACTTTGGATCGTGACTTCGGTCTACTCCATCGGTTACATGCGCGGCAACCACGAGTCACATCAAACGCGCTACTACATCTGCTTCGCAATCGCACTGTCCGCAACCATGGGCGTGGCCTTCGCCGCCAATATGTTCACGCTGTTCGTCTTTTACGAGGTGTTGACGCTGTCAACCTATCCGTTGGTCGCTCACAAGGGTACGGATGAGGCCAAACAGGGCGCCCGGGTCTATCTTGTCCTGCTTATCAGCACCTCGATCGGTTTTCTGCTGCTCGCTATGCTGTGGACCTGGCAAGCGGCCGGTACACTGGATTTCGTCAAAGGCGGCATTTTGCGGGACCGGGTCGATCCCGGACTACTTCCGTTGCTGTTGGCGCTGTATTTGTTCGGCATCGGCAAGGCCGCACTGATGCCATTCCACCGCTGGCTGCCTTCGGCAATGGTCGCCCCCACACCGGTCAGCGCGCTGTTGCACGCCGTTGCGGTGGTCAAAGCGGGAGTCTTCACCGTCGTAAAGGTGACGATTTATATCTTCGGCATTGAGCTTTTGCAGGATACCAACGCATCGACATTCATGATGTGGATCGCAGCATTCACTTTACTCGCCGCTTCATTGATCGCGATGACGAAAGACAATTTGAAGGCGAGGCTCGCCTATTCGACTGTCAGTCAGCTTGCCTACATCACGCTCGGTGCGATGCTTGTCAATACGACCGCTATGATCGGCGCGGCGATGCACATCGCCACACACGCGTTTGGGAAGATCACTCTGTTTTTCTGTGCGGGCGCAATTTACGTGGCAACCCACAAGACGCAGATCAGCGAGATGAACGGTCTCGGACGGGTAATGCCCTTCACTTACGGGGCGATGTTGGTCGGCACGCTGAGTATCATTGGACTGCCGCCATTCGGTGGCCTATGGAGCAAATGGTACCTCGCCATCGGAACCTTGGAGGCAAGTCAATGGATCATGCTGTCCGTGTTGCTCATTAGTTCGCTTTTGAATATCGCCTATCTGCTTCCAATTCCCATCTATGGTTTCTTTGGTAAAACGTCCGGTCAACCAATGGCGACAAGCATCAAGGAGGCCCCCCTGCCGATGGTGTTCGCGCTGATGTTCACCGCCGCGGGTTGCGTGGTCCTGTTTCTGTTTCCAGGCATGTTGTATGGACTTACCGCACTGCTTTTTTGAAGGATTGAGAATGAATTCGCAAGCACCGCAACAGATCGGTATAACATGATTGGGCTGAACGGCGCGCATTTTGCGAATAGCTTGGGCGAAGAATGGATCGCACCGGGTGGTTGCGGTTTGCATCGCGGGTCCTCAACGGCGATACGCGAAGCCAGCGCCGAGCACGAGGCCCCATCGAGAATGAAATGCGCCAGTGCCGCGGGGGTGCTCGCCTTAGGCGACGACGCCGCGTGCGGCGGATGCGCGCGGCACAACCTCCCTGTCATGCGTATTCCCAGTTTATACTCCGGCTATGGCGCCCCAGAAAAATAAACACTGGCTCGTCCGGCAAAGGACCATCCGCCTGCTCTGGGTTTGGTTCTCCATTGTACTCGCCGGCTTGGTCCTGGCCGACATCTTCGTCCACGGGCATCCGAGTTTTGGACTGGAAGGAACCTTTGGTTTTTATGCCTGGTATGGCCTAGGGACCTGCGCGGCGATGGTGATTGTCGCCAAGTTGCTCGGAATATGGCTGAAGCGGCCCGATACCTATTATCACGAAGATGTCGATTAGCCTAATCCCTCCAGGCGTGTGGCTCATTCTCGGAGCCCTGCTACTGCCGGCGGTACCTAGGCGTTTTCACGCCTTGCCGCTCATAGGGTTACCACTCCTGACACTGTGGCTCGTGTGGACGTTACCCAACGGCACATCACCTGTCCTGCAGGTATTCCAGTATGAGCTCGTGCCGGTGAGAAGCGACGCACTCGGACGGTTGTTCGGCATCATCTTCGCCCTCATGGCGGTCGCGGGCGGACTGTTCTCATTGCGTCAAAAAAGCACCCTGGAGTTGATCGCGGCGGCCATATACGCCGGAAGTGCAGTCTGTGTTGCACTGGCCGGAGACCTCATCACGCTGTTTGTGTTCTGGGAAATGATGGCTATCGCCTCGACCACCGTATTGATTTCCTCCAACGAAGAACGGGCGGTACGCGCTGGCATGCGTTACTTCATGGTTCATATCTTCGGTGGCTCACTGCTACTTGCGGGCATTGTGGCGCACATCGTGAACACCGGCTCCCTAGCGATCGAAGGCCTGAACGCCGGCACCATCGGCGGCGGCCTGATCCTAGCCGGTGTGCTTCTCAATGCCGCCGCACCGCCGCTTTCCGCCTGGCTCCCCGATGCCTACCCCGAGGCATCCTACAGCGGGATGGTCACTCTTTCCGCGTTTACCACCAAGGCGGCGGTGTACGTACTAATCCGCGCCTTTCCCGGGACCGAGATCTTAATTTTCATAGGATTATTCATGATCTTTTACGGGATCATCTATGCATTGCTCGAGAACGACATGCGCCGCATCCTCGCCTATAGCATCGTCAACCAGGTCGGGTTTATGGTGACCGGTGCTGGGATCGGCACAGAAATGGCGTTGAATGGCGCGGCGTCACATGCATTCACCCATATCATCTACAAGGCGCTCCTGCTAATGTCGGCGGGATCGGTGCTCTACCAGACCGGTAAGCGCAAGTGCACGGACTTGGGCGGCCTGTTTCAGAGTATGCCCGTCACCATGATTTGCGGGGTGATCGGGGCCCTGTCGATCTCCTCGTTCCCCTGGACTTCTGGCTTTGTGAGTAAATCGATGATCAGCCAGGCGGCGGCGGACGAATATCTGATGATGGTCTGGTTTCTATTAATGGCCGCTTCAGCTGGTGTATTTCTTCACGCGGGAATTAAATTTCCCTGGTTTGTGTTTTTCCAAAAGGACTCTGGTCTCCGCCCCCCGGATCCACCCTGGCACATGCAGGTAGCGATGATTTTCTTTGCCTCGCTCTGCATCGCGCTCGGTATCTGGCCGGAACCGCTCTACGCCCTGCTTCCCAACCCGGTCGAATACGTGCCGTACACCGTGCCCCACGTCGTCAACATGCTGCAGCTATTGCTTTTCTCGGGACTCGCTTTCTTCCTCTTATTACCGATGATGAAGCGGTCTCTTACCATCACCCTGGATGGCGACTGGTTCTACCGCAAGATGGGACCATGGGCGGCGGAACGGGTAACGGAATTCATGACCGCCACGTATCGTCGGTTCGAGGCGGGATGGAGACTACGCATCGAGGGATTCCTGGCGTTGCTCACCCGTTACGCAGGGCCTCACAGCGTCGCAGCCAGGACACCCGAATCCTCGTACATGGTACTGTTTGTGGTGGCCGTACTCGGTCTGTTTCTGCTCCTTCCCTTGTTCGTGTGGTGACGGGTCCACCGGCCTTGGCGCGAGGACAGCCGACAAGCGTGTGGCACTCGTGGCGCCCACTGTCTTTACACTGATACTAATCATCGATTACTTCTGACTCGATTGAGCCTTATACTTTCCCCGATACTTCGATACACCAGCTGTTCGCAAACGCAACTTGACCCAATTTCTGGCCGCCGAATACCGGCGATACGCCCTGGCAATCCAATAACTCGGTGACGCGGTGTCGATATCGAGGCTTTCAACAATGTCCGAATGACTCTTCATCTTATGTTCCAACAACAATAAATCACGATAATCAGAAACCCTGGTGAGCCTCGGTTTGGCTTTAAAGTCAATTACAAAAACCTGTTCTCCATCAAATAGAAAGTTATCTAAATGCGGATCTCCGTGTCTGAAACCGGCGCGGTGCACGGCTCGCAACACTTCAATGAGCATGGGAAACTCCGCTTCGCTACATGGCCGGCCGTCGCGATAAAAATAAAACAACCAGGAATCCAAAACCATGCCCCAGCGCCTGTTTTCAACTGCGGCAATCGGGGAAACGGTTGCTACATCGGCACGTCGTAAGGCAGACAAACCACGCAGCGTACGCGTCACCGCGCTCTCCCTAACCAGGGATAGCAGCCTAATCCACCGGCGACGATTTTTGTCCCGTGGCTGCTTGGCGACGATCCTGCGTTCGTCATTGACAATCACCTTGACCAGGCTTCGATGATCATCCTTTACGACGTCGCCGCGTTTTCCGGCAATCGTCAGCAGCTCCGCGATTGACCTCAGGCCCGGCGGCGCGTCATCCGGCCAATAGCCCGCCCAGCCCTTGTTCTTTTCACAGCGCATCGATTCGTCTAAAGTCAAAGATGAATGGGCTCACTATATCGCCTGAGGACCCCATACGACGGCGGCTGGACGACGCGGCTGCGCGCCGCGCTACGGCAATATGTGTGTCAAGGCCCGTTAACATTGGATAGGCAGTCATGACCAGAGCGCCGACTATCACCATACTTTGTGTGTTGCTGTTTACACAAGCCGCGGTTGCGCAGACACCGAGCGCGACTGGTACAACATTGGGCGCAGGCAATCCTTATAAGGCCACTCATGCGCCCAATAGCCAAAAATCTCCTTTCACCAAGGGTCTACTGTGGAGAATATCCGGAGTGAACACGCCACCCAGCTATCTTTTTGGGACAATGCATGTGGATGACCCGCGAGTCACCGAGCTGCCCGAGGTCGTCGCGGCCGCATTTCATCGCAGTAACAGCCTCACCTTAGAGGCCAAACTCGATCTCGCGAGTCTGACCGCCGTGGCCACGAAAATGATTCTCGGCGATGGACAGTCACTGGCTGACATTTTGGGATCAGATTTATTCGCCGATGCGCAGGAATTGCTGGAACAGCGCGGTATTCCGGGTCCCTTGGCGGCAAGATTCAAACCCTGGGCAGTCTCAGTGCTACTCAGCGCCCCGCGATCGAGCACCGGTATGTTTCTCGATCGTGTGCTGCACGAGCGCGCCCGGCGGCAGGACAAACCCATTCACGGAATTGAGACTTTAGAGGAGCAGATATCTGTTTTCGATGAGCTAAGCCTCACCGATCAGGTGAGTCTGGTGAGAGAAACCGTTGCGCAATATGCGCAGTTACATAGTCTTATCGAGGAGCTGACACAGGCGTATTTACAACGGAATCTCAGCGCCCTGGTTGCCGTGACCGACCGTTATCTCGCGGATAATGGAACACTGGCACAACGGATAAAAAAACGTCTTATTGTCGAGCGAAATATCAAAATGGCGGAGAGAATCTACCCACGATTACGCGAAGGTAATGCATTTATCGCAGTTGGCGCCCTACATTTGCCAGGTGTTGACGGCATGCTTGCGCTGCTCAGGAACAAAGGATTGAACGTCGAGGCGGTTTACTAGCGGCCATTAGACGATTTCTCGATTGAGCAATCTCATCACTCGCGAAAATAATGTAGTAGACTGACTTCGTGGTGCGCGCGGTGGCTGCGGCCGGGGAGATAAATTCAAATCTGTCACATGCACGCTCACTCGCATTGGCTGGTCTGGTTGGTCCCAACGGGTTCGCGCCGAGTACACAATATCTGGAAATTGCGATAGGGCTGTTGCTTGATAAACGCCGGTACCGCGGAGATCGGTGCCCCTAAGATCGGTGGCCGGATATCGCGAGCCCCGCATCTTCACCGACCACATATCCGCTTCCGTCAGGTTAGCGCCGGTAAGGTCAGCGAAACCAAGATCCGCACGCGACATGATCGCTCCGCTCAGGTCCGCCCAACCCAAGTCAACGCCGGTGAGATCTGCTCCCGAGAGATTTACTTCCTCCAGTGTCGCATGGGACAAGCTGGCCTGCTGCAGTGCCACGCCGAATAGATTGGTTTTCATCATATAGGCATTGTTTAACCGAGCCGCGGTGAGATCCGCACCATCCAACTGGGCGCCGTCCAGCTTTGCACTACTGAGTTGGGTTCCATTCAGTTTTGCAGCGAAAAGATTAGCCCCAGATAAACTTGCCAGCACGAGATTCGATTGCGATAAATTCACACCCGCCAAATTAGCTCCCCGCAAGTCGGCCTCATACAGATTCGCGGATTTTAAATTTGCGCCGGACATGGACGCGCCGCGTAAACATGCCCCTGACAAGGTTGTGCTGATTAAAGACGCACCGGCGAGATGAGCGCCGGTAAGATCCGCCAAAGTCAGGTCAGCATTCGAAAGATCGGCCCCGAACAGTCGCGCCCCACACAGTTTCGCTTGATAAAGATCAGCACCCGAGAGATCCGCTCCCGAGAGATCAGCCTCGGTCAAATCTGTGCGCGATAAATCGGCGCCACGAAAACTCACTCCACATAAACGAACACCGGAAAGATTTACGCCAGAAAAATTTCCATGTGCCAGAGACCTCCCGGCGAGACTGCACCCCGACATCGATACCGCACCTAACAGATTTGCGACGATCGCGCTCACCCGAATCCACCCGTTGATTCAGTCAATAACAAAAGGGCTACTCCTCCGACAGCAGCTACTCAATCAGTATAGCCGCAATATATAAGGTTTACGACTGCTCCTCGATACGCCGCCACAGGCAAGGTGCGTTAGTCTCTTTCTCTAGACGTTTAATCCATAATGCGTGTGCCGCCGACTCCTCGGCCGAGGGCGTAATCACCGGTAATGATTTTTGTGTTTTGACACGGCTCTTATTGACGTCCGTAGCGTCTTGCGTGCTCGATGTCATACCATCGAGCAAAAAAGCGGTCTGGCCACCGGTCATGGACAGATATACATCCGCAAGAATCTCGGCATCCAACAGCGCACCGTGTTGAGTGCGCTGTAAGTTATCAACACTATAACGCTTGCACAGAGCGTCCAAATCGTTTCTTTGTCCAGGATGAGTATGCCGAGCCAGCGCCAGGGTATCCAATATCGTGCAGTAGTCTTCAATGACTCCTAAATCTCGACCGAGTGCATCAAGTTCTCGGTTTATAAACGCGGTATCAAAGGCTGCGTTGTGAATAATTAATTCGGCATTGCGGGCATAGTTCAAAAAATCATCGACGATATCTTTGAACTTGGGTTTATCAGCCAAGAAATCGTTGCTGATGCCATGCACCTCGAGGGCGCCTTCATCTACATCGCGTTCCGGATTGATATATTGCTGAAAAGTGTTGTCGGTGCGTCGCCGGTTAATAAGTTCTACGCAACCGATTTCGATGATGCGGTGCCCGAGGTCGGGATCGAGACCAGTGGTCTCCGTATCCAACACGATCTGCCGGGTTTTCATGATTGTCTGTTCGTCAACAAAAGGTTGTCGATTGCCAGATTGGCCAATTCATCGGCGCGTTCGTTCCCGGGGGTCCCGGCATGACCCTTGACCCAACGCCACTTGACCTCATGCTCAGCCGACAACTCATCCAGGCGCTGCCACAGATCCATATTTTTCACTGGTTTTTTACCCGCCGTTCGCCAACCCCGGCGTTTCCACTGCGGTAACCATTCGGTGATCCCGTTCTTCACGTAACTGGAATCGGTAAACAAAGTCACGCGGCAACTTCTTTTGAGTGCCTCTAATGCCTTGATCGCAGCGATCAGTTCCATGCGATTATTCGTAGTTTCACGCACCGCACCTTTGATTTCTTTCTCGTGCGCACCACTGCGTAAAATTGCTGCCCACCCTCCGGGGCCTGGATTCCCCCGACAAGCGCCATCGGTATAGATCTCTACATGGGTCACGTTTCACTGTTTTTTGTCACCGGCTCCGCCAAGCCGGGGGTTAACTGTTTCTTCTTCTTCCAGCTCGGTGTTATTGGCGTCATCCCGATCTCACGTTTACGCGCAATCAATATGTACACCGCCGCCATTAACGGCCACCAACGATCACCTACACTGTCAAGGAACATAAAACGCTTATTAAACCTTTCAGAAGAAGCCGGAGGCCGATAATACGCCATCGTCCCCACGGTCATCTCAAAACCCAGCAGCTGCAGCCAATCCTTCACCCGAGACAAACGATAATATCGTCCGCTCCAAGGATATTCATCGCCGCCGGCCACCAAGTTTCGCAATCCCCACATGCTCATCGGATTGAAGCCCAATAATACTAAATGTCCTTCCGGTACCAAGACTCGACTCACCTCGCGCAGCACTTGATGAGGGTCCTCGCTGAATTCGAGGACATGGGGCAACAGGACTACGCCGATAGATTTCGTATCGAATGGCAATGCCTCAGCATCTGCGGATACCGCAAGTTCATCATTCACATTGTCAAACCGCTCATTTACAAACACATGCGAGACGGCCTCACTCGCGTCTAGCATTTGCGGGTAGCCATGGCGAGACACCTGGAGTGCAATGGGGCCGTAAAGCCCGGGTAGTAGATGCGTCAAACGCTGACGTTCCGCCGCAACCAAGGATTGACCCAAGTCGGTCGTGTACCAGCGTGCCGGTGCCCCGCGTACAGGTTTCATAGACAGTTTTTTACACACCGACGGCGTCAGATACAAGCGTTATGCCGAAATTGACTAGGCGGGCAGAGAAACGTACCATCCAGGCCCCATATGCACAAAATAAGAAGAAAAACGCTGGGATTCGTGCTGTGGAGCGTGTTGCTTGGGGGGTGCGCGGGCTACCCGCTGACGCCAGAAAAACCAGCCGAACAGCCGGTCCGAACGGCGGTCACACATCCGCAACCACTCGTTTCTCGCGCAACTAAATCCAACCGGCTCGAGGCAAGCGTATCCCATACAAGAATGGGCGAATCGGCGCCCCCGGTTCATGACGATCTGTGGGATCGCATCCGCGCAGGCTTTTCCCTACCGGCTCTCGACAATCAATATGTGAAATATTACGAACGCTGGTATCAAACTCGTTCCGATTATATGCAGCGTGTTGTCGAACGTGCTCGACGTTATCTTTTTTATATCGTCGAAGAGGTTGAAAAACGGGGCATGCCTACAGAGATCGCTCTGCTGCCAGGTATCGAGAGCGCATTCAAGCCGACGGCGTATTCACGCGCCCATGCCGCAGGCCTGTGGCAATTCATTCCATCTACCGGCCGGCACTACGGTCTCAAACAAAACTGGTGGTACGATGGACGTCGTGATGTAGTGCGGGCGACACAGGCGGCACTGAACTATCTCGAGAAATTGAACAAAGAATTCGACGGCGATTGGTTTCACGCGCTTGCCGCTTACAACGCCGGCGAAAAACGCGTTCACAAAGCGATTGCCTACAATCGCAAGCGTGGACGCGACTCCAGCTTCACAAACCTGCGACTAAAAGCGGAAACACGGCGTTACGTTCCAAAACTTATCGCTTTAAAGAATATTGTCCTGGATCCCGCTCGTTATGGACTTCGGCTCGACCGTATAGGAAATCAAAAGTTTTTCGCCGAGGTGGACACAAAGTCGCAGGTCGATCTCTCCGTGATCAGCGAGTTGGCCGGTATACCACATTCTGAATTGCGCAAGCTCAATCCAGCATTCCGGCGCTGGGCTACCGATCCTCATGGTCCGCACAGTTTATTGGTCCCGGTAACAAATCATCAACACGTGCAGAGCAAGATCGCAGTTCTTGCCCCGGAAAAGCGGATGCGGTGGCTACGCCACCGCATCCGGCGTGGTGACACACTCAGCACCATTGCCCGGCGTTACGGTGTGACCATTGGGGCTATCAAAACTACCAATAAAATGCGCGGCACATACATTCGCGAAGGACGCGATCTATTGATACCTGTTTCACAGCGGCGTTATGCCGCGGCAGGTCGGACCAACCGTCGAAGCACCGTAAACAGATCCGCTGGCGGTGGCGCGATGGTCTATCAGGTACGATCGGGGGATACACTATGGGCTATCGCTCAGCGCCACGATGTGTACGTGAGACAACTGGCCAGATGGAACGCCATCCATGTCAACGACGTACTGCGTCTTGGGCAAAAAATCCTGATATATCAAAATTAGAGACACCGTAGACACATCAACACTGACGCGAAAACTGTTAGGACAACATCTTTGCCAGCACCAGCGCGCTCTCCCGAGCCCCGCCAGTTGCCGGATAGTAGTCCTCACGGCGACCTATCTCGTTGAATCCCATGCCGCTATACAACTCGAACGCCCTCTCGTTAGATAGCCGCACTTCCAGAAACGCGATACGAACTTTGTTACGTTTCGCGATCATGGTAAGACGATCTACCATCAGCCTGCCGAGGCCTCGCCCCTGATAATCGGGTGCCACACAGACGTTGAGTATATGGCATTCTCCCGAACTCACCGACATGATGCCATAACCAATGATATCGGACTGACTCTCGAATACCCGACACACGTAACCAATTCTTATACAGTCCTGAAATATACCTAGTGACCACGGGAACTCATACACACGACGCTCGATGTCGATCACTTTGTCAATGTCTCGTTGTTGCATGGTGCGAAAGTAAGGTCGAATTTCTGTGGGTAGCGCGCTCATGCCGCCTCCAGCACCCTCTTCGCGAGACACAGATCTTGCCAAACCTTTCTCTTATCGAGGGGATTACGCAATAGATATGCAGGATGGTAGGTTACGACTAACGGAATACCGGAGTCCTCGAACGTGTATACGTGGTTCCGCAGTTTGCCGATTGGACGGGTTGTTTTTACCAACGATTGCGCCGCGAATCGCCCCAACGCAACGATGATCTTCGGTTGAACATGTGCCACCTGTTGATGAAGATATGATTCACATTTTCGGACCTCGGCTCCCATCGGATCCCGGTTATTAGGCGGCCGACATTTGAGCACATTCGCTATGTAGACCTGGTCACGGCGCATTCCCAACGCGGTGATCATCGCCGTCAATAATTGTCCGGCCCGACCAACAAACGGTAACCCCTGCCGATCTTCTTCAGCCCCCGGCGCTTCGCCGACAAACATCCAGTCCGCGGATTCATTGCCCATACCGAACACTGTTTGCGTGCGCGTCACGTGAAGCTCACAGCGAACACACTGTGTAACTTGGTGCTGAAGGGCTAGCCACTCCTCATGGGCGGGCATTGAGGCCAGAGATTGACCATTATCGCTCAGCGCTGGCGTGCGTGGTTCACGATGAGTGCTGGTGCGCGCTTCCCAGATCTGGATATCCATGACCGTGAGACAGTGCTTTTGACGCGGGCTCAAACGATCCATAGTCTACAAAATAGTGCTGTGGTCAGCTAAAGCAAGACCGTGTGATCAGTTATCCTAAATTGGTTGGCTGTGTTGTGGGTGCTGTCGAACGGTCTGCGTCATCAGCTTGTTCAGTGCCATGATATAAGATTTTGCCGATGCGATAACGATGTCGGTATCGGCACCGTGTCCATTGACAATACGGCCGCCTTTTTCCAACCGCACTGTGACCTCACCCTGCGCATCGGTACCGCTGGTGATGTTGCTTACCGAATAAAGCTGCAACTGACCGCCACTTTTCACGATATTCTCCATCGCCTTGAAGGTCGCATCCACCGGCCCGCTGCCATCGGCGGCCGAGGTGCTTTCGGTGCCATCCACCGATAGGGTGACTGTGGCCTTTGGCGTTTCACCGGTTTGCGAACATACGTGTAAGGTAATCAGCTTGAAGCGCTCCGCCTCCTGGTCGAGTCCTTCCTCGGTTACCAAAGCTTGTAAATCTTCATCAAAGATTTCGTGTTTCTTATCGGCGAGTGATTTGAACCGCGAGAAAGCAGAATTGAGTTCTTCCTCAGTTTTAAAGTCTACACCCAACTCCTTGAGCCGGGTCTTGAACGCATTACGGCCAGAATGTTTGCCTAGAACCATTCTATTCGCCACCCACCCGACATCCTCGGCGCGCATAATTTCATAAGTTTCCCGTTTTTTAATCACCCCGTCCTGATGTATCCCCGACTCATGAGCAAAGGCGTTGGCACCGACCACCGCTTTGTTCGGCTGAACTGGAAATCCGGTAATGTTGGACACTAGACGGCTCGCCGGTACGATATGCTTGGTATCCAACCGGGTATCGCAGGGAAACACGTCTTGGCGCGTACGCACCGCCATGACAATCTCCTCGAGGGATGCATTACCGGCGCGTTCTCCCAAACCGTTCACGGTGCACTCCACCTGCCGCGCCCCATTCATCACGGCTTCCAGAGAATTCGCAACCGCCAGCCCTAAATCATTGTGACAATGCACCGAAAAGATCGCCTGATCCGAATTTGGCACGCGGATGATTAGCTGTTGGATGACGTGGCCGAATTGGGAAGGAACGTTGTAACCCACGGTATCCGGGATGTTGATGGTCCCCGCGCCGGCGGCAATGGTTGCCTCTACCACACGGCACAGGAAATCCAAATCCGAACGCCCGGCGTCTTCGGGGGAAAATTCGACATCATCAGTAAACCGGCGAGCATATTTCACCGCCCACACCGCCTGTTCGAGTACTTCATCGGGTTGCATACGTAGTTTCTCGCGCATGTGTATCGGCGACGTCGCGATAAAGGTATGAATGCGCGATGATGTGGCCGGTTTGACCGCTGCGGCCGCACGATCGATATCGTGTTCCACGGCGCGGGCCAAGCCACACACGGTACTATCATTGATCTGCTCCGCCACTGCAGCCACGGCTTCGAAGTCTCCCTGACTGGCGGCCGGAAAACCTGCTTCGATGACATTAACCTGCATCTTTTCCAGTATTTTCGCGATGCGGATTTTTTCTTCCTGGGTCATCGACGCCCCCGGACTTTGCTCTCCATCTCGCAAAGTCGTGTCAAATATTATTAGCTGCTCTTTCATGCTCTTGCTCCGAGAATCAATCATGCTTCAGTTTCGCTGTTGAGGCGAAACCATCAATATTCGGTTTTTGAGGGATGATATTTGTGCGCCTAAAGGCGCAGCAGCAGGGTCGGAGGCAGAACATACGTGTGCCTGCACACGTCCGGGTCTCGGCCGGTGTTTGCAGTTACGGCAACGTCGCAGCTTGATGTCATGGCGTAAGTGTAGCCTTGTCGTATTGACAAATTCAAGTGTTACAACACTGATTACGACGACTTTGTTGCGGCGCGTCGTCTGCGCAGCCTGATTACGAATCCGGTTACCGGTCCGGACAAGAAATAGCCACAAAAGAGCACGAACAACACCCGCGGTGGATCGAAGGCGATCAACACAAAAACCAGAACAACTATCAGCAAAGCAACGAAAGGAACCTTACCTTTGAGATCAAGGTCCTTGAAACTTCGGTAGCGTATGTTGCTGACCATCGCCGCTGCGGCGGCGAATGTCAAAACTAAGGCCAGCCCTTGCGCACCCTTGCCCTGTAATCCATAGGTATCCATGACCCAGACAGAAGCAGCCAACAGCGCCGCCGCGGCGGGACTCGGCATACCCTGGAAATAGCGCTTGTCGCTCACTTTTTGGGCGTTAAAACGGGCCAGTCGTAATGCGGTGGCGGCAACATACAAAAAGGCCACCAGCCAACCCAACTTTCCGGTATGCATTAATGCCCATTCGTACATCACCAGCGCCGGGGTGAGTCCGAACGAAATCATATCCACCAGGCTGTCGTATTCGACACCGAAATCGCTACTGGTACTGGTAAGTCGCGCCACCCGGCCGTCCAAGCCGTCCATCACCATGGCGATGAATATCGCAATTGCCGCGATCTCGAATTGACCCTTAGTGGCCTGCACGATGGCATAAAATCCCGCAAACAAGCTAGCGGTAGTAAAAAGATTCGGCAGGATGTAGATGCCTTTGCGACCGGCACGCTTCGCCGTTACCTCGAGCGGCTCCTGGGGTTTAAATTCGTGTTTGGCGGTCATCGCTGAGTCCATACTATCATATTGCAACAAGTCGCCCCGCCACTATTCATGGGTGCGACTTCGCGCAGCACTGCAACGGCACCAGCACAAGCACTGCAACGGCACCAGCACAAGCACTGGAACTGCGCCAGCACAAGTACCGCCACTACAGCGGCATAAACACTG
>CAMYMN010000006.1:0-53975 GCA_947259395.1 uncultured Gammaproteobacteria bacterium | reverse complement strand
AGCACTGCAACGGCACCAGCACAAGCACTGCAACGGCACCAGCACAAGCACTGGAACTGCGCCAGCACAAGTACCGCCACTACAGCGGCATAAACACTGCAACTACACCAGCAAAGGTCCTCTCGCCATCATCCGGCATCCTTGGTGAGATATTAGCGTTAGGCTCATCGCCACTGGTTATTGCGCAAAATGTCCCAGCACGTCGGTTCCCGCATATACCCAGTCTCCAAGTGTCGCGCTAGACCGGAAATGCTCGGGGAGATATAAATCCACCCTAGAGCCAAAGCGGATAAATCCATAACGCTGGCCGCGCTGCACGTTCTGTCCGGTTTCTATGTAACTCAGTATACGCCTTGCGATCAGCCCTGCCACCTGCACACACACCGCATCCTCCCCATTCTCGGCCTTGAGCCATATCGCGTTACGCTCGTTGAGTTCAGATGCCTTGTCCAGTTCAGCATTAAAAAACTTTCCCCGCGTGTACCAAATGCGCTCTACTTTGCCGGTGACCGGTATGCGGTTGGAATGCACCGAAAAGACGTTCATGAAGATACTAATCTTGACCGCATTGCGATCCAAATATGGGTCCGGAGCAGCCCCCACAAACACCACTTTTCCATCCGCCGGTGCGACTACGGTATTTGGTTGCTTTGGAATCTCGCGTTTAGGATCGCGAAAAAACTGGATAACGAAAACCGCTGCCAGCCACAAAGGTATTGACCACCAGAAACCAAAGAAAATATTCACCATCACCGCCGCGAAGACGGCGAAGGCGATATGCAGCCATCCTTCCTTGGCCACTAGGGGGTGTGAATCTTGAGTCACGAAATGCGCGTTGCTAATGCCACGTTACCGACATCAACAGCCGGTATATTCTACAAAACTTTACGCGTTATCGATCAGTTGACGTCCTTGTCCACGACCTTACCGGCCTCGATCCAGGGCATCATGCCGCGAAGCTGCGCCCCGACTTTCTCAATATCCTGCTGCGCGGCCGACTCACGTAACGATTTGAAGCGTGGTTTGCCCGCCGCATTCTCCGCCATCCACTCTTTGGCAAACTCCCCGGATTGAATTTCCGCGAGGATCTTTTTCATTTCCGCTTTGACTTGATCGTTGATAACCCGGGGCCCGCGGGTTAGATCCCCGTACTCCGCAGTGTTGGATATGGAATAACGCATATTCGCGATGCCGCCTTCATAAATGAGATCGACGATCAATTTCAGCTCGTGTAAACACTCGAAATAAGCCATTTCCGGTGCATAACCGGCTTCGACCAAGGTGTCGTATCCCGCTTGAATCAACGATGTCGCACCGCCGCACAGCACAGTTTGCTCACCGAATAGATCGGTCTCGGTCTCTTCCCGGAACGTCGTTTCGATCACCCCACATCGACCGCCTCCGATACCCGCGGCATAGGATAACGCCACATCACGGGCCTGCGTAGAAGGATTCTGTTCAATGGCAATCAGACACGGAACACCCCCGCCCTCCTGAAACGTGGAGCGCAACAGGTGGCCAGGCCCCTTAGGGGCGACCATGAACACATCAATACCCGCCGGCGGTTTGATGAACCCGAAATGAATGTTGAATCCATGGGCGAATGCCAGTGCGGCGCCTGATTTCATATTCGGTTCGATTTCACTGGCATACAACTCAGCCTGCCGCTCATCGGGAACCAGAATCATGATCACGTCGGCGCCAGCCACCGCCTCCGCGACATCCGATACGGTCATACCCGCATTCTCTGCCTTACGCCAAGAATCCGATGACTCCCGTAGCCCTACCACCACGTCCACTCCACTGTCTTTGAGATTATTGGCATGAGCGTGACCTTGCGATCCATAACCTATGACGGCTACTTTTTTGTCACGAATGATGTTTAGATCTGCGTCACTATCGTAATAAACTTTCATCGCTACCTCGCTGCTGCTCGATCAGATTCAATCACACGCTTAGCGCGCGGTCTCCACGCGCAATACCGGTGACTCCGGACCTGGCGACTTCGATAATCTCGGTAACGTCCAACGCCTTCACGAAGGCATCGAGCTTTTCCACCGTTCCAGTAAGCTCTAGGGTGTAAGTGGAATCAGTGACATCGATGATACGTCCGCGGAAGATGTCCACTAATCTTTTAACTTCTTCCCGGGCGTGATCCAGGGCCTTCACCTTTACCAGCATCAACTCGCGTTCAATATGCGCACCCTCCGTAAGGTCCTGCAATCTGACGACGTCCACGAGTTTGTTGAGTTGTTTGACGATCTGCTCAATGATCTCATCCGAACCGAAGGTAACCACCGTCATTCTCGATAGCGTGCGGTCGTCGGTTGGTGCGACAGTGAGCGATTCGATATTGTATCCGCGTGCGGAAAACAGGCCGGCGACACGAGACAAGGCGCCTGCTTCGTTCTCAAGCAGGATTGAAATAATGTGCCGCACTACGCCAGTTCCC
Organism: uncultured Gammaproteobacteria bacterium; assembly: GCA_947259395.1. Lineage (GTDB taxonomy): Bacteria > Pseudomonadota > Gammaproteobacteria > Arenicellales > JAANXG01 > CALZGZ01. Next base: position 51,523 of record CAMYMN010000006.1, on the reverse strand, counting down.
GCTCTGGAGGCGCCTCACCATTGGTGGGCTTGAGGTGCATCTCATTATGGCCTTTACCCGCCGCAATCATCGGGTACACGTTTTCGGTCTGGTCGGTTATGAAATCCATGAACACTAGCCGATCTTTCAATTTCAGACCCTCTCGCAAGGCACCCTCCACATCTCCTGGTTTTTCGATGCGTATGCCTACGTGGCCAAAACTCTCCGCTAGCGCGACAAAGTCCGGCAGCGCGTCCATATAAGAATGGGAATATCGACGATCATAAAAGAACTCCTGCCATTGTCGCACCATGCCCATATATCGGTTGTTGAGATTTACCATCTTGATCGGCAGGTCATACTGCTTGCACGTGGAAAGTTCCTGAATACACATGATGACACTGGCCTCACCGGTCACGCAAATCACCGGCTCGTCCGGATACGCCAATTGCACACCCATTGCGGCCGGTAGACCGAAGCCCATGGTGCCCAAGCCACCGGAATTGATCCACCGCCGCGTCTTCTTGAAGCCGTAAAATTGAGCCGCCCACATCTGATGTTGACCAACATCTGACGTAACCAGGGCTCCACCATCGGTGATTTCAAACAGCTTTTCGATGACGTACTGGGGTTTAATGAGATCGGAATTCTTGTCATAGGACAAGCAATCGATCGACCGCCATTTGTCGATCTGCGTCCACCAACGTTTCAACGCCTCGGTATCGGGCTCCTTGTCACGCTTATTTAATTCCTTGAGCAAGTCTTTCATCACCATCTTGGCATCGCCAACGATTGGAATTTCGACTTGCACGTTCTTGCCGATCGATGAAGGATCAATATCGATATGAATAATCCGCGCATGAGGGGCGAACTTGGCCACGTCTCCGGTGATGCGGTCGTCGAAACGGGCACCGATAGCGAGCATCATGTCGCAATCGTGCATAGCCATGTTTGCCTCGTAGGTCCCGTGCATACCCAACATGCCGAGGAACAAAGCATCGTCCGCAGGATACGACCCGAGCCCCATCAATGTATTGGTACACGGGTAACCCAGTGTTCGCACTAACTCGACTAACACGTCTGCGGATTCAGCCGACACAACACCGCCTCCGGTATAAATAATAGGCCGCTTCGCTTCGAGTATGAGATCCACGGCCCGCTTGATCTGCTTAGGATGACCTTTGTTTACCGGTGCATAAGAGCGCATGGTTAGGGACTTTGGATAGAGGTATTCCGTTTTGTGAGCCGTGACGTCCTTTGGAATATCGACGACCACCGGGCCTGGCCTGCCACTGGCGGCGATATAGAACGCCTTTTTCAGAGTCATCGCCAAATCATTGACATCCTTGACCAAAAAGTTGTGTTTGACGCATGGCCGTGTGATTCCAACCGCGTCTACTTCTTGAAACGCATCGTCTCCAATTAAGTGGGTGGGCACTTGAGCGGAAAGCACCACTAGGGGACTGGAATCCATATAAGCCGTCGCTATCCCGGTCACGGCATTGGTGATGCCGGGTCCTGACGTCACCAACACCACCCCGGGTTTACCGGTCGCCCGAGCATAACCATCCGCAGCGTGGGCAGCTCCCTGCTCGTGGCGTACCAGGATGTGTTTGACTTTATCTTGTTTGTACAGCGCGTCGTAGATGTGCAACGCGGCGCCGCCGGGGTAGCCGAAGATGTATTCGATACCTTCATCTTGGAGGCACCGGACGATGATATCAGCACCAGTCAGTTCCACCTTACGCTCCTTATCGAATGACAAAAAAAGCCCGCGTCCGGGCCACAGCCGCTTAGTATAAACGCCGGGAAGCCTTCAAGTAAATCAGCAATTTAGGAACATAACCGTTGCATGCTGCGGACGCTTTCTGGAAAATTCCAGCGGTGCGGTTCACGGGACAAAAAATCACTCGCATGGCTTGCCGCGGCCCATCGGCGAGACCGGCACACCACCGCCAGTTTGTCGTTGCGCAGCGGCCACGATCGGACTTTGCGTCGGATCTTATTCCGTGACATCAGTGTTTTTTATCAGCGCCACTGCGGGGATTGGGCTATCACGCAGCGGTGAAATGCCGGTAGCCGCTTGGGTGCCTGCTTCAGGAGACAACCCTCAGTGACAACGCTGTTTATCTCTGATCTGCACTTGGCGCGGGAGCGGCCAAGATCCACTGAGTTTTTCGTCGACTTTCTCGACACCCAGGCGAGCCGTGCGGAGGCGCTCTATATTCTCGGTGATCTATTCGAATTTTGGATCGGCGACGACGCTGCCGCCCACATCGGTCATCGTGACATCATCGACTCGCTTCGACATCTCAAGCAGGGTGGTAACGCGACATACTTTATGCCGGGCAACCGCGACTTTCTGGTTGGTGAGCATTTTTTCCGCGAAACCGGCTGTATCCCGTTAGCGGATCCCAGTGTCGTCGAATTGTATGGTGAACGAGTCTTGTTGATGCATGGCGACAGTCTGTGCACGGACGACGACGCCCATCAACAATTTCGAGCGCGGGTGGATGAGCCGTCCTGGCGCCAGGAGTTTCTCGCCAAACCGATAGCAGAACGCCTTCGACTGGCCACCGATGCCCGGGCGCAAAGCGAATTCAATAAATCACTTTTAACGATGGAAATCATGGACGTAAATCAACTCGCCGTTGAATCGGTGATGCGCGACTTCGGCGTCCAAACTTTGATCCATGGGCACACCCACAGGCCCGCGATCCATCAATTTCGTCTGGACGGCGTCCCAGCGCGGCGTATCGTATTAGGTGATTGGTATGAGCAGAGCAGCGTTCTGCGTTATTCACCGGGCCAGGTATTGCTCAGCCCCGAAGCCCCTCGGTGGTAATGCGGCGGTACTCCATCGGCAACTCGAACAGTCTCGGGTCCGCTTGGTAGTTAGAATCGAAATCCCGCAATTCCCGGAGTTTTCCATTGTAGTCTTGCTGCCGCACCGGAAACCCAAATCTGAGATGACGATCGGGTGCAAATACCATATCTGACAGATCACAATCTGAAGCCAGATCTTTTGGCATGTGCCGCATCACGACCGCCTGCTCGGCCGCCAGCGCGCGGTGAAATTCACGCAACACGTCGACTGCGTCCTCCAACAGGCCTGCCGCTGACGCGACTTCAAAGCAGAGCTGCTTATTCGTATACAGGCGGTGAATTTTAACTCTGTTGTCGCCGATCTGCGGACTCCCCTCGCTACTCAACTCCTCTTCGGTGAGTTCAAACATCTTCGGTTTATCAACTTTGATCGCTTTACCAGACAGCACCAGCACTGACTGATTGTCGTGATCGACACTGTAGATAGTTTTCTGGTCGCGGTTGAACAGTACATAACCAGTCGATTGCTCTCCGTCATCGATGCGAAGATAATGTTTATTAGCGATCATTCGCACCAGATAAAAATCGGTACCGCTCTCGCGTTCCTGGAACCAGATCAAGGTAGATGCCGACTTCGGTCGATCCATTCCTGATCCTACTGTCGCAGTGACGGAAGTGCTGCAATACAGCACCAGCGCCACAAAAGAGACGGTAACTGCTGGCGACCTCCAAACCGACATCGCTAATCCAAATCTGCCAAGCGAATGTCCGCGCGAATATCATCGATATCCTCCAGACCTACGGAAATACGGATCAGGTCTTCGGTGATACCGGCAGCCTCGCGTTGCTCCGTTGTCCATCGACTGTGCGTGGTGCTGGCTGGATGCGTAATGGTGGTCTTCACGTCGCCGAGATTCGCGGTAATAGACAACATCTCGGTGGCGTCTATGAGGCGCCATGCGGCGTCGCGACCACCTTTCACTTCGAAGGACACGATACCACCGGGAGCACGCTGCTGTATGCGGGCTAGATCATACTGAGGGTGGTCCTCCAATCCGGGGTAGAACACGCGTTTCACTGCTGGTTGTTGCGTCAACCAAAGTGCAAGTTTGTTTGCATTTTCGCTGATCGCATTCATACGCAGTTCGAGTGTTTCCAACCCTTTCAGAAATACCCAGGCGTTGAATGGACTCATCGACGGACCGGCGCTGCGTAACACGCTGAAAACTTTCTCGCCCACTAGCTCTTCGTCACCAATAACCGCACCTCCGACACACCTGCCTTGCCCGTCTAAATATTTGGTTGCCGAGTGAATGACGATATGCGCCCCCAGGTCCAAGGGACGCTGCAATGCCGGGGTACAGAAACAGTTGTCCACCACCAACAAGATATCGTAGCTGCGTGCGATCTCGGCAAGCGCTGCGATATCGCCCAGTTCCGTCAACGGGTTGGCGGGAGTTTCAAGAAATAACAATTTCGTCTGCTTGCGGATGCCCTCCCGCCAAGCATCAATATCATCTAGACGCACAAAATCGAATTCCACGCCAAAGCGCCTCAAGATATTCGTAAACAGTAATCGCGTCGCCCCGAATATGCTCTGCGACGTTAGCACGTGATCACCGGCGCCGAGCAAACCGAGGCACGTGCTTAAGATTGCCGCCATCCCGGATGCGGTAGCCACGCAACTGCTACCGCCTTCTAGCGACGCAAGCCGTTCTTCAAAGATCCTAACTGTTGGATTAGTAAATCTTGAATAGACGTTGCCTTCTTCTGTGTAGGCGAATCGCGCTGCGGCTTGGGCGGCGTTTTCGAATACAAAGCTGGATGTGGCGAATATTGGCTCCGACTGCTCTCCCTCGTTGGTGCGTCGATGGCCAGCTCGAATTGCACGCGTAGAAAACGAATGCCGGTCTCCGGGATTATGCATAGCGGGAACTTATGAATAGCTGTAGCTATTTACTTCGCCGAGATCCAGTACACTCGCCTTGGATTTGGCTTCTTCATTACGAACACGCTGTAGATCGATCAGATAATCCTCGCTGACATCGCCGGTAATATATTTGGCGTCGAAACAGGATGTATCGAAGTTACTGATAGACGGATTACCCTCCCGCGCTGAGTCGATAAGATCTTTAAGATCCTGAAAAAACAATTTATCGGCACCGATCTCTTTCGCCACCTCTGCTTCCGATCGACCATGGGCGACCAATTCATGGGCGTCCGGCATATCGATGCCGTATACATTCGGATAACGAACGGGAGGCGCCGCCGATGCGAAATATACCTTCTTCGCACCGGCTTCACGGGCCATTTGAATGATTTGTCTTGAGGTCGTGCCACGGACAATTGAGTCGTCTACCAACAAAACGTTCTTCCCTCCGAATTCTAAACCTATGGCATTCAGCTTCTGACGAACAGAGCGTTTGCGCTCCTGCTGTCCAGGCATGATGAACGTGCGCCCGATGTAGCGGTTCTTGATAAACCCTTCGCGGTACTTTAATCCCATTTCGTAGGCCATTTGCAGCGCCGATGTTCTACTGGTATCGGGGATCGGAATGATCACATCAACGTCATGGTCCGGCCACTCTCGCATAAGCTTATGCGCCAACTTTTCTCCCATGCGAAGTCGCGTCTTATGTACGGCGATACCGTCGATTATTGAATCCGGACGCGCCAGATAGACAAACTCAAAGATACAGGGTACATGCTGTGGGTCCCCCGCGCACCTTCGGGTATGCACGTTCCCTTTCATATCCACGAACACCGCCTCACCTGGCTGTATATCGTTGACAACCCTGAAGTCGAGAACGTCAAGCGCGACACTTTCGGACGACATCATCGTTTCCACACCGTGTTCAGTGTCGCGTTGGCCATAGATGAGCGGCCGAATGCCGAAGCGATCTCGAAACGCGAGAATGCCGTGGCCGACGATCATGGCCACTACCGCGTAACCACCGCGGCATCGTTGGTACACCTTCGTCACCGCCTGGAAGATATCGTCCACGGTTAATCGCGTACGTCCTTTACCGAGAACCTCCCGTAGCTCATGGGCTAGGATATTCAACAGAATCTCGGAATCAGAGGTCGTATTCAAATGACGCAGATCGTCACGGAACAATTGCTCGCGCAATTCTGCGGCGTTGGTGAGGTTACCGTTATGCCCAAGGGCGACGCCAAAGGGGGAGTTTACATAGAACGGTTGGGCTTCCGCTGGAGAACTGGTACCGGCAGTGGGATAACGGCAGTGACCGATGCCCATATTACCCTGCAGTTGCTGCATGTGCCGGGTGCGAAACACATCCCGGACAAGACCGATATCTTTGCGTAGGAATACACGTTCACCATCGCTGGTAATTATTCCAGCCGCATCCTGTCCGCGGTGTTGAACAACAGTCAACCCCCCGTAAATCGCCTGATTCACGAGTGATCTGCCGAGGATCCCGATTACGCCGCACATCGTAGTCCCACACCTTTGCAATCAATAAATTAGAACCAACGCAGCCAGGCCGGTAACTCCGCCCACCATTCTGCATCGAACTTACAAACCCGGGCCCGGTAATGAGAGTGTAATCGATAGACCTGTATCAACGAAATAAGTCCACGCTCATTTTGCAGTCAACTGCTCGGAAACCGCAGCCGGTAACAAGTCCCGCATCAACAGTGTAAGGGGCTGAAAGTACTTCATTAGCATGGATTCCCGCCACCAGGGCTCCTCGGGCAGGGGAGTCACACCCGCAACCAGCATAAATCCAGCAATTATCGCCGCCGCCCGGAACAAACCAAACACGGAGCCCAATATCCGGTCGGTTCCACTCACACCAGAAATAGACAACAGCCGGTAAATCAAAAAACTAGCAATGGTGAGAACTATTAAACTGCCAATAAACAACACCGTAAACGCCGCGGCGATACGTAATGTCGACGCATCCAAATACTTTGCAAAATAAACGCTCGCGGCAGATGCGTAAGTAAAGGCAATCCAAAATGCCAGAATCCAGGAAATCAAGGAAAACACTTCACGAACAAAGCCACGTACCAAACCAATCAACGCGGATACAACAATCACCCCCAAGATAACGTAATCGAATCCGTTGAGCATTTCGCCTCAGTTGCGTGTTTACAAGAGCACTTAATAGCGATTTTATTATGGAAACGCGACGATTAGTCCTTTTTCACCAGTTTTCTGCTGAATGCGGGTTCGCACTCGCCCCGCCTCTACTCGCTGCGCGTAGGGGCCCACCCAGACCCGCGTCAAGACACCTCTACTGGTCTTCACGCGTTCCGAAGACGGCTCAAACCCGAGCGTTTTTAGTGAATTCATAATCCTTGTGGCGTTCTCCGATTTGGAGAATGTCCCGATACGCACAATCCAACCACGGTCGATCGACTTGTTATCGGGTTTGGTCTTGGTTTCGACCTTCACCGTTTGTTTGTTTACCGGATTGCTGTTTTGCGTGTCAGTTTTCTCCACCGCCGATTCCCGCGGTTGCTGCGCAGTTTTTGCCACCAGTTTTGTTCCCGCGGTGTTCGCGGTGCTTTTCGGCCTGGCCGCCGGCTTTGATTTTGCGGCCGGTTTGGCCGCGGTGTGAGCAACGTCGGGAGAGCGTTTCGATTCGTGCTTTAGGACCGGAGTCTCACCACCTATCGGAGTGATCTTGGATATGAAAACTTTGGTGTCCGGGTTTTCGGCGGCCGCATCGGTCACCGGCCCATGGGCAGCGCGTTTAGGCCCGGACAGTATCATCGGGACAATGACCACACCCAAGATGATCAGTATGAAGGCCCCAACTATACGATGTTTGAGTTCGAAACTAGACTCGGTGACAGGGGGATTTTGCGACATTCCTCTAGCCCGTATATTGCACCCAGGATCCCGCCCCTATTCTTGCCAAGCAACTTGGCATATTGAATGTCGCCATTTTGGATAGAGACACTGCAGATTTTCCCGATATATTCCAGGAATAGGCGTGGGATGGGAAGTCCGGACACGAAACGTCGCACCGAACATTTATCGAGTTCGATATCTCTAAGAACATTAGAATATTATTGCTGCCTTGGTGCAATATGCGGGCTAAATGGATGGCAACTTCAGGTAAGCGATTATATCACCCACCGTGTGAAACGACCCAAATACAAGGAGCCGGTCATCCGGGCCCGCCAAGGTTTGGGCTTCATCAAAGGCTGCGGTCACTGAAGTGCACAGGACCACGCGGTGATCGGCCCCAGCCCCAAGGCCGCGCAATATCAGGCCACGCATGTCCTTGCCGGTGGCGCCACGGGCGTCGTCAATCGGCGCCACGAACCAATGGTCGATATCCTCCGCGAGTAAAGCTGCGATCTTGCGGATGGGTTTATCCCGAAGCATGGCACACACCGCGATGGTGTGCTTTCGCCGCTCCATGCAGCGTAATTGATCACGCATGGCCAACACCGCTTCCAAGTTATGTGCCACATCCAAGATTATGTCTGGTGCGCCGGGTATCACCTGGAAGCGTCCCGGTACGCTGACCGATCGCAATCCGTCGTGAATCGCCTCCTCGTTCACGCGCAGGCGGTGTGACAGGGACGCCAACGCCATCAACACCCCTGCGGCGTTGCGCACCTGCCAAGGTCCGATTAAAGCCGGCCTTGGTAACGCGCGATACTGGCGTTGCTGTGGCCCCCACCACTCCCAATCGTCATCACGTGTCTGGTAACCAAATTGTTGGTTCAATAGATAAAGACGGGCATCTACATGATGCGCATGGGTGACTAATGACAACGGTGGTTCCGGATCAACCACCACTACCGGCCGCGCCGGCCGCATAATACCGGCCTTCTCGACCGCGATCTGCGCCCGATCCTGTCCTAACCAGTTCACATGATCGACACCAATACTGGTGATTAGTCCGATGTCCGCGTCTACCGCATTCACCGCATCTAAGCGCCCACCCATTCCGACCTCCATCACCGCGATGTCTACCTTGTGGACGCGAAAAACCAGCAGCGCCGCCAAGGTGCCAAATTCAAAATACGTTAACGCCACGTCTCCTCTGGCCGCCTCGATCATCGCCAACGCCCGGCACAACTCCGATCCACTCACCGGCGTTCGCTGCACCCGGATTCGCTCCGCATAGTGCACCAGATGCGGAGACGTAAACGCGCCTACCCGATAACCCATCTCCATGAGGATGGCCTCGAGCAGGCCAACACTCGATCCCTTACCGTTAGTGCCGGCGACGCTGATCAGCGCATGGCTCGGCGACGCGATATCCAGGCGATCCAAGACCTGACGCACTCGGTCGAGGCCCATTTCTATGGACCGCGGGTGCACAGTTTGGATGTAGGTCAGCCATTCGTCGAGAGAACGACTTGGATTAGCTCGCATTTCTCACCAGGCGGCGATGGTTAGTGGTTAAAGTACCGTCAATACAAGGATATTCCGTCTTGCTTGACAAACAATCTGTATTTGCGTTGCCTATCCGGGCCCTGGCTGGTCCAGGCGCGCCTGAACTTGGGCTTCACTCGATCCATAGCTACGGCTATGCATCTCATTCCAGCCCGGCGCTCGTCCTCGCGCAGCAGGGGGCTTGTCCCCGCGCAGCAGGGGGCTTGTCCCCGCGCAGCAGGGGGCTTGTCCCCGCGCAGCAGGGGGTTCAGCCGCACCTGTCCCTTGTGCTGCGCGGAGTCGCAGTGTGCGCCATCATCCGGGTCCTGGTGACAAATGCGGGCTAGCTGCACGGCCTGGGTGAGGCGAATTCAACGCTCAGCCGGCGATATCTTCGGTTTCCGCTACCATATCTTGTCCATCGACAGCCCTGGCTTCGAGCTCAATTTCCGGCTTCAGCGGTGCACCCATCAACATCGAAACCATGGCATGCGTCCGGTCGCGCAATTCACGCCGATCAACGATCATGTCGATGGCCCCGTGTTCGAGCAAGAACTCGGAACGCTGGAAACCCTCAGGCAATGTTTCGCGAACGGTTTGTTCTATTACCCGCGGGCCGGCAAATCCTATGAGCGCATTAGGCTCGGCGATGATGACATCTCCCAGCATCGCGAGGCTTGCGGATACGCCTCCCATAGTGGGGTCGGTGAGTACCGAAATGAAGGGGATTTGATGCCGACCCATCTTGGTGAGTGCGGCACTGGTCTTAGCCATCTGCATCAGTGAGAACAATGCCTCCTGCATACGGGCGCCACCGCTGGCACAAAAACACACCAGGGGTATGTGCTGTTCGACGCACACGGTAACGGCCTGCACGAAACGTTCGCCAACCACTGATCCCATTGAACCGCCCATAAATTCAAATTCAAATGCGGCAACGACAATTGGCTGCTGCTTCAATGCCCCTTTTATTACCAATAATGCGTCCAATTGGCCGGTCTTTTTTTGGGCCTCGGACAAGCGGTCCTTGTACTTTCGCCTGTCCCGGAATTTGAGCACATCAACCGGTCGCAATTCCCCAGCGATTTCTTCCTGTGGTTCTGGGTCCAGGAACGTATCCAGTCGTCGTTGCGCCCCGATTCGCATGTGATAGTCGCATTTCGGACAAACATCTAGATTTCGATCCAGTTCCGCACGATAAAGCACCGCATTGCATGTCGGACATTTGGTCCACAGCCCCTCAGGAACGCCACGTTTCCCAAGTCCCGTGCTGGACTTGATTTTTGGTGGCAGAATCTTATCGAACCAGTTCATGGTGTCGCGGCCAAGGGTTGCGGGTGTTTTCCGATAGCTCGTCTCAGACTTGCGATAAAAGCCGGCAAAGATTGACGGATTTGCTCCATGTCTCCATTAGCTTGCTCGATACGCCGCACTACCGCGCTCCCAACTATGACCGCATCCGCGAATCGTGCCATGTCAGCAGCTACCTGTGAACTGTCAATACCAAAACCGACTCCCACGGGTAAATTACATTGCGTTTTAATGTCCCTAACATGCTGTTCAACCTCGGCGATGTCAATGTGGCCCGCGCCGGTGACACCGCGTAGCGACACATAATATACAAACCCGCTCGCTTGCTCACAGATCATGTGCACACGGCCTGGATCTGTGGTCGGTGCGAGCAAATAGATCGAATCGATGCCTCGAGTTGTCAGCGCAGCACTCAAGTCCACGGCCTCTTCGGGCGGCATGTCCACGGTGATTACCCCGTCTACCCCCGAGTCGGCAGCGCATTTTGCAAATTTCTCGTATCCCATCACTTCCACTGGATTCAAGTATCCCATCAATATCACCGGCACATCGGGTTGTTGTTCGCGAAACTCCGCAACCATGGCCAATACGTCACCAATACTGACTCCGTGCGTGAGTGCACGCTCGCTGGCACGCTGAATCACCGGGCCGTCGGCCATCGGATCGGAAAATGGGACGCCCAGTTCGACCGCATCCGCACCGGCTTCCACTAGTAGGCGCATGAGCTCGACGGTGGCGGCAGGCTGGGGATCGCCGGCGGTAATGTAGGAGATCAGCGCCGCGCGCTGTTCGCTGCGCAATCCCTCGAACATAGCGCTGAGCCGCGACATTAGACCTCGATCCCTTCGCGCGCGGCCAGTGTATGCACATCCTTGTCACCCCGGCCCGATAGATTGATCACCACTATCTTCTTCGGCCCCAGCTTTTCGGCCAGTTTACCCGCATAGGCAATGGCGTGGCTGGACTCTAACGCGGGCAGAATCCCTTCCTGGCGGGTCAAACTATAAAACCCCTCCAGGGCTTCAGCATCGGTTACCGCGACGTAGTGAGCGCGTCCAGAATCCTTGAGCCAGGCGTGCTCGGGTCCGACGCCAGGGTAATCCAATCCCGCAGAGATCGAATGGGTCTCAATGACCTGACCGTGCTCATCCGCCAACAAATAGCTGCGCTGACCGTGGAGCACGCCCACCTCACCGGCGCACAACGATGCGGCGTGATGTCGTGTATCGATACCGTCCCCCGCGGCTTCAACCCCATACATCGCCACTTCCCGATCTCCGATGAATGGATAGAACAGTCCCATGGCATTGGAACCACCGCCGACGCAGGCGACCAGCGCGTCAGGAAGCCTTTGTTCCGCGGTCAGGATTTGCTCGCGCGTCTCACGGCCGATGACCGCCTGCAGGTCGCGCACCAACGCCGGGTAGGGATGCGGCCCAGCCACCGTGCCAATGATATAAAACGTGTTATCTACATTGGTTACCCAATCCCGCAACGCCTCATTGAGCGCATCCTTGAGGGTCTGCGAACCCGATTCCACGGTCACGACCTGCGCCCCTAGCAGCTTCATGCGGTATACATTGATCGCCTGCCGCTGTATGTCCTCGGCCCCCATATAGATAACGCAATCGAGCCCCATGCGCGCCGCTACGGTGGCAGTGGCGACGCCGTGCTGACCCGCTCCAGTCTCGGCAATCACCCGCCGTTTACCCAGCCGCTGAGCCAGCAATATTTGGCCAACGGTATTATTGATCTTGTGCGCACCGGTATGATTCAGATCCTCTCGTTTGAGATATATCTTGGCGCCACCATAATAGCGGGTGAGCCGCTCAGCGAAATACAGCGGCGACGGCCGCCCCACATAGTGTTGCAAGTCGATGTCCAGTTCGGCCAAAAAATCCGGATCCTTCAGAAAAACCTCATATGCCTCGCGCAGTTCCTTTAACGGTCCCATTAGAGTCTCGGCAACAAAAATGCCGCCGTAAGGTCCAAAATGTCCACGTGCATCAGGATAATCGTAGCCCATTGCTTGACTGGATTTAGCCATACTCATTTGTGATGATTTGTGTATTGATAATGCCGATCCGCCGCCCACACTGCGCTTACCAAGCGCTCGATTTCCCGCGAGTCCTTGACGCCTTTCGCTTTTTCCACGCCGCTGCTGACGTCAACTGCAAACGGACGCACGGTTTCGATCGCCTCACCGACATTCGCCGGATTGAGCCCACCGGCTAATATTACCGGTTTTGTCAACTTTGCGGGGATGCGTTTCCATGAAAAAGGCTCTCCAGTGCCCCCTTCAATCCCCGGTTTGAAGGTGTCTAAGAGCAAACCGCGGCAATCGGAATAAGCGTGGGCAATCGCGGTCAGATCTACGTCATCTCGCATGCGTACGCCTTTGATGTAAGGCCGGCCGTAGCGACGGCATTGTTCCGGCGTCTCATCACCATGTAGCTGCAAGATATCCAGAGATGCCTGGTCGGCCATTTCCCGGACTTGTTCGATCGGCTGATCCATGAATACACCGACTACGGTGACCAGTGGCGGTAACTGATCGACAATCGATCGCGCGCTCTCCGTGTCCAAACACCTCGGACTCCGCGGGTAAAATACCAATCCGATCGCATCTACGCCCGCCGCGATGGCCGCGTGCGCATCATCTACGCGGGTGATTCCACAGATTTTGATTCGCGTTCGGGCACTGGCACTCATCGGAATTGGATCCCGCCTTGGATCGACAGAAGATTGATTGAATCCAGATAGTCTACCAAAACCGGATGGGCTCCGGCGGTTCAGGGAGTGCCATTTGCGCTGGATATTCCACTGCGGTGAGGTACAAGCCGCACGCCGGCGCGGTGACCCCTCCGCGACTGCGACTACGTCCCAGCAGCACCTCGATTGCCCACTCCTCCGGCTGATCCCCGGCACCGATGGCAGTGAGCACGCCTACCAGGTTTCTTACCATGTGCTGTAGAAAAGCGTTAGCGCACACGTCGATACAGATCCATGCCCCGTGCCGACGTACATCGAGATTAAATATTGTTCTGGTTGCCGACCTTGCTTGGCATCCTGCAGCGCGAAAACCACTGAAATCATGCTTTCCAATCAATGACCGCGCTGCATTTTGCATCCGTGTTGCATCCAACGGCCGGTAATCCCAAGTTGCAAGATCGCGAAAAAGCGCGGACCGAGTTCTTCGATTCAGAATCACGTAGCGATAACAGCGTCTCAGTGCGTTGAAGCGCGCGTGAAAATCATCCGCAACCGGGATTATCCACGTCACGGCTATATCATGCGGAAGAAAAGAATTAGCTCCTCTTTGCCACGAGTAATTACTGCGCTCACTGCTGGTATCGAAATGCGCGACTTGTCCGGTGGCATGTACTCCGGTATCGGTACGTCCGGCGGTGACAACGGTGACTGGCTGGTCCGCCACTCGGCTCAGCGCCTGCTCAAGGCAGTCCTGAACACTACGCGCACCACGTTGCCGTTGCCAACCCTGGAATCTGCTGCCTTGATATTCAATCCCGATGGCAAAGCGCATACTGGTCGCCAGCCCAAACGGCACTCTGTAACGGTAAAAAAATACTCATTCGGCACCCACAAGGCTGAATATTACACCAAGGGCTACGGATGGTGACGAAGGGATCGCTAGCTGAGGGCTTGAAAATATAGAATAAACCGGTGGTTCCGAAAATTACTGCGCGTGATCCACCCGATACTGTTGATGCGGACTGTGGGAGTCCCGAATGCGGGCGTTATGCCCGCACCTTGATTCAGCGGCCTTAGCCACCCAATTGATTAGCCAACTCTTGGGCTTGGGTCCGTTGCGTGGGATTACCTTGCTCCAACACTTCATCGATAATGCTGCGCGCGCCGTCTTTGTCGCCCATGTCAAGGTATGCTCGGGCAAGATCCAGTTTCGTCGCCGCTTCGTCCCACTGCTCCTGGTCCATACCGGCAGGTTCGACTGCTCCATCCATGTCACTCACCGTCGCCGCCAATTCTTCGAGATTGGTTTCAATCTTCTCTCCCGGGGCGCCAACGATGGCGGCTCCCGACTCTGCGCCGGCGGCTGACATCTCTTCTAGTTCGGCGGACGTCTTGAACGTGGCCCGTTGCGACGCGACCTCGGACTCGGTGGATTCGGGCGTCATCTCAATGGTGGGCGCCGGCGCCGTGGTCTTGTTTCCGGGCAATGGCGTGACGTTCGCCACACGCTGTTCGGCCTCTTCGGGCTGTTCGGCCTCTTCGGCGATATCGGGACCGGTTGCCGGCGGTAACTCAAAATCCAAGCCCTCGGACACCTGTTCCGCCACTTCTGCTGCTTCTATCGGCTGCTGGGCCTCGGCCTCTAATGCCTCGAAGTCCAGATCGAAATCCACGTCGTCGAGTTCGCTAACGGCTTGTGCTTCTAACTGTTCCGGCGGCATAGCCGTATCCGCCGCCGCTTGCATCGTCGCCCCGGCGGGTTCCTCGGCCTTTGCTACCGGTTCTGGCGCCGCAAGTTCGTCACCGCCAGTGACCACCTGTTGATCGGCCTGCTGCTGAGCGCCAGCCTCGTCCCTGAGCTTCTCGAGTTCTGCTGCCAGCTTAGAATCGTCATCCGGTTCCGGAAACGGCTGCAGCGGCGTATCCCCCGACACTTCCGGACTCATGACGCCGGCAGCGATATCGTCGGCACTGTGTTCGTTGGCAGCAGCCGCCACCGCGACGGGGATTTCTTGGCTAAACAATGGATTGTGCGGATTCATGGTGCGGCCCATCGCCACCACCTGTTGCCAGATCACCGGATCACCTTTATCACCCGCTGGATAGAGCTCTTCGGCCAGCGTCTCGAATGCCTTGAGATCGTTACGCTGTTGATAGATTTCGAGCAGTTTCAACTTGAGTTCGTGCCGCCCGGAATCTTTCTTAATGGCCTCTTTGAGCACTTCTTCTGCTTGCTCGTCGCGACCGTAGGCAAGATAAACTTCCGATTCGGCGAGCGGATCCACTTCGTCTGCCTGCACCGTACCCATCCCCGCCATGCCAAAATCACTCAAAAAAGAGGTGTCGGTGGCGCCTGTCGCCCGGGTGGTATCGGTGGTATCGGTTTGCCCGTCCAACACACTGCCAGTCAAGATACTTTCCTCAAATTCGGCTATCGAACGGCGGCGGCGTATCATTTGCAGTAGTCCGACTAACAAAGCAACAGCGGCAACGCCGAGGCCGAGTAGGTACTGCCAACTGGAAAACAGGCTGTCAAGGATGTCCTGCCACCACGGGACGGATTTTTTGGGCTTGGCCGTGACCTTGGCGGTCCGCTTTGGTTTTGGCTTGGCGGCGGGCTGTTTCGGTTTCTCCGCGACCTTGGGTGCAGCCGCCGCCTTCGCCTCGGGTTTAACCTCAGGCTTGGCTGTGACGTCTGATTTAGCTTGTACATCTGGTTTCGCCGGTGCCTCTGGTTGGGCGGGCTGTTTCACCTCGGATTTGGCGACCTCGGTCGCCGCCGCCTGTTCCCCCGTCGCCACCGCAGCAGCGGGCACCGGTGGCTGAGCAGGCGTCGGCGGTGCTACTTCCGCACGCTGCTGCAACTGCGCCATCTGCTCGCTCTGCAACTCGATGAGCCGATTGGTCTTTTCGACCTGACTCTCCAGCAATGCGACTCGCTCGCGCAACTCTTTGTTTTCCAGCTCCCGTGACGTTAGCGTTTCCTCGAGAAGCTGTATTTGGCTTTTCAGCGCCTGGGCTTCAGCCTCGGCTGCTCGCAGGCCGGCAGTTTGCTCGGTGGACTGTTCAGCAGTCTCGTCGACAGTAGCGCGAACGATGCGTAGCACATCGGTCTCCGTGGCTTCCGTGCCGGTCGTTTCCGCGACTTGTGCCGGACCTTCGTCGGGTTTGGCCTCCGCAGTGGCGGCCTGTTGTGCCATGCTCTCTTTCTCGGCCGCAGTCGACACTGCGCCAGCAGCATCCGTATCTTGCGGCGCTTCGCTCGTCGCCGCCGGCACCAGCGCGATCTGGCTCGCCTGCGCAATCTGTATTTTATAGGCTTGCCACTCTTCTAGATGCGCAGTGTAGACGGTGCTTGCCTCTGGTTTGGTTATCTCGGTGACTGTTGAGATGTTATCGAGCTTCAGGATTTGCCCGACTTTGAGGCGGTTGATATTAAAGTTGACAAACGCATCCGGATTTTCGCGCAGCAGGGCGATCATTATTTGAAAGATGTTGATTTCGGCGTCTCCCACATCCAGCTTCGACGCAATCGACCACAACGTGTCACCCTTCTGCGTAGGCCCATACTCACCGCTGCGCACACCGCTCGTGGCCGGCGCCGAAGCCATTGCCGTCGCCTCATCTGCGGGCGGGGCCGGAGACATCACCGCCTCGTCTACGGCTTCGGGCTGTTCGGGCTGCGCCTCGGCTACGGCTTCGGGCTGTTCGGGCTGCGCCTCGGCTACGGCTTCGGGCTCTTCGGGCTGCGCCTCGGCTACAGCTTCGGGCTGCGCCTCACCCACTACCCGCGGACTACTCACCGACGCCGGTATGTCCAAGGCATACGTTGGCGGGTCAAGTAACGCGGTGTATTCTCTGATCAACTCGCCGCCGGCCCACTCGATGGTAATCAAGAAATGGAGAAATGGCTCCCTTGCCGCTTGCTCGGTGGTTATCTTAATGAGTGGCCGTTCCGCGTCCGTGACGATTTCAAACTTCAGCGCGCCCAAGAATTCCGGTCTATCAACGTTGGCGCGAATGAAGTCCTCCCGCGCGGATAGCCCCGCCTTGAGGGTCTCGAGTTCCGCCTCTTGAACCGATGTTAACTCGATCTCTGCCGCCAGCGGCTGATCCAACGCCGATTTCACCCGCAGCTTGCCCAATCCCAGCGCGAAGGCGTCGCCTAAAGCCAAAAAACACGCCACCGCAAGCGCTGCACCACACAGGCCCCGCCGCGGTCTGTGGTCAGTTGTCGTCAACACAGCGAACATCTTATCCACGAAAAAGCGTATAACCAATGGAATTTAATGCAAAAATTGTAGTTAAGCCTGGCATCTGCTGTTGTGTTCCTCGTTTATTATCGTGTGCACCTTAGCACTCGGGCTAGATTGGTCACAGTTAAGAAAACGCCTTTTTCACTGGCAGTTAGCTTGATATTTTAGCAATGCTCTTGATGATTGTTAACTAACTCTTAGACGATAAATAAGCTTTTATCAAATGTTCGCCGATCTGTACACTATTCAGCGCCGCGCCTTTGCGAACATTATCCGCAACGACCCATAAATCCAGCCCGCGGGGGCAGGAAATGTCCTCACGAATACGGCCTACAAACACCGCATCGTGATGCGCACCGTCGGTCACCGCGGTCGGATATCCGCCGTCCTTACGTTCATCGATCACCACGACACCCGGCGCATGCTGCAACAGATCACGGGCTTGTTGGGCAGTGATCTTATCAACGGTCTCAATATGCACCGCCTCCGAATGACCGTAGAACACCGGTACCCTCGCGGTGGTGGGATTAATACGTAGATCGGCATCGCCTAAAATCTTTTGTGTCTCCCAAACCATCTTCATCTCCTCTTTTGTGTAGCCGTTATCTTGGAAAACATCAATATGCGGTAACACGTTAAAAGCGATTTGCTTCGGATAGACATGGAGCGAGATCTCCTTCCCGTTCAGCAATGCCGCTGTCTGACTAGCCAACTCTTCCATCGCCGCCTTCCCGGTCCCGGATACTGCTTGATAAGTACACACGTTGATTCGTTCAATCCCGACGGCGTCGTAGATTGGCTTGAGGGCGACCACTAATTGGATGGTGGAACAGTTGGGGTTGGCAATTATGCCGCGGTTGCGGTAGCCGGCTATGGCTTCCGGATTGACTTCCGTAACCACCAATGGGATGTCATCGTCGTACCGGAATTGAGAGGTGTTGTCGATCACGACACACTCTGCTTGTGCTGCAAGCGGGGCAAATTCGGCAGACACCGAGGCGCCTGCAGAAAACAAACCGATATCGACGCCGTCAAAATCAAAATCGGCAAGGTTGCCTACCTTGTATTCGCGTCCGCTGAAAGTCACCGTCTTTCCCTCGGAGCGACTGCTCGCCAACGGAAAGATATCTGCGATCGGGAAACTGCGTTGTTCCAAAATATCTAACATCGCGTCGCCGACCGCGCCGGTAGCTCCCACGACGGCCACGTTGTAACGATTTGCCATATTCTCAAATTCTAATTGGTGCTTACGAAACGTCGTCAGAGAAATCCCGCAGCGCCGCCACCACCGCATCACCCATTTGCGATGTGCTCACGGAGGAAGCGCCCTCCGCAACGAGATCAGCAGTGCGTAATTTTTTGTCCAACACCCGCTCCACGGCCGTTTCCACCAGGGCCGCCAGGCGCGATTCATTCAATGAATAGCGGAGCATCATCGCCACCGACAGCAGCGTTGCCAGGGGATTAGCAATACCCTTGCCGGCGATGTCGGGCGCCGACCCATGGATCGGTTCATACATACCTTTGCCATCCGCAGCCAGTGAGGCGGACGGCAGCATCCCGATGGAACCCGTTAACATTGCCGCTACATCTGAGAGTATGTCGCCGAACATGTTGGTGGTAACAATCACGTCGAACTGCTTGGGCCGGCACACCAACTGCATCGCTGCGTTGTCTACATACATATGGGACAACGCGACATCCGCGTACTCTTTTCCAATCGAAGTTGCAACCTCGCGCCACAGTTCCGTGGCCTCCAGAACATTCGCCTTGTCCACGGAGCACAAGCGCCCATTGCGCTTACGCGCCACATCGAATGCCATACGCACGATTCGTTCAATTTCCGACTCCCGATAAATCAGGGTATTGAACCCCTCCCGCTCCCCGGTTGCGACGGTACGCACGCCCCGCGGCTCCCCAAAGTAGATCCCGCCGGTTAGTTCGCGCACGATCATGATGTCTAGTCCCGACACCAGTTCCGTCTTTAGGCTGGACGCATCGGCCAACTGCGGATACGTCACCGCCGGACGCAGATTGGCAAACAACTCGAGTTCCGAACGCAGGGCCAGCAAGCCACGCTCCGGCCGCGCCTCGTAGGGCAGTGCTTCCCACTTTGGACCGCCGACGGCGCCGAGTATCACTGCATCCGCCGCATGGGCCGCAACCAACGTAGTATCCGGTAATGGCACACCGTGCTGATCGTAGGCGCTGCCCCCGACCGAACCGCGCTCGATACGCAACGATAACCCGAAATCGCTGTTCAGGCACTCCAACAGTTTTATCGCTTCGGCAGTGACTTCGGGTCCAATGCCATCACCTGGCAAACACAATATAGTCTTGGCCATGTCTCGAATCTTTCAATTACGATTGCGCCGATGATGGTTCATATCGGCCGGTGGGAACAATATGCTGGCTAGACGTCAAAACCGATAAACAACCAAGGAGCATGCTCCCGACGCCTGACTTCATAGGCGCGAACCTCGTCGGCGTGCTGCAACGTTAACTCAATATCATCGAGCCCATTCAGCAGACGATGTTTGCGCGCCGGATCGATCTCGAATGACATGATCTCGTCACTGGGAGTGGTGACGGTCTGAGCCTGAAGATCGACCGTTAACCGGTACCCTGGCGTAGACTCGACCTGTTCAAATAGTGTGTCCACGGCAGCAGCCGGAAGCACCACCGGTAACAGCCCGTTTTTGAGGCAATTGTTATAGAAGATATCGGCGAAACTCGTTGCGATCAAGACACGAAACCCGTAATCCAAAAACGCCCACGGCGCGTGTTCCCGTGATGATCCACAGCCGAAATTCTCTTTCGCCAGCAGGATCTGTGCGTCGCGATAACGATCCTGATTGAGTACGAAGTCGGGGTTGAGCCGCCGCTTGGTGTGATCCTGACCCGGTTCGCCGGGATCCAGATAGCGCCAATCGTCGAAAAGATTGGGGCCGAAACCGGTACGCTTAATCGATTTTAGGTATTGTTTTGCGATGATCGCATCAGTATCGACGTTGGACCGATTCATCGGCGCCACCAAGCCGCTAAATTGAGTAAATTTCTGCATAATCAAAAATCACGTACGTCGACAAAATGTCCGGTGACTGCCGCCGCCGCCGCCATCGCCGGTGACACCAGATGAGTACGGCCACCGCGTCCCTGGCGGCCTTCGAAATTTCGATTGGACGTGGATGCGCAGCGCTCACCCGGATCCAAACGGTCAGCATTCATTGCCAAGCACATCGAGCATCCCGGCTCGCGCCAGTCGAAGCCCGCATCCTTGAATATGCGATCAAGGCCCTCCTGCTCGGCCTGCCGCTTTATTAGTCCGGACCCGGGCACCACCATCGCCAGTTTGATGTTGTTGGCCACTTTGCGGCCGCCAATGACACGCGCTGCGTCACGCAGATCCTCGATTCGCGCATTGGTACATGAACCAATAAAGACTTTGTCCAGGTGTATATCCTGTATCGCAGTGCCTGGTTCCAGATCCATATACTCCAGTGCCCGCACACGTCCTTCCCGCTTTGCCGGCTCGGTTACGTCTGGATGCGGAACCCCACCGCTGACCGGGACCACCATTTCCGGCGAGGTGCCCCACGTCACTTGCGGCTCAATGACGCCGGCATCCAGGGCGATTTCCCGGTCAAACACGGCGTCTGGGTCGCTATGCAGATGCTGCCAATCATCGCAGGCTCGTGCCCACATCTCATCCCGCGGTGCGTAGGCGCGGCCTGATACGTATTCCAGGGTTTTGTCATCACACGCGACCATACCGGCTCGCGCCCCCGCTTCGATGGTCATATTACACACCGTCATACGTCCTTCAACGGAAAGAGTTTGAATTGCCGAACCGGAGTATTCAATCGTGTAGCCGGTGCCCCCAGCGGTGCCGATGTGTCCAATGATCGTCAATATGATGTCCTTGGCGGTCACACCGGGTGTCAACTTCCCGTTTACGACGATGCGCATGTTGCCGGATTTTTTCTGCGTCAAGCATTGCGTCGCTAATACATGCTCGACCTCCGAGGTTCCGATTCCGAACGCAAGGGTGGCGAGCGCACCATGGGTCGACGTGTGCGAATCACCGCAAACGACAGTCATACCCGGCAAGGTTGCGCCTTGCTCCGGCCCAATGATGTGAACGATTCCTTGGCGCAGATCGTTAATTTCGAACTTCAAAATCCCGAACTCCCGCGTATTTTTATCGAGCGTGTCTACTTGCAGTTTCGATACCGGATCGGCGATCGGGGCATCGCGGTGTGTTGTTGGTATGTTGTGATCCGGAACCGCGAGATTGGCATTGGGGCGCCACGGGCTGCGGCCCATCAAACGCAGGCCTTCAAAGGCCTGCGGTGACGTCACTTCATGCACTAAATGACAATCCACATATAGCAAACAGGTACCGTCATCGTCCTGACGAACGACATGCGCATCCCAAAGCTTGTCATATAAAGTCTTTCCGGCCATAGTGGTAACATCTAAATCAGTGATAAAGTTTGTTCTGTTAACGAAGTCAACTTAAGATGTTACCACGAGTATTTCGTGTTTTTATAAGGCAATGCAAGACGGCAATACTGCGCGCCACAATAAACCGGTGACGTTCCGAAACCTGATTCGCCATCTGGCGGATGCCATCGGCCGCCACCATATACCGGTTCGAACCCGGGCGCCGGACATTCACGAGTTCATCGGGCCGGAATCGATCCATCATGAATTGGTGACTGACCTGGTTCGCGCCATTTACAAGGCCAATCGCTGCGGCCACCTGGACGCACCGGTACATGCCGCCGAGACCTTCAATGCGCTCGGCAACCTCCGGGCACGCCTGAGTCAGTCGGGCCGGACTGATATCGATCAGATCAATCTCATCGACGACATTGGCTGGACCGTGAGGGAACTGCTCGACCGCGGCGCCGGCAAGCCGTCAATCCGCAGTACTGGGCACATCGAACCAAACCTGGAGCCGACGAAGATCCTGCCGTTACGGCGCGTTCGTTACTAGCCCGCATACCTAACGGGCGAGCATCCTTCCCCTGCTGTGCTTGTGCTGCGCATAGTCGCAGTGCGGGTACAAGCGGCGCGTTGCGCCTGAGGATGACATCACGACTACGGGCCTGATCCTAATTTGCCTGATAACCACCATCCGTGCGAGCGATTCCCAACTGTCACTGTCGTGCACCGGTGAACTCCGGCCGGATCCACACCCACACCAGCCACGCCCCGGCAAGCGCCAACGCGGCGGCGATCGCAAACGTGGCGACCGGGCCCAAGTGCTCCCAGGTGTATCCGCTGTAGAAGCTGCCCAAGGCGCCACCCATGCCGAAGCTCATACTGCTGTACAGCGCTTGACCACGGTGCTGATGGGCACCTTGAAAGAATCGATGGATGAGCTGAATCGCCGTCGCATGGTACGCGCCGAACGTCACTGCGTGCATCCCCTGCGCGATTACCATTAGCGCCAGATACTGCGGAAACAAAGCCACCACCACCCAGCGTAGCGCGGTGACGACAAAGGTGGCCGCCAGCACCGTGGGCAGCGGGGTCCATCGGAATATCCGATGCATCACGAGAAACATACCAATTTCGCAAATTACCCCAAACGCCCACAGCACCCCGATCACCGTCTTACTGTAGTCATGGCCGTCGAGGTAGATGGAAAAGAAGGTATAAAACGGCGCGTGGCTGGCCTGCATGAGAAAACATGCGAACAAGAACGCGGCAACCTCAGGACGGCGAAACACACCCAACAGATTGCCCTGCTCACTTGGAATCGTCCCCGCGCCTTCCGGGATGATCAGGCTCACCAGCCAGATGCCAACGAAACAAGACATCAACACGGGCAGGATGACAGACGGCCCGTAACGGTCCACGAACGGCCCCACACTCAACACCAAGACAATAAATCCGACCGAACCCCACACCCGTATGTTGCCGTAGCGGTCGGCGCGATCGCCCAGATGCTTCATGGTCGTCGCCTCTAACTGCGGCAGTGAGGCATTCCAAAAGAAGCTAAATCCCACCATCACAAGCGCCAGACCCCAAAAGCTGGTGATCCAGAAAACCGCGGCATAGATAAGCATCGCCAGCAACGTGGCGGCCCGGACCACGGTCATACAGCGGCCGGACCGATCAGCCAGCCATCCCCACACATTGGGCGCAACAATCTTGGTGGCCAGCAACAACGCCACTAGTTGACCGATCTCTAACGCACTGAAACCGAGAGACTTGAGATACAGGCCCCAGTACGGTATGAGCACGCCCAACGAGGCGAAAAAGAAGAAGTAAAAACCAGACAAGCGCCAATACGGCATGGAAAGCAGGATTTGGCCCTCAAAGTATGAACTTAAAAGTATCGTATAACCGATTAATAAATATGAATTATTATGACTTTCTTCAACTTTTACTTTAGGTATCTTCAGGGTGCGGAGGGATTATCGGAACGCTCGATCTAACGTCGGCGTTCTGCGCGCGTTGGCGCAGGTAATGATCCATCAGGACGATCGCGAGCATGGCCTCGGCAATCGGCGTCGCGCGGATGCCGACACAAGGATCATGGCGTCCCTTGGTCACCACCTCGATGGGATGACCGTCTCGATCGATGGAACGTCCCGGCACTTGAATGCTGGATGTGGGTTTGAGGACGATGCTGACCACGATGTCTTGACCGCTTGAGATGCCGCCTAGGACGCCCCCCGCGTTATTGGTCAAAAAGCCGTCCGGCGTCATCTCATCGCGGTGCTCGGAGCCCCGTTGCTCAACACTCGCAAAGCCGGCGCCGATCTCGACACCTTTAACCGCGTTGATACTCATCATTGCGTGCGCGATTTCAGCATCCAGACGGTCGAATACAGGCTCTCCTAACCCCACCGGCACGCCGTTGGCAACCACCGTGATGCGGGCGCCGACAGAATCTCCCGCGCGGCGCAACGTGTCAATATACGCCTCCATCTCCGGCACCTTGTCCGCATCGGGACAGAAAAACGGGTTGTTTTGGATCTCTTCCCAGTCGCAGCGCGCAATGCGGATCGGTCCCAATTGCGCTACATAACCGCGGATCACGGTGTTCGCCTTCTCCGCCAGGTATTTCTTGGCGATCGCCCCTGCGGCCACCCGCATCGCCGTTTCGCGGGCGGAAGAGCGGCCGCCGCCTAGATGATCCCGAACACCGTATTTCTGTTCATACACGTAATCCGCGTGTCCGGGCCGAAATGTGTTCTTGATGTCGTTGTAATCCCGTGCCCGCTGGTCTTCATTTCTGATCAACAACCCGATCGGCGTGCCCGTGGTCGTGCCCTCGAACACCCCGGAGACGATCTCGACACGGTCCGCTTCCCGCCGTTGTGTGGTGTAGCGAGATTGCCCCGGTCGGCGCCGATCCAGATCTCGTTGGATGTCTGCCGCGGCTAGGGCGAGGCCCGGCGGACATCCGTCCACAACGCACCCCAGCATCGGTCCATGACTTTCACCGAAAGTGGTGACGCAAAACGATTTTCCAAAGCTGTTTCCGGGCATGACAAAATGGTATCAGTAATACCGTGTTTAAAGTAGCGAGCATCAACGATGGGCACCGCTGGCGAGTAATCGCCTACGCGGTACCCCGTCGGTGGGCTTGATTCAACAGATCGAATAGTTGGTAAATCGGAATGACGTGACGATACGTGCGCACTAACGGCATGAACGGCAGATCGTTGCCGTCTGCGAACTGGTGTTTGCCTTGTTCGACCTGCTGGTGTAGTTGCCGAAGCCGATGGCTGATACTACGGAAGGTTTGCACCAAATCAGCCATCTCGTCATCCATATCCTCCTCGGCACAGATCGCTAACTCATCCATCTCGAAGATGGCCTGATCGACGAGATCCAAAAACTCAGCGTCGTTTTGTGGTGGCCGCACGATTTCCGCTCACCCTCGCCCGCAAATTGCACCACGGCGCCCCGTCGCCATCATTCGGGATCCTCGGTGCAAAATGTGGCTTGAGGAACCGGCTTAGGAGTTCTGTATGACGATGGAAGGAAACTTGGCGCTGTAGTCTTTCTTCTGTGCCGCCAACCGTCCCGCCGCGCGCCGCGCGATCTCTTTGTACACCTTGGCCACGGCGCCGTCCGGGTCAGCCACCACGGTCGGCTTGCCGCTATCCCCATCCTCGCGGATGCGAATATCCAGCGGCAACGCACCAAGATAGGGCAACTGGTATTCCTCCGCCATGCGCTGGCCACCGCCCTCACCGAAGATATGCTCCTCGTGGCCACACTGGCTGCAGATATGGGTGCTCATGTTTTCAACCACACCGATTACCGGGATCTCCACTTTCTCGAACATCTTGAAGGCCTTGCGCGCATCCAACAGGGCGATGTCCTGGGGTGTGGTCACGATGATCGCGCCGGTGACCGGTACTCGTTGCGCCAGCGTCAGTTGCGTGTCGCCGGTGCCCGGCGGCAGATCGATCACCAGGTAATCCAATTCCTCCCAACGCGTATCCTTCAACAGCTGCTCCAAGGCCTGGGTGACCATGGGGCCGCGCCAGATCATCGGCGTCTCCTCATCGATCAAAAAACCGATCGACATGGCTTGCAGGTGATAACTGTGCAACGGCTCCATGCTCTTCCCGTCCTTGGACTCGGGTTTTGCGTTAATGCCCAGCATTCGCGGTTGGCTGGGCCCGTAGATGTCCGCGTCCAGTATTCCCACTCGGGCACCCTCAGTCGATAGCGCCAATGCCAGATTGACCGCCACCGTCGACTTTCCGACACCCCCCTTTCCCGACGCCACCGCAATCATATTCTTTACACCTTCCAGAGGCTTGACGCCCTTTTGCACCGAATGGGAGGCGATCTCAGTGGAAACATTAATCGTCGCTGCATCGACACCATCTACCGACTCGACCTTGGCCTGCAGCTGCCGGACGTATTCGTCGATCCAACTGCGCGCGGGGTAACCCAACTGCAGCTCGACCGTGACCCTCCCTTGGTCAATGGCGATGTTTTTCACGTTCTTCCCCTTCACCGGGTCATGGTCGGTGTGGGGATCGATGATCGACGCCAGGGTATCTTCAATTTGCGTTTGTGTGACTGCCATACGTACCTCGTTCTGACACGCTCGGATCAACAGCATGCGGGGGGGCGCATCGTACACCTTTGCCTAGGAAATGTCATCGCAAACAAAGATCAAACACACCTGGCCGGCAATAAGCCAAAGTTATCGTAAATCCGGCGCCGCCATTGGCGCGACTAGTCGAAACTGGTACGGTTACGCGCCCACGAGCCGCACTCATGAACTTGACCGATGCCCAACAATAAACGCCGCATACTGGTCACCAGCGCGTTGCCTTATGCCAACGGCCCGATCCATCTGGGCCATCTGGTGGAGTATATACAGACGGACATTTGGGTGCGGTATCAACGCTCCACCGGTCAGCAATGCTATTACGTTTGCGCGGACGATGCCCACGGCACACCGATCATGCTGCGTGCCGAGGACGATGGCATCACCCCTGAGCAACTTATAGAACGTATCGGCCGGGAGCACCGTGCGGATTTCGCTGATTTCTTGATTGCATTCGACAACTACCACACTACTCACTCACCCGAGAACAGGCATTATTCAGAGCTGATCTACCGGCGTTTGCACGACAACGGCCATATCTCCCGCCGCACCATTAAGCAGGCCTTTGATGCGGAAAAGGGAATCTTTCTTCCCGATCGTTTCATTAAGGGGCAATGCCCGCGGTGCGGCGCGCAGGATCAGTACGGAGACAACTGCGAGGTGTGCGGATCAACCTACAGCCCCACCGATCTGATCAACCCGGTATCGGCGATTTCCGGTACTGTCCCCATCGAAAGGGAGTCGGAGCACTTCTTCTTCAGGCTTGGGGATTTCGCAGACATGCTCAAGGTCTGGACCGGTGGCGAGCACTTACAACCCGAGGTGAAAAACAAACTGCAAGAATGGTTTCACGTCGGACTGCAAGATTGGGACATCTCACGGGATGCACCTTATTTCGGCTTTGAGATACCGAACGAGCCGGACAAATACTTCTATGTGTGGTTGGATGCGCCGATCGGCTATATGGCCAGTTTTCAAAATCTTTGCGATCGATCCGATTTAACGTTTGATGAATTTTGGGGACCAGACTCGGACGCCGAGTTGTATCACTTTATCGGCAAGGACATTCTCTACTTCCACGCCCTGTTTTGGCCAGCGATGCTGGATGGCGCCGGGTTTCGCAAGCCCAGTGCGGTGTTTGCGCACTTACCTCGACCAATTGAACCCCGAATACCTGCGCTATTACTTTGCCGCCAAATTGAACAATCGGGTCGAGGACCTGGACCTCAACATGGAGGACTTCGTGCTCCGCGTCAATTCGGATCTGGTGGGCAAAGTGGTCAATATTGCCAGCCGCTGCGCGGGCTTTATAAGCAAACGGTTTGACGGCTGCCTGGCAACCGATGTGCACGATTATGATCTTTATCAGGAATTCATCGACGCCGGGGTGTGCATCGCACAGTGTTACGAAGACCGCGAATACAGCCGCGGCATGCGCGAGATCATGGCGCTCGCTGATCAAGCCAACCAATACATCGCAGATCAAAAGCCCTGGGAACTAGCCAAACAAGACGGCGAAGAAAGGCTGCTGCAAGACGTGTGTAGCATGGGTCTTAACCTGTTCCGAGTATTGATAACATATCTGTCGCCGGTCATTCCTGGCACTGCGAAGAACGCCGAATCGTTCCTGAATTGTGACATTGTCACTGCCGGCGGTTGGAACGCGATACAGCGGCCGCTCGCCAACCACCGGATCAAACCCTTTAAACACTTAATACAGCGTGTAGAGAATAAACAGGTTGAAGCCATGATTGAAGCATCGAAACAAACCGTGACCATCACGGCCAAAACCGGACCACTGGTTGCTGACCCCATTGCTGCATCCATCGGCATCGACGACTTTAATAAAGTGGATCTGCGCATCGCACGCATCACCAAGGCCGAGCGCGTCGAGGGCGCAGACAAGCTGCTCAAGCTTAGCCTGGACCTTGGCGGAGAGAAGCGGACCGTGTTCGCGGGAATAAAATCCGCCTATCCGCCCGAGGACCTGGCCGGACGTTACACTGTCGTGGTTGCCAATTTGGCCCCGCGTAAGATGCGCTTCGGGGTCTCTGAGGGGATGGTGCTGGCCGCCGGACCCGGCGGCAAGGAACTGTGGCTGCTGTCCCCTGATGCGGGCGCTCAACCGGGCATGAGAGTAAAGTAGCCGCGGTTCTGGTCGGTGTTCACAACTCGTGACCAGCAATCCTGAGATGGCGCGCGCGGTCGATATCGATGTGATTGATGCCTGGTTGCCGCAGACGCAGTGCACCCAATGCGGATACCCGGATTGCCGCGCCTATGCCCAGGCGGTGGCGGAACGACACGCCGACATTAACCAGTGTCCGCCTGGAGGCGACCATACGATTCGTGGCCTTGCCGCGCTGCTGGATATTGACTGCAAACCGCTGAACCCATCGTTCGGCAGGCATCGCGTACGCCGCACGGCGATGATCGACGAAAGTCGGTGTATTGGTTGTACCTTGTGCATCCAGGCGTGTCCAGTGGACGCGATCGTTGGCGCCGCCAAGCAAATGCACACCGTCATCGCAGCGGAATGCACTGGTTGCGAACTGTGCGTAGCGCCTTGCCCGGTAGATTGCATCGACCTGCCTCCGGCTGCCGAGGCGACGCCCAACGGCAACTGGCGCTGGCCGGATTACTCCCCGGCCGAGACCGAACGCGCCCGGCGACGCACCGTGGCCCGGCGGCAACGACTCGCCGCAATTCGAGCGCAGCGCGATACGCATCGCCAGGCCCGGCGGCGGGCGCACCACCTGCATCGGCAGCAGATTAAACAAGAAATTCAGGCCGCCGTCACCCGGGTCAGGGCCAGACGCGCGAAACAACGATGAACGCCGCTCAACGCAACGAGATTTTGCGGCGGCTACGCGCGCAAAATCCAGCCCCGACCACGGAACTCGAGTATCGCAGTCCGTTTGAACTCTTGGTCTCGGTAGTCCTTTCCGCACAGGCCACTGACGTCAGTGTGAACAAAGCCACCCGGGAGCTGTTCAAGGTCGCCAACACGCCGGAAAAGATTGCTCGCTTGGGGGTACGGGGATTGAAGCCGTACATCAAATCCATTGGGCTATACAACAACAAGGCCAAGCACATTGTAGCTACCGCACGCATGTTGATCGACCAGTACGGCGGCCGGGTACCGGATACCCGGCAAGCCTTGCAGGCGCTTCCGGGAGTGGGCCGTAAGACCGCCAATGTCATACTCAACACCGCATTCAAGCAGCCGACCATAGCCGTGGACACACATATCTTCAGGGTCGCGAATCGTACCGGTCTGGCCCCCGGGAAAACACCACTGGCTGTGGAAAAACAACTACTTAAAGTCGTTCCTGCCGAATTCAAGCGGCACACCCACCATTGGTTAATTTTGCACGGACGCTATACTTGTACTGCACGTACGCCAAGATGTCGGGATTGCGTCATTCACGATCTGTGCGAGTATTCGGAGAAAGCCGCGAAATGAGCCGTTCAAGCGTCGCTACAGGCATCTGTTACGGAACGCCAGCCCGGTCCCGGCATGCCGAACGCGCGGTGGCTGAGGCCTTGGAAAAAGCCGGGTTGGCGACGGCGAACAGTGTGATTCTGTTCCTCACCTCGGATTTCGCCCATGATCCCAAGGCGGCACTCACCGCCGCCGCCCGCACCGCCGGGTGTACCCAGGTGTTCGGCTGTAGCGCTACCGGATTACTCAGCGAACAAGAATGGCTGCTCGACAGTTCCGGGGCGGCGGCGATGGTGTTCGGCGGCGATGTGTCGTTGTCACCGGTACTGGATGATCCCGGTGGATCGCTGGTGCTTAGCCTGAGCACGCCCGGAGGGCTATCCACGCACTGGCTGGATGCGCCCGTGGGCCGGATCGGCGCGTTGTCAACGGATGAGTTCGGCCACGGCCCATTTTCGGTGTGGAACAGCGCTCGCGTGGTGCGTGATGGCCACGCCCACGTGCTGATCAACGGTACCCGTCATTCGGTCACCGTGGGACAAGGTGTGAGGGCGTTGACCGCGCCTCTCGAGGTGGCCGAGGTGCAAGGATTCGACATTCGCCGTCTGGGCAATTATCCGGCGTTGAATGTATTGGTGAACTCCCTGCCGGCATCGGTGCGGCGCATGGAGCGCATCCCGCTGCACATGCTGATGTGCGGCGTCACCTTCGGCGATCCACACACCGCGATCCGCGAAGGCCGTTTTCGCTTGGATCATATCGTGTCGGCCAATCCCCAGGACAGTTCCATCACCCTGTCGCACCCATTGACCCAGGGTGAGCGCCTTTTCTGGGCGATACGCGACAAGATCACCGCGGAACGGGGGATGACCAAGGCGATAGAACGCGGTGAACAGGAACTGGGAACGACCCCGGATTTCGCGCTGATGTTTCCCTGTATCAGCCGCGGGCCTTCGTTTTTCGGCGGCGGGGATCGCGACATCGAACTATTGAAAGATCGGTACCCTGATATGCCGTTCATCGGCTTTTATGGAAACGGGGAAATTGCGCCTCTTGCTGGCGGTAGCCACTTGTACCAGTATTCCACCGTACTGGGTTTATTTGCTTTGCAATCCACAGCGTAAACACTCCCGCGATCGCGCATCGGCGCGTTCTCCAAAATCTCCGGTCCAACGCAGGTAAGGAATCAGCCCGGTAGCCGGTCTTCATCTCCGGCAACACGTGAGAAACTTTTGTCCGCGAAGTGAGTCTCATTGGCCATCATGGCTCATTTTGACTCGTTCTTCCGGGTCTTTAAGCCGTCGCTATAACGTCAACCAACAGGAGTAGATTACAATGACTAACACCAAAACCCTCGTCAGCACCGCCGTCTCCAGCCTGATGCTCTTGGGGATCGCCGGTACCACGCTTCCCGCTAATGCAGCGGACATGGAAAAGTGCTTCGGCGTCGCGAAGGCCGGTAAGAACGATTGCCAAACGTCAAATTCTTCCTGTGCCGGGACTTCGACCAAAGATGGTCAAAAGGACGCGTGGCTATTCGTCCCCAAAGGCACCTGCGAGAAGCTGGTCGGCGGCACCACCAAAGCCGGCGCCTGATCGACGTTGTGGCCTCGCCCACCGACGGGTTCACAGCACAGCCAATCCCGGCGCAAGCCGGGATTGGCCTGCGTAGCGAGCATTACCGAGAGGTGATCGCAACGCGTCCCGCAGTGGGGTTTTTTGAAATCCATAGTGAGAACTTCTTCGGACTGGGTGGTGCGCCGCATCAATACTTGGAAAACATACGCGCCGATTACCCGTTGAGTTTTCATGGTGTGGGAATGTCGCTGGGTTCTGTGGACCCGCTGAGCGAACAGCACAGCCAACGCCTGAAACAGCTGGTGGATTATTATCAGCCGGACCTGATCTCCGAACATTTGTCTTGGAGTTCGTTCAACGGTCAGTACTTCAATGATCTGCTGCCGGTGCCATACACCCCGGAGGCGCTAACACATATCGTTGACCGGGTGCAGCAGATCCAGGACACGCTGCAGCGCCAAATACTGGTCGAGAACGTGTCCAGTTATCTGCAGTACACACATTCGACGATCCCGGAGTGGGAGTTCGTGTCCCAGGTTGCGCAACAGTCCGGGTGCGGCATCTTATTGGATGTAAACAATATTTACGTCAATGCCACCAACCATGATTTCGATCCACGAGCATTTCTCGGCGGTGTGTCTGCACAATTAGTCAAAGAAATTCACCTGGCGGGACACAGCGTCAACGAGTTCGAGGATGGGTCAATACTCATCGACACCCACGATCAGTTGGTGTGCGATGAGGTGTGGAGCCTGTACCGCGACGCGGTACGCCGGCTCGGGCCGAAACCGACATTGATCGAGTGGGACACCAATCTGCCGGAATTGGCGGTACTGCTCGATGAAGCCAACACCGCACAAACCATCCTGGAGGCATCGCATGCCCGGGTTGCGTGAGCTGCAACGCGCCTTCAGTTCCTCGTTGCGATCCGAAGATGCATCGCAAACCGCCGCATGGGTAAGTGCCAACGGACTCAACGGTGATCGGCGCATCCAGATATACCGCAACAATCTGGTCGTCACGCTCACCGATGCGCTGCGCTCAGTCTACCCGGTGGTGGAAAGATTGGTCGGTGACGGTTTTTTCCGATTTGCGGCCCACGAATTCATCCATCAATACCCTTCACGACACGGCAATCTGCATCTGTTTGGACACGAATTCGCAAGGTTTCTCAGCGAATTTGCCGCCGCCAAGGGCCATGCCTATTTGCCCGACGTGGCGCGGCTCGAATGGGCGCAACACGAGGTCTATCATGCAGCGGACCACGCACCCTTGGAGCCGCAATCCTTGACCGTCATCGGTCCTGATCGCTATGAGTCATTGTGCTTCGCTTTGCACCCGGCGCGGCGGTTGCTGCACTCATCCTACCCAATAATGCGCATATGGGAGGTCAATCAAGCCGGCTTTGAAGGTAATCAGGCGGTCGATTTGTCGGCGCCGGGTGACCGCGTGCTGGTGCTGCGAATCGACAGGGAGGTTAAAATTCACACCCTCGCTCCCGCCGAGTACCAGTTTCTCGTTACAATCAGCAACGGAAAACCCCTGGGACAGGCGGTTGCGGCGGCACTAGAGCAAGACCGGGATTTCGACCTCACACGCTGTCTGGTAAAACATGTTCAGAGCAGCACCCTGGTCGACTTCAGCTTGGCTTGAGCGCCACGTACCACCAACGCGACACAATAAGAAGGAGAATCAAACCATGTCTATCGCCGTTGCAGTGGCCAATATCGCCAGACCCATTATCCGCGGTCTCGAGTTTCTCAGTCCTCTGGGACTGTTGGGCATCCGTTTGTGGGTCGCCAACGTCTTCTGGAAGGCGGGTTTGACGAAAATCGCCGTGACCGGCGAATTTCCGTTCATTGGCCTG
This sequence comes from uncultured Gammaproteobacteria bacterium, assembly GCA_947259395.1. GTDB lineage: Bacteria > Pseudomonadota > Gammaproteobacteria > Arenicellales > JAANXG01 > CALZGZ01. Next base: position 18,082 of record CAMYMN010000006.1, on the reverse strand, counting down.
GGACCCAGCACTTTGTTGCTGTTTGAACATGAGTACAGTGTGCCATTGATCGATTTCAAAACCGCGGCGTACCTTGGGACCGCAACCGAGCTGCTATTCCCGATATTCCTGGCCATTGGCCTCGGTGGCCGTTTTGCCGCCTTTGGATTGTTCATTTTCAACATCGTGGCGGTGATATCCTATCCGGGTCTCAATGAGGCCGGAGTGCAACAACATCAGCTTTGGGGTTTGATGTTGGCACTACTGGTCTTCTACGGTCCGGGTAAAATATCCATCGATCATTTTATTCGTAGAAAGTACATGGAGAGTCCAGGCTACTGATGTTTACCCGAAGGTGATACACAACACCACGGGAAAGCGCCCTGCTTTCCCGTTGTCTTATTGACGCATGGAACAAAACACGCAGATTATCCAGATCCCCAACGACGGTCCGTCGTTTGATGATACCTTGCGCGCCAGCGGTCTGGGGCTGCTCACCCGTGCGCCGTTGAGCGAACTGCAGGTCAACCTGGGCAGACTCTGTAATCAGGCTTGTTCCCATTGTCATGTCGATGCGGGCCCAAAACGCAAAGAGATCATGTCATGGAAAACCATGACACGGATCTTGGCTTGGTTCGAAAAGTCGCACTTGCCGCGCGTGGACCTCACCGGCGGGGCACCGGAGTTGAATCCCCATTTTCGCAGATTTTTGGACGGTTTTACGGCGCACGGCGCCCGCGTCACGTCGCGGTGTAATCTCACCGTCCTATTTGAGCCTGATCAGGAAGATCTCGCCGGCTGGTACGCACGTAGGCGGATCCGGTTGGTCTGCTCGCTGCCTTGTTACTCGAAAAAGAATGTCGATGAGCAAAGGGGTGACGGCGTGTTCAATAAGAGCATTGAGGCGTTACGCCTTCTCAACCGGCATGGTTATGGCCTTGAGGAGGGATTGGTCGTCGACCTGGTTTACAATCCGGGGGGCGCTATGCTGCCGCCCACCCAAGGACCACTCGAAGCGGACTACAAAACCCGCCTGTTCGATGGTTTTGGCATTCGATTCAACCGCTTGCTCACCCTTACCAATCTCCCTATCAACCGCTTTGCGCATTATTTGCGACGCACCGGCCAAACCCAGAGCTACCAGCAGTTGCTGGTGGATAATTTTAATTCGCAGAACATTCCTAATCTTATGTGCCGCCACCTTTTGAGCGTTGACTGGTTGGGGCAGGTCTATGACTGCGACTTCAATCAGATGTTGGCGCTGCCCCTGGGCGATGGTGGCCCAAGACATCTATGGGACATCGACCCGCAACAGATCAACGATGCGCCGATTGCAGTAGATCGGCACTGCTTCGGATGCACCGCCGGCGCCGGAAGCAGTTGTAGCGGCGCGTTGGTTTAGCTCGTATATTGCTCCAAGGATCCCGTATCATGACGCGGGGACCCGTGCTGCGCGTAGTTCCCCTGCTATGCGAGGACAAGCGCAAGGCCGAGCGTTGCGCGTTGATGATTGGGCTGGATCCCTGTCTGCTGTCGCTATCCTTTAAATTACACGTGGTGCCGAATTATTGGGTTCCGGTTCGGCAACCACGCAATGATCATCGTAGGCGGCATGCCGCTTCCGAAGACGCTGCCGGCGCCTTCGACACGCGCGAATCACGTCCACACACCGTGTTGCGAAAATCGACTAGATGAGAATTGACCCATGGCTGATATTATTACCATCGAAAATCTCGCCAACCTAGGCGTGTTGATATTCCTCCAAGCCGTACTTGGCTTCGACAACCTTCTGTATATCTCCATCGAATCGAAACGGGCGCCACTGAGGCACCAAGCTGCGGTGCGACGCTGGGGTATCCTCATCGCAGTTGCATTGCGGATCGTGTTGCTGTTTGTGATGATTAAGCTCATCACGTCTTTGACCGAACCACTTTTCCATATTGACATCCCCGGGGTGGTGGAAGGGTCATTCAACTTTGCCACAGTGGTTTTTTTGTTGGGTGGCGGTTTCATCATGTACACCGCGGTTAAAGAGATTTCTCATATGCTTGCAGTGGAGGATCTGGAATCAGAGGGCGCGAGCGCGACCAAGAAATCGGCCACGATGGTAATCGCTTGGATTGTCTTAATGAACTTGATCTTCAGTTTCGATTCGATCCTTTCGGCGCTGGCAATCACCGATGTGTTTTTCGTGCTGGTGGTGGCAATCGTTATTTCGGGAATTGCTATGCTGGTCTTGGCCGACCATGTCGCGGAGTTTTTGCATCGCAACCGCAAGTATGAGGTCCTGGGCTTGTTTATTCTCCTTATCGTCGGTGTCGTATTGCTTGGAGAAGGTGGCCATCAGGCGCACCTGAAACTCTTCGGCTTCCCCGTCGAACCGATGTCGAAAACGACCTTTTACTTCTCCATCGCCGTTCTCGTCGCCGTTGACCTTATCCAATCCGGCTATCAGCGAAAACTTGCTACTGCGCGTCAACTCGAGTCGGCATCGGCGCCGGGGGTAAGGGGGCAAACCCCGCGGCATTGAATGCACGAAGAAACAGCCGGCGTGAGGCGGTCCTCGAACCATGGATCCCTCAATCCAACGATCCGAGGCCTGATCGGCTGTTCGGTTGATGGGCGGCTCTCTAAGCTGTCCAATGACCAACCATGCTTTGTCGCGCCGCGAGCCGGTCCTGAGCGTAGTCGAGTAACAAAGCACTCGTCCTGAAAAGATGCCGTGCTCTGCTCAGCACCACCCACAACAGGGCGGATTTCTCACTTCGCTATGTAATCAGGTTACGTAACCAAGTCGTCGAAGAAGGAGCGCAATTTGTCGGTCCAGGAACTTTCACGCGGGCTGTGGCGCGCACCGCCGTCGCGAATAGAATTCTCCACTTCCTTGAGCATTTCCTTTTGCCGCTTGGTGAGGTTCACCGGCGTTTCCGCGGTGATTTTGCAATACAAGTCTCCCACGCGCCCGCCGCGCACGTTCCTCACACCCTTGGCACGCAACCGGAAGACTTTCTCAGTCTGTGATTCCGGCGGCACCTTGATACGCGCCCGGCCATCCAAGGTAGGCACCTCCAGTTCACCGCCGAGCGCCAGGGTCGCGAAACTCACCGGCATTTCGCAAAACAGGTCCTCACCGTCACGTTTGAAGATCGGATGCGGCTTGAGTTGGATCGACACGTAAAGATCGCCAGGTACGCCATCTTTGCCTCCGCTCTCGCCCTCTGCGGCGAGGCGAATCTGGTCGCCCTCGTCGATACCCGCCGGCACCTTTACCGACAGCGTCTTGCTTTCCTTGACCAAACCGGATCCATGGCAACGACCACAGGGGTCTTTGATTACCGATCCGCTGCCCCGGCATGCCGGACATGTTTGCTGCACGGAAAAGAAACCTTGTTGCATTCGCACCTGACCCGCACCACCGCACGTGGAGCAGGACACCGGCGACGTTCCCGGCGAGGCGCCGGTACCACTACACCGATCACAGACCACTGAGGTAGGAACGCGAATCTTGGCTTCCGTGCCGCGTACCGCTTCTTCGAGGTTTAATTGCAGGTTATATCGCAGATCGGCACCGCGCGCCCGCCCACGGGAGCGTCGCGGGCCACCGCCACCGAATATGTCGCCAAATATATCGCCGAAGATGTCGCTGAATCCGCCGGCACCAGGCCCATGGAATCCACCGCCAACGCCAGCCGTGGGATCGACGCCTGCATGTCCGAACTGGTCATACGCGGCGCGCTTTTGCCCATCGCTGAGAATCTCATAGGCTTCTTTGGCTTCTTTGAACTTAGCCTCGGCTTTCTCATCACCGGTATTCCGGTCCGGATGATATTTCATCGCCAACCGCCGGTACGCCTTTTTGATCTCGCTTTCCGACGCGTTGCGTTGAATACCCAATGTCTCGTAATAATCGCGCTTTGCCATAACACTTCCAGCGTTTGTTAGCGCCGATCAACGGAATTATTTAGCTCAATATTCCGCGGGTTCACCCCTAGTAATCAAGTCTTGTCGCGTAAACAAAACAGGCGTGGGCTTGCGTCCACGCCTGTGTTAGCCTGCACCCTTGAAACTACAATCAGCTCTTCTTCTCGTCGTCTTTGACTTCTTCAAACTCGGCATCCACAACATTTTCTTCCTCCGTAGCAGTGGTACCCTCTTGCGCCGATGAACTCTCCGCGGTCTCTGCTTGTTCCGAACTTGCCTGCTTGTACATCTCTTCAGCCAAACGATGACTGGCTTCTGCTACTGCCTGCGTCTTCGTCTTGATTGCATCGATATCGTCTCCCTTCATAGCTTCGTCTAATTCCTTGAGGGCATCTTCGATCTTGCTCTTTTCGTCTTCACCGAGCTTATCACCCATCTCCTTGATCGACTTGCGCACACTGTGAGCCATGGCATCACCCTGATTGCGGGCGTCCACCAGCTCCCTCGCTTTACGGTCTTCTTCGGCATGTTCCTCCGCATCCCTCACCATCTTATCGATCTCATCATCGCTCAATCCCGAGCTGGATTTGATTACGATCTTATTTTCCTTATTCGTCGCTTTATCCTTAGCCGACACATGCATAATGCCATTGGCATCGATGTCGAACGTGACCTCGATCTGTGGTATACCCCGCGGCGCAGGGGGGATGTCGGTGAGGTCAAATCGGCCCAACGACTTGTTACCGCTTGCCATCTCACGCTCACCTTGCAACACATGCACGGTAACCGCGGTTTGACTATCGTCCGCGGTGGAAAATATCTGGTTGGCCTTGGTCGGTATGGTGGTGTTTTTATCGATCAACTTAGTCATAACCCCGCCGAGCGTCTCGATTCCCAATGACAAGGGAGTCACATCCAGGAGCAGCACATCCTTGACCTCACCGCCCAGCACACCGCCTTGTATCGCCGCACCGACGGCCACTGCCTCGTCGGGGTTGACATCTTTACGTGGCTCCTTGCCAAAGAAATTTTTCACCGTCTCTTGCACCTTCGGCATGCGCGTCTGACCACCGACCAATATCACGTCATCGATCTCACCGGCCGAAGTGCTTGCGTCCTTCAATGCAATCTTGCACGGATCCACGGTTCTTTGTATCAGGTCTTCAACCATCGATTCCAGCTTGGCCCGCGTCACTTTCATGGTCAGATGCTTGGGGCCGGCCTGGTCCGCGGTAATGTAGGGCAGATTCACCTCGGTCTGAACCGCAGACGACAACTCAATCTTGGCCTTCTCCGCGGCTTCCTTGAGACGTTGCATCGCCAATGGATCACCGCGCAGATCGATTCCCTGGTCCTTTTTGAATTCATCGGCAAGATAATCGATCAATCGACGGTCGAAGTCTTCACCGCCTAGGAACGTGTCACCATTCGTCGACAACACCTCGAATTGATGTTCACCGTCCACCTCGGCGATTTCGATAATTGAGATATCGAAGGTTCCGCCACCCAAGTCGTACACCGCGATCTTGTGATCACCCTTTTGCTTTTCGAGACCATAAGCCAATGCCGCGGCAGTGGGCTCATTGATGATACGCTTCACGTCCAGACCCGCGATCCGTCCGGCATCTTTAGTGGCTTGGCGCTGTGAGTCGTTGAAATAAGCGGGCACAGTAATCACCGCCTCGGTGATTTCTTGCCCCAGGTAGTCCTCAACGGTCTTTTTCATCTTCTGCAGGACGCGCGCCGAAAGCTCAGGCGGCGCCATCTCCTTGCCGTTTACATTCACCCAGGCATCTCCGTTACTCGCCTTGATTATCTTGTAAGGCATCAGCCCGATATCACGCTGCACCACATCTTCGTCATACTTACGACCAATCAAACGCTTGATGGCAAATAACGTGTTATGGGGATTGGTCACCGCCTGACGCTTGGCCGGTTGCCCTACCAGCACCTCACCATCTTCGGTATACGCCACCACCGACGGCGTAGTGCGGTCCCCCTCGCTATTTTCGATGACCCGGGCTTTGTCGCCGTCCATCACTGCTACGCAGGAGTTGGTGGTGCCAAGGTCAATACCGATGATCTTTCCCATAGTGGTTTCCCCTAAAACTCGTTGTGCCTATTCAATAGTCGAACTGTTAATGAAGATGGGTACAATTCGTGGTTTTTCAAGCTTTTTCCTGCTCCGGCGGCTCGCTTGCCGCGGGTTCCGCCGCTTTGGCGACAATCACCATCGCCGGTCGAATCAAGCGATCCTGAAGCGTGTATCCCTTTTGGATAACCGTCAGAATATGATTGGGTTGAATATCGCTGGATTCCTGAATACTCATCGCCTGGTGCCGTTCTGGGTCCAACTTCTCGCCAGGTTCCGGGGCCACGACGCGAATGGCGAATTTCTCGAATACGCTGTCCATCTGCTTCAAGGTCAGTTCCAACCCCTCCAGCATCCGTTCCAGGGCCGTCGCGTCTTGTTCATCAAGATCAACCGCCTTCGCCAACTCCAAACTGTCTCGGACGGTAAGCATTTCGGAGGCGAAACGTTCAATTGCGTACTTGCGGATATTAGCGATTTCATTGTCGGCCCGGCGCCGGGTGTTCTCGATTTCCGCCTTTGCCCTTAGGAACTTATCTTTAAGTTGTTCCAATTCCGTCATTGCGTCATCCAGGCCGCTTTGCAGGGCCTCAACGTCGACAGCATCCACATCCGCTGCCGTCGTACCCTCCTCACCTAGCGTAGCCGCCGCCGCTGCGGCAGAACTCTCCACCACGCTTTCGGGCGCGGCTGTCTGCGCAGGGGTCGCCGGCTCGGCTTGGTCGGCGTGTGTCTCTTGAGGCTTGGTATGGGACCTGCGTCCCGCGTTGCGCTTTTTCTTCACCTAAAAATCACTCCACAGCGTACTGATGCACGAGTTGGGGTCACTGCGGGCGGATTTCAAGCCGCGCGCGACAACCCCTGGTTGATATTCCTATTTGAATTACCGGCGCTGTCCCCAACCCATTTTAATAACTTTGCTTTATTGGGCTTATTCCAATCGATCGGAGGGTGTGGAAAGAGCACCGCTCAACAGGCGGGCAGTCACGTCCACAACTGGGATGACCTCGTCGTAGGACATACGTGTCGGTCCAATTACGCCCACCGTCCCGATGATTTCTCCGTCGTGGTCATAGGGGGCGGTTACCACACTGCAATCGTCCAATGATTGGTATCCCGACTCCCCGCCGATGAAGATGCTGATGCCGCCGACCCTCATGCTTCGATCAAGAAGATCCAGCAGATCTTGTTTCGTTTTGAACGCATCGAAAAGTTTCTGCAGTTTTTCTATTTGACAAAGATCGGGCACGTTGAATAGGTTCTCCTCACCACTCAACATGACCGCGTCGCCGCCGTCATCCTCATCGTCAAAGAGTTTACCTGCTACCGCCAAAGCAGTAGCGGTAATGCGATGCATTTCGTCACTGTCTTTTTGCATTTCTTTGAGCAGCCCGCGGCGAACATCCGCCAATGATGTTCCTGCGTAGACTTGATTGAAAAAATTCGCTGCTTCAACAAGCTCACTTGCCGAATATGAGCGGTCAGTGGGTATCACGCGATTTTGAACTCGGCCGTCATCGGTGACCAGGATCGTTAGCACACGCTGTGACGCCAGCTTCACAAATTCGATCTGCCGGAACAATGAGCTCCGCTGGCCGGGTATTAGAACGACACCAGCAAAATGAGTGACTTGTGACAGGAGTTCGGACGCCTTGTTTAGCAGCAGCTGCGGATCGCTCTCATTAGAAAATTTGTCTTGCATCTCCTCGAGCGTAAGTTGCTCAAGCGGTTTTACCTGTAACAAAGAGTCAACAAAAAAGCGATAACCTTTCTGAGTCGGTATCCGTCCAGCGGAAGTGTGAGGCGAGTGGATGAGGCCAAGATCCTCGAGGTCCGACATCACATTCCTGACCGTCGCCGGACTCAGGTTGAGTTTAATTTGACGCGCCAGCGTCCGGGACCCAACTGGTTGTCCCTCATTGATGTAAATCTCGATCAGAGATCTAAGCAGCGTTTCCGCGCGATCATTCAGCTTCATTACGGTTCAGCTAGTTACGTATCGTTCTTAGCACTCGGATCTACGGAGTGCTAATGAAAGACGCTATCAACGTCACGCCGGACTGTCAACATCAGTCATATCCGACAACCCTATTGACAATAGCCCAAACTCGTCACGCGCTGCGCACCCGGGCATCGGTTCAGGTCGCGAAAAAGTTCACTCTGTCGAAGAAATCGACGAGAATCGAGGGTTCCCGCGAAATGACCACTCGCCCGATCCGTATCATCCGGGCCTCAAGGACAAACCGCGCAAATCGATGTCGAAACAATTCACAACCATCGGGTTGTTTGGAAAATATAAAGATCCCGGTGTCCGGGACGCGATGAACAGCCTCAGCGAATACCTCCACTATCGCAATGTTGAGGTGCTGGTGGATGAAACCACGGCGCAAGAAGTTCGAGCTGCGTCGGTGCAGGTAATGTCCGCCAAAGACATAGAAAATCGAATTGATCTTGGCATTGTTGTCGGCGGTGATGGAACGATGTTGCACGTAGCCCGATCATTGGCACACTTCAATGTGCCTTTGGTTGGCGTCAACATGGGTCGCTTAGGTTTCCTCACGGATATTTCCCTCAACGAGATGTACGAGGACATCGGCCGAATTCTCGATGGCGAATATGAGCTCGAACAACGGATGATGATTAATGTTGAGGTTATCCGCGACGATGACGTCCTTTATTCCGACAATGCCTTCAATGACATGGTAATCGGCAAAAGTGACATGGAACGCCTGATCGAAATCCAGACCTTCGTAGATGGGGACTTCGTTACCAAGCTACGCGCGGACGGCATTATCGTCGCAACACCCACCGGGTCCACCGCTTATGCCCTATCCGCCGGAGGCCCGATTATGCATCCGCAGCTGGAAGCCCTAATTATGGTGCCTATCTGCCCACATATGCTGTCCCACCGCCCGATTGCGTTCAGGGATTCGAGCATCATCGATTTCAACTTGATCAATATTTGTGAACGCTGCGCCTACGTCTCTTTGGATGGAAAGATCATCTTGCATCTCGATGGAGACGAAAAGATACGCGTGCGCCGGTCACAAGAGACCGTAAGTTTTGTGCGCACCCTCGAACATGATCATTACGTCGCGTTACGATCAAAGCTCGGCTGGGGGGAAGCTATCTAACGCCCATGTTGACGTCGCTATTTATCCGCAATTTCGCCATTGTCCCCCAGATCGAAGTCGTTCTGGAGCCAGGCTTGACGGTGCTTACAGGTGAGACCGGCGCGGGAAAATCAATTTTAGTAGATGCGCTGATGCTGGCATTGGGTGCGCGCACCGACGCGGACAACATCCGCCACGGCGCCGATTCGGCGGAGATCAACGCCGGCCTCGAACTTGATCCCGAGGAAGACGCCGCGATTTGGCTGCAGGAGCATGAGCTCTATGAAGAAGACAGTTGTGTGTTACGCCGCCTGCTGTACCGCAACAAACCCACCAAGGCTTTTATCAACGGCCGTCCGGTAACCCTACAGTTGTTACGCGACTTCAGTCAGCGGATCATCGATATGCACGGTCAACACGAACATCAATCACTGCTGCGGATCGATACACAGCGTCAAATCGTTGACGATTTCGCATCCCAAGGTAAAGCCGTTTACCAGCTTGCAGAACTCTATGGAGAGCTCAAACGGCTGCAGTTACAACTGGAAAATGTCACCAGCGAATCCGCGACTCGGCTGCATGAAATTGACTTGTTGAGATTTCAAACCACCGAGCTTGAACAGATGAAACTGCAGGATCACGAGTTTATACAACTCGAACAAGAACACACCAAACTGGCACATGCGAATGAACTTCGAGAAGGCATCGAGTTTTGTTATCAACATCTTTATGAGGCCGAACAGTATGCGGTTTCAAGTGCAATCAGCAAATGTCTAAACGAATTGAATGGGTTGTCGGACTACGAACCGAGACTGTCTCAGACCATCGATCTCATAAATCAAGCTTCCATTCACATTGATGAAGCGATAACGCAGCTGCGGCAGCTGGCGAGTGGTATTGAACTCGACCCCGGGCGTTTGGATGAAGTCGAACGACGCATGAGCGCACTGCTGAATTCGGCGCGAAAACATCAGTGCGAGCCTGATCAATTGATCCGTATTCATCAGGAATTGGCGAATAAACTCAAGACACTCGAACACCAAGACACGAGTATCGAAGGCCTGCAAAAATCTCTCCAAGATACCCAAGCAAATTACGAAAAAACCGCCGACGGGCTTTCTAAACAGCGGCGCACCTCAGCGGCAAAACTATCTAAGCTGGTCACCGAGCAAATGCAAGAGTTGGGAATGAAGGGCGGGCGCTTCGAAGTGACGCTGGCGGAACGAGACCGCACGGTGCCCACACGTTTCGGGTTTGATGACATTATTTTCCAGGTCAGCACCAATCGCGATCAGCCACCGAGGCCACTGAAAAAGGTCGCCTCCGGTGGCGAGTTGTCCCGCATCAGCTTAGCGATCCAGGCGATCACAGCGCGGGTTGGACGCGTACCTACGTTAATCTTCGATGAAGTCGATGTTGGTATTGGCGGCGGCGTGGCGGAGATCGTTGGACACAGGCTGCGGTTACTGGCGCAAACACGCCAAGTGATTTGTATCACGCACCTACCCCAGGTTGCGGCGCAGGGTGACCATCACCATCAAGTCAAGAAGTACGACGATAACGGTGTGCGCGTTACAATTATTCCCCTAACCGATGACCAACGCGTCCAGGAAATCGCCCGTATGCTTGGCGGCGTCAGGATTACTGAGCAAACCATGGCGCACGCCTATGATATGTTGTCCCGCACTGCCCACCGCGCTGAACCACCGTCGCTGTCTGTGGTGGAATAACGTCACCTGGTGTATTTGATCAACCCGATTGCACAAACCTATCCCCCAGATGGATGACTCGGAGTTCAAAAATCCGCAACAAGCGGGGGTTCGCCACGCGAGCGACCAAGATGCGCTCGCGATTGGCGTTTTGATGGAACGTTACGCAGCACTCGGCAATGTCCTGCCACGAACTGTGGACGACATCCGGCGCAACTTGGACGATTTCTATGTCATTGAAGACCAATCTCGGGTCGTCGGCTGTGGGGCGCTTGAGATTTTCACTCCGGAACTTGCCGAGATTCGTAGTTTGATGATCGCCGAGGACTATGCCGGGCAAGGACTCGGCCGTCGATTGGTGGAACACTTGATCAACGAAGCACGCGCGCGTGGATTCAAACGTCTGATGGCGCTGACCTACGTTCCGCAATTTTTTCACAAATGGGGATTTGAGAACGTCTCCAAGCACGTATTGCCGGAAAAGGTCTGGGGAATTTGTGTCACCTGTTACAAATTCAATAACTGCGATGAAACCCCGGTATTGAAATATCTTTAGCCGCATATTGAACCCAGACCGCCCGCGATTTACCAAACGGCCGACATTCGTTATCATCCGCGCACTCACAAGGTGACGATTTCCATGCGACGGTTAGTATTTATCCTTGCCCTGTCCATAACGGTGTTTCTCAGCGGCTGCATTCGCCCATACAAAATCGATATTCAGCAAGGTAACGTCGTCAGCGCTGAACAACTCGGACAGTTGAAGCAAGGTATGACAAAGCGCGAAGTGCGCTACTTACTGGGCACCCCCTTGGTAGTGGACCCATTCCACAACGACCGTTGGGATTATTACTATTCTTTCCGGGCGGGAAATGCCAAACAAGCCGAACATAGGCGAATCACCATTGTTTTTGATGATGAGGCGTTTCGCGAGATTCAAGGAGACGTTATCGCCGGAGAGAGCGGCTCGATGCCGCCACAGGCCGAGGCATCTACCGGCGGTACCAAGGTCACTGAACCGCAACCAAACAAGAAAAAAGGAATATTTCGCCGCGGTTGGGACAAGGTGTTCAAAAAATAGCGAGTACAACCACCGCCGGCGTTAACTGCTCGTCTTTCCCCTTCCCATGGTCTTGCCTTGCGCCGCAAGTTCCCGTCTGATTTCTTTGGGATCGGCGGTTAAAGGACGATAAACCTCGACCCGGTCGCCAGCGGAGACCAAGTGATCCAACGCCACGAACCGGCCGAAGATTCCGACCCTGTTTATGCTCAAGTCGAGCCTGTGCCGTTCGATGAATCCCGACTCGTTCAGCACGTGTTGGACATCGCTGCCGGCCGGCACCGTGAGTTCGAGCAGATATTGCCGCTCGGGCTCGGCATAAGCAACTTCGACATTGATTTTACTATCGTTTTCCATAGATCGATTGGGCACGCTTATGGAACGCATCTACTTGGGTGTTGGAGATGTGCGAAAAGACCGGTCCCACCAACGCTGCGACCACCTTACTGTCGAAATCAAAATGTAGATCCAACTCGATCTTGCACGCCTTTTCGTTCAACGGCGTGAACCGCCACACACCCTCCAGATTGCGGAATGGCCCCTCAACGTGCTTTATAGCGATCGATTCGAAGGGCTTCATGGTGTTTCTAGTCGTGAATTTCTTCTTTAATCCCTTAAATGCGATCATGATCGATGCGGTTACGGTATCGCCTTGGTCTGAAATCACGGTTGCAGCGTCGCACCAGTTTAAGAACTCCCCATAGCGGGGAATGTCTGCGACTAACGCATACATCTCCTCGGCGCTAAAAGGTACTAATGCCGAACGTTCGACTTTATGCATTGAAATAATGCCCAAATAACAAATAAAACAGTAACACACCCACCAATACCGGCGACACGAAACGGGTAAGGAACAACCACATCTCAAACCCGGCATGACTCCTGAGAGTCAACTCTTCCCGGGAGTGATCGCGTTGAATTTTCCAACCCGCGAACAGCGCAATCAGGATGCCTCCTAACGGTAGTGTAATGTTTGTCGTCAATAAATCGAAAATATCGAAAAAACCATTGGTTTTTTCCACGCCCAAAAAGCGAAACGAGAACGCCCAGTCACTAAAAGACATGATCGTAAGTATGCCCAGTAACCAAGCGAGTCCACCGGTCAGGACCGCGGAAATCACGCGGCCGAGTCCGCGGGTTTCGGTCAGCCACGCCACCGCCGGCTCGATCAATGAGATCGCCGACGTCCACGCGGCGAACACCAACAACACAAAAAACAACGTTCCCCAGAACAGTCCACCGGGCATCTGCCCGAAGGCAATCGGCAAGGTTTCAAAGATCAAAGCAGGGCCCGCCCCGGGTTCCAGCCCATTGGCAAACACGATTGGAAACACTGCGAGCCCCGCCAACAATGCTATCACCGTGTCGGCGATGACGATCATAAAGGTCGATCCGGCAATCGAGGACTGCTGCGGTAGATAGGAACCGTAAATCAGGATCGCGCCCATACCCAAACTCAGACTGAAAAAAGCCTGACCCATCGCCCCGAGGATCACCGCTGGCGTGAGTTTGTTGAAGTCGGTGTGGAACAGGAACTCAAACCCCGCATCAAAACCGCCGCTGCCCATGGAATAAAACACCAACGCCAGCAACAGAATGAATAACACCGGCATCATGAACTTTACTGCCCTTTCCAACCCAGCGCGCACCCCGCGTGCGACGATGATGGTCGTCATCATCATGAATAAGGTGTGCCAGGCCAACACCTGTTGCGGATCGGTAACAAAAACTCCGAACAGGGCCTTGATGCGTTCCGGATTTTCCATCGCGAACAAGCCGCTCGCGGTGCGGAACACATAGGCAAGAGTCCACCCAGCGACCACGCTGTAAAACGACAGAATCAAGAATCCGGTGGCCATGCCCAACCAACCCACAAACTGCCATGCCGGACTGGCACCCTCGTCTTGGGCCAGCAGGCGCATGGTGTTCACCGGGCTGCGGCGTGCCCGGCGACCCAACAGCACCTCGGACATCATTATGGGGATACCGATAAGCACGATGCAGATGAGATAAACGAGCACGAACGCTCCCCCACCGCCTTGGCCCACCATGTAGGGAAACTTCCAGATGTTTCCAAGTCCCACCGCCGAGCCCGTCGCCGCCAACACGAACACCCACCGCGAAGACCACTGGGCATGTACATAATTGACGTGTACGTCCACGTTAACCATATTCGATAAATGCTTCAGATCTGGGAACTGCGCATCGTGCGCACGAAGTCTAGCGTAACAATCCGAGTCTAATATCGCCGTTTGATTGACGAGTCTGACAAATTAGTTTTAGTGTTGCATAAAGAGTGGTATCAACTCTATGGCCAAGAAAAAAACTAAACCGGCGTCCACGACGATCGCACTCAATAAGAAGGCGCGGCACGACTATCACATTGATGAGGAATTCGAGGCCGGCCTGGCGCTGGAGGGTTGGGAGGTGAAGAGCCTGCGCGACGGACGTGGTCAACTCAAAGAAAGCTATGTGATCGTGCGCCACGGGGAGTTGTTCTTGTTTGGGGCGCACATTTCGCCGCTGCCGTCGGCCTCCACCCACGTTCACCCTGATCCGACACGCAGCCGCAAATTATTGATGAACCGGACTGAAATCGATCGTCTCGTCGGCGCCGTAGTGCGTCGTGGTTACACGCTGGTGCCGCTGTCCCTATATTGGCGATCCGGGCGCGTGAAACTCAAGATTGCCCTCGCCAAGGGCAAAAAGCTTCACGATAAACGCGCCGCCATCAAGCAGCGGGAATGGGAGCGGGATAAACAACGGCTGCAAAAATTAACCCGCTAGACGAGAACCCCGGGCATCGGGCGCAGTGACGCGAGAGCGCTGAGGTATCCACAGCGCGTCATGCGTGGGACGCCAAAAACCGCCGGTAGCGGCCGTGACCAGGGTTACCACGGGGGCACACGGGTGGAATCTCACCGCGCCGCGATCGGTAGTAAACGCCGTGTTCTGACGCTGGAGGCCCATAAATCCTGCTAAGGCGCGATACAACTGGAAATCCCGTATAATTGGCCCCATATACCACCTCATGGGGGCGACACGGCTTCGACGTGGGTCGCGAAACCATCGGGGCATGCCGAGGTGCGGAATTCCTCGTAAATCCAGCCGCAAACCATTAGTTGCCAACGACGACAACTACCAACTGGCCGCTTAATCCCGGCTAGTCCTCTCACCTGATTTGCCTACGGATTGGGATTCGAGGGGTCAAATCACATAGGATCGCGTAACGTTGCGTCCGTTAACGTTGCGTTAAATTCAAGCGGACTCGCTGACTAGTACGCTCGTTCGCCGGTGTGCGGTCAGTCAAAATAAGGGCGAACTAAGCATGTAGATCCGGTGTGCGGAGGGCTTGCGGACGCGGGTTCGATTCCCGCCGCCTCCACCAAACACACCTTCTCGGCGCGAGAAAACGGCGAAGGTCCTTCGGCTACGCTCAGAAAGGGTCCTTATTGTTGTCATCCTGAGGCACATTTTAACTGTCATCCCGAGGCTAAAAGCCGAGGGATCTCACCGTGTCAAACTCGTCACCAACGTGTAAGACGGTGAGATTCCTCGCGAGGCTCGGAATGACATGAATTGGCGGCACTGGGGTTTTAATGGGACACCAATGGGTCGGACCTAACATATCGTGCTTTCATTCCCGGCCGGTCGCGATCGGCCGCTGGGGATCTGTGATCCATTCGCTCCAAGATCCAGGATACAGCTTCGAACCGGTCAGCCCGGCAACCTCCATCGCCAACATATTGTGACACGCAGAGACCCCGGAACCACAGCTGTGCACCACCGTACTCGCGTCACGCCCTCGCAATAGCGCCGCAAATCGATCGCGGAGGATCTCGGCGGATTGAAATCGCCGGTCTTCCCCGAGGTTCATCATATGGTACAGATTCTCCGAGCCGGGTATATGCCCGGCTACCGGATCCACCGGCTCCATTTCTCCGGCATACCGTTTCGCAGCCCGGGCATCAAGCACCAGGATCGCATCGGTATTCATCGCGTCGATCAACTGATTGACATCCAGCCACCGCGACCGGTCGGGC
Source organism: uncultured Gammaproteobacteria bacterium (assembly GCA_947259395.1). Classification (GTDB taxonomy): domain Bacteria; phylum Pseudomonadota; class Gammaproteobacteria; order Arenicellales; family JAANXG01; genus CALZGZ01. The sequence continues at coordinate 2,165 of CAMYMN010000006.1, read as the reverse complement.
CGCGGCGTAAACGCCTTATGGGCGCTCGGCCTGAGGTCCTGACTCACCGGATAGCCGGCGTCGGTCCACGCCTGCCAGCCGCCATCGAGCACCGCCGCGGCGCCGTGGCCCAACCACTGCAACATCCACCACAATCGCGCAGCGAACGACCCGCCGGCGTCATCATAGGCCACCACTTGTTCCTTATCGCTAACCCCGTGCCGCGCCAACCAAGCGGAGAAAGGCTCGATGTCGGGCAGCGGATGGCGACCGCTGTCAGCCCGCCGCGGCGCCGACAAGTCCTCATCCAAATGGGCGTAATAGGCCCCGGGAATATGCGCTTGCCGATAGTCGCGTCGACCGCGTTCGGTGTCATCCAGGGCAAACCGGCAATCGAACACGATCCAGCCAGGATCATCGAGATGTTGTTTCATGATCTCAGTCGAGACGATAGTCGAATACGGCATCACTCACCCCTTTGTTCAGGATCACCCAATAAGCGTTGCAACAATGCTTTTGCGTGTTCGTAAATGCCCGGCCGATGACTCTCTCGCGGGCCCGCAACGTTAAGTATTTCAATGCGGTTGGTTTTCAACCACCGCCGGAATGCGTTAACGTCCAGCGTCCCCATTGTCTCACTAATCCAATAGGGTTTGTGCAGCCTTTCGGCGCAGGCCTTAGTAAACAGTGTGCCCCCAGTGAGCGGCCGGTCGCTAATAATCAACGTACCTTGTGAATCACGAACATTCCATTTAGTACGCTGGGTATATTGATCACTGGGTGTCTCTTGTAACGGGTAGCGCGTATCGATGCTGCCATCTTCCGCACGGCGTCCGGCCGGGCACCAGCCTCCGCAATGAATCGACGATTCCAGCGCCACGTCTAAAGCCGCGCGATCTACACCCGTTTGCCCTCCAGAAACAATTTTGCTCAATGCCATGTCGCGCCTTGCAATGGCCGCGCCATTAAGCGTACGCTGACAGGCCCGCTACGCACAAACCGATTATTGATGGACACCCTCACCATACCGCTGTTTCCCCTGAGTACCGTGTTGTTCCCCGGAGGGCCTATTCCATTACGCATTTTTGAACCCCGCTATCTCGAAATGGTCAGTCATTGCGTTAAGAAACAAACACCATTTGGCGTGTGTTTGATTCGCGACGGCAAAGAGGCTGGAACCCCGGCCGAACCCCATGAAATCGGCACCTTGGCCACTATCGTGGATTGGCATACGCTGCCGGATGGGTTGCTTGGCATTGTCGCCGAAGGCGGTGATCGATTTACGATCCAAGGCACCCAAATTCAATCCAATCAACTGTTGACCGCAGAGGTTGCCTTGATCCCCGGCGACCCAGTGATAGCGTTACCGTCCAAGTACGCGAAACTTGGGCATTTGCTGTCCGAGATTATAGAAGAAGCGGGACCGCTCTACGCCTCAGTGCAACGGCACTTTGAGGACGCAAGCTGGGTGAGTTACCGGCTGGCGGAGATCTTGCCGTTGGATACAGTCGTCAAACAGTATCTGCTCGAAATAAGTAGTCCCCTCACGCGCCTTACCCATCTCCAATCAGCATTGCGAAATCTATTTGACGCGTGACCGGTGCTTCAGCATTGAAGGCGACTGGTCTACAATATGTTCTCCTGCCGGCAAGATTTCGATCCACCACATGGGGCGGTAGCTCAGCTGGGAGAGCGTCGCGTTCGCAATGCGAAGGTCGGGAGTTCGATCCTCCTCCGCTCCACCAGTTAAAACAACAAGTTATGCCGCCTATCCCCGCCCTACAGTTTCTTCAAAGTGCAAACAAAGTGCTACATTGCGGCCCACTCGATTCGACGGACAGTGTCTGATCAAAGTCAAAACTCTGATGCTGCAAACGGCAAGTCCCGGCCTATTCTGTTGAAAAAGCCGAAAAATCGTGAGGAGCTGTTTTCTGCAGAACGCCAAAACGTTCTGAACTTCTCATGGTACGTAATACGGTGGCTTCTCAGTAATTCTGTAGGAAAAGATCGTTAGTCCTGAGTGTCCCCCCGTATCCGAAAATTTTAAATTCGTTAAAAAGGAAATAATTTTATCGTTCGAAAAAATACGGGCTTTTTCAACAGAATAGGCCAACACCAGACCTTCGTTAAATTTGGAGGTTACTATATTGGAGGTCCGTTTCACCGATGGACACTGTAATACCGCA